>JANYGC010000114.1 GCA_025359425.1 Sphingomonadaceae bacterium
GCCCCTTTTTAAACCGGGGAATGGCCCATTTTTATACCGCGCTTTACACCGGACAGGCGGCTTCCGAGCCTCAGAGCGAATTGCCGGCCCCCAACGTGTCCGAAGGCCGGCAATCGACTAGATGTCGGTCCGCTCTGACAACGTCAGGGCATCGTCAACGTCTACGCCAAGATATCTAACGGTGTTCTCGATGTTGGTGTGGCCGAGCAAGATCTGCACGGCCCGCAGGTTTCCCGTCGCTTTGTAAATGAGTGACGCCTTTGTTCGCCGCATCGAATGCGTGCCATATTCGCGGCTATCGAGACCGATCGTTGCAACCCACTCGTCAACAAGGCGTGCGTATTGCCTCGTGCTGAGGTGGCCCATATAATCGATCCGGCTTGGGAAGACGAAATCGAGGATTGTGCCGCCACGGCGCTGCAACCAGGTTTCCAGGCTCTTGCGTACCTCCGTCATGATCTCGAATTGAACCGGTCTGCCGGTCTTCTGTTTTACAACCGTCGCGCGGTTGCGAATGTGGCCTCCGCTGGCGACATCACCAATCTTGAGCTTGACGAGATCACAGCCACGCAACTTGCTGTCGATCGCCAGGTCAAACAACGCTCGATCGCGCATGCGTTTGTGTTCGTCGAGATAGAAACGAATGGCCCAGATGTCGCGCGGTTTGAGTGGGCGTTTGGGGCCTACATTTTGTCCAGCGTTCCAAGGGCGGCGCTCGTGAACAGCGGGGTCTAGGTCTGAATGTCCCATGGCATTTCTCCGACGGCCGGAATGGCCGAACAGAGATTGCCGCCGCTCAGCTGGCGATGGGCTGCAACGCTGACATAATTGCAACGCCGTCGCTTGTTTGGACCACGATGAATGACGGGCAGCTTTTCGTACACGGCACTTCAAACCCGCCTTTCCGGATCGTCCGCACAAGGCGACATTCCATTGGACTTCGCCTGCAAGGCAAGCATTGGTGATGTCATTGAATCGCGGCGCCAGAGAGGCCGCGCCGCCCTGACCGATGCGATCGGCAGGGTCTTGGGTGGTGGGATCGGCACAATGCCGCTCCCTCCAAGGAGAACCACCCATGACCGATGTAATCGAAGCGCAAACAGCTGCCAGCAAGCCCGCCATCAAGTGGCCTCGCAAGATGGCGCGCGCGCCGGAAGCCGTGCCGCCAGCCCTGACCGAGCCGCGCGTCAACAAATCCGACCTCGTCGTAACACTCCTGAAGCGCGATGGCGGCACTACGCTCGACGAGATGGTCGCGGCCACCGGTTGGCTACCGCACACCACCCGGGCTGCTCTGACCGGCCTCAAGAAGAAGGGACACCAAGTGGTGAGCGACAAGGCTGATGGCGTGCGCCGTTACCGGATCGAGAGCAGCAACGCCTGATGGGCTGGCTCGCAAACGATCTCGACTCGATTGCTGCTCTCGACGGCGCGGCGCTGGCATCGGCGTGGGCGGAAATATTCGCCGCGCCGATGCCGGACATCGCTCCTTCGCTGCTGCGCCGCGCACTCGCCTATGAGCGGCAGGAACGAAAGTTCGGCGGACTCCCGGTCGTGCTTCGCAAGCAACTGGAGGCAGCTGCAGCCGGAAAGACTTCAGCGATGCCCGAGCCGCCACTTAAGCTCAAACCCGGCACCCGACTGATGCGCGAGTGGAACGGCACAAGGTACTCAGTGCTGGTGACAGCCGATGGCTTCGACTTTGCTGGGCGAACCTGGAGTTCGCTGACAATGATCGCGCGGCAGATCACTGGCTCGCATCAATCGGGTCCGCGCTTCTTCGGCCTCAAGCGGCCCAAACGGCCATGACCGGTCCTAGCGCCCGGCCCATCCGCTGCGCGGTCTACACCCGGAAGTCGACCGAAGATGGACTGTCGCAAGAGTTCAATAGCCTCGATGCGCAGTACGAAGCCTGTTCAGCCTATGCGCTGAGCCAGCGTCACGAAGGCTGGACGATGGTGTCCGAACGCTACGATGACGGTGGGTTCTCGGGCGGCAATCTGGAGCGGCCAGCACTCAAGCGGTTGCTCGCCGACGTCGCCGCGGGCAAGGTCGACATTATCCTGCTCTACAAGATCGACCGACTGACCCGCAGTCTCGCCGACTTCGCCAAGATCGTCGAGGTGCTCGACAAGGCCGGGGCGAGTTTTGTCTCCATCACCCAGTCGTTCAACACCACAACCAGTATGGGCAGGCTTACCCTCAACATGCTGCTCTCGTTCGCCCAGTTCGAGCGCGAAGTCACTGGCGAGCGGATCCGCGACAAGGTTGCCGCATCGAAGCGCAAGGGCATGTGGATGGGAGGGCCGATCCCGTTCGGCTACGATGTCGCCAACCGCAAGCTGGCGATCAACGAAATCGAAGCCAAGCAGTTGCGGCACATCTTCGATCGTTACCTTACCGCAAATTCGATTGAGCAGATGCTGCCCGAACTCGCCGCAAGCGGGGTTCGCTCGAAGCCGCGCACAACGCGCGATGGTCGCCCATTCGGCGGGACCCCGTTCCGTCACGGTGGCATTCGCCACATCCTCGGTAACCGCATCTATCTCGGGGTGGTCAGTCACAAGGGCCAGGTTCACCCGGGTGAGCACGAGGCGATCATCGATGAAGAACTCTGGGATCAAGTGCAACGGCGCATCTCTGGTTCCGCGAAGCGCCCGCGAACTGGTCTGATCAACGTCTTGTCCGGTCGCATCTTCGATACTCAGGGAAAGCGGCTGATCGGATCCTATGGCAACAAAGGCGGACGCAAGTACCGCTATTACGTCAACAGCACCCGCGACAACCGGAACGGATGGCGCCTGCCAGCAGGCGACATCGAGCAACTGGTGCAAAATGCGCTGGCCCGGTTCCTCGCCGACGCGGCCCGGCTGGACAGCGAACTGGGCTCGACCGGCTTGACCGAGACCGCAACCAACAGAGCCGCGCAACTTGCGCCCGCAGTAGGTGACGGAGCCGCACTCAGCACAACGCTCGAACTGCTCGACGTCAAGGTGACGATCGAGCAGCACAACCTCCGCCTCGAACTCGATCGCAGCCGCCTTGCCGAAGTACTGCGCATCGGTGGCCTGGACAGCCTTCTCGAAGAACCGATCGCTATCGACAATCCGGTCGCACTGAAGCGCCGCGGCATCGAACTCCGGCTGGTCTACACCGCTCCCGACGCGCAGCCCGCCAGCAAGGATCAGAACTTGATCGATCTCGTCCGCCGCGGCTGGGCTGCCTGGCATCAGCTTGCCAACGACGAGCGCCCGGCCAATCCGGTCGAGCGCAGCCATCTTGTGCGCCTCGCAAGGCTGAGATTCCTTGCGCCCGATGTTACTGCGGCGATCCTTGAAGGTCGCCAGCCAGTTGAACTCACTGCTCGCTCGCTGCTGCGTTGTTCCGAACTTCCCATGGACTGGGATGATCAGCGGCACACGCTCGGCTTTCGCTGAGCCATTAGCCCTAAACCAACCACAGGACAGGAAAATGGCCACTTGAGATCAGTGGCGATATTGGTCGTCGCTTCGGACTCTTGCGAGGCGCCTCTGTCCTCAACTCCTAGAGCCAGTGCGCGAAACCGCGCAGAACTGCGGGGTTTCTGTGAATCCGCAGTCGACGCCTCGGATTTCGGGTCTCGTGGTTTGCGGAATGGTGCTCCGCAACATCGATTAAAATCGCGACCTCAACTTTTTGCCCCACAGGACACGAAAATCGCCTTCTGAGATTCCGGACGCGAGATACGCTCCAAATCCCGGCAAAATCCGGATCTCTGTCCTGTCCCGGAAAAGCCAAGCCGCAAAGCGCGCGGTTTCCCGCCCGTTTCCCGCCCGATTGGGAAAATACGCAACAAAAACAGATACTTAGCACGGAATGGTGCTGCTGGGGAGGATTGAACTCCCGACCTCAGCCTTACCAAGGATGCGCTCTACCACTGAGCTACAGCAGCACACCATTCCGCTCGCAGCCCGGGCGCAAATGGCGCGGCGGGCAGGGGCGCGCTATTGGCCGTGGCCCCTTGCTTTGTCAAGCGACTGGCTCGATAGCATCGAGAGATTGCCAATGCCTGAAAAGCCCACCCTCTCGCCGCGTGATCAGCGTCTGGCCGCCGCGCTGCGCGAGAACCTGAAGCGCCGCAAGGACCAGGCCCGCGCGGCCGACGCGGTTGAGGTGCTTCCCAAGGGCGAACAGACCAGTTAGGGCGCAGCTTGTTTGCGGCCCACCACGGAGCACATCCTTTTGCCTCGTCTCATTCTCGTCCGCCACGGCCAGAGCCAGTGGAACCTGGAAAACCGTTTCACCGGGTGGTGGGATGTCGACCTGACGGCGCAGGGCGAGGCCGAAGCGCGCGCCGCCGGAACGTTGCTGGCGGCCAAGCATATGCTGCCCGACGTGGCCTTCACCAGCCTGCAGACCCGCGCGATCCGCACGTTGCATCTGGCGCTCGAAGCCGCCGGGCGGGTGTGGATTCCCGAGACCAAGGATTGGCGGCTCAATGAGCGTCACTATGGCGGACTGACCGGGCTCGACAAGGCCGAGACTGCGGCGAGGTACGGCGCGGACCAGGTCAAAGTGTGGCGGCGCAGCTTCGATATTCCGCCGCCGGTGCTCGAGGACGGCAGCACGTTCGATCTGAAGGCCGACCCGCGCTATGCCGGGATCGCGATCCCCTCGACCGAGAGCCTCAAGGACACGATCGCGCGGGTGCTGCCCTATTACGAGGACGCGATCGTGCCGGTGCTGCGCTCGGGCCGATGCGTGCTGATTTCCGCGCACGGCAATTCGCTGCGCGCGCTGGTCAAGCACCTGTCGGGAATTTCGGACGACGAGATTACCGGGCTGGAAATCCCGACCGGGCAGCCGATTGTCTATGAGCTCGACAGCGATCTGAACGCTGCCGAGCGTTATTACCTGGCGGAGCGGTAAGATGAACCCACCCGTCGCAATCGTTATGGGCAGCCAGTCGGACTGGGCGACGATGCAATGCGCCGCGCAGGCGCTCGACGCGCTGGGCGTGACTTACGATGCGCGGATCGTTTCGGCGCACCGGACCCCGCAGCGGCTGGTCGAGTTCGCGCAGGGTGCGGCGGACCAAGGTTTCAAGGTGATTATCGCCGGAGCGGGCGGCGCTGCGCATCTGCCCGGGATGGTGGCGAGCATGACGCACCTGCCGGTGCTCGGCGTGCCGGTGCAATCGAAGGCGCTGTCAGGGCAGGACAGCCTGCTCTCGATCGTCCAGATGCCCGCCGGCGTGCCGGTCGGAACCTTGGCGATTGGCGAGGCCGGAGCGACCAATGCGGGACTGCTCGCCGCCTCGATCCTGGCGCTCGGCGATCCTGCGCTGAGCGAACGGGTCAAAGCCTACCGCGCCGCGCAAAGCGCCGGTGTGGCCGAGCGGCCCGCCTGAGCCGCATGATTCCGCCCGGCTCGACCATCGGCATCCTGGGCGGCGGACAGCTCGGGCGAATGCTGGCCACTGCGGCGGCGCAGCTGGGTTATCGCTGCCATGTCTATACGCCCGAGCCCGGCAGCGTCGCGGGTGCGGTCTGCGCGGACCAGACCACCGCCGCGTGGGATGACAGTGCGGCAATGGCCGAGTTCGCAGCGGACTGCGCAGTGATCACCTATGAGTTCGAGAATGTCCCGGTGACCCCGCTCGCGGCGCTTGGCGCGGCGGCGCTGTTCCCGCCCTTGCGCGCGCTCGAAGTCGCGCAGGATCGGCTGACCGAGAAGCAGTTTGTCGCCGAACTGGGCGGGCGGACCGCGCCGTTCATGGCGGTCGATACGGCCGAGGATTTACAACAGGCTCTGGTCCGGATCGGCTCGCCCGGGATCCTCAAGACCCGGCGCGAGGGGTATGACGGCAAAGGCCAGTTTCGCATTAGCAACGATCACGAGGCCGAGGGCATCCCGCTCGGCCAGCAACCGATGCTTTACGAGGGGCTGGTCGCGTTCGAGCACGAGTTCAGCGTGATCCTGTGCCGCGGGCAGGACGGCCAGATGCTGTTCTGGGACAGCGCCGAGAACGTCCACCAGCACGGCGTGCTCGACGTGTCGCGGGTCCCGGCCCCCGCGGAAGTGCAAGCGCAAGTCGCGGAGGCACGCGCGCTCGCCGCAAAGGTCGCGGCTGCGCTGGGCTACGTCGGGGTGGCGGCGTTCGAATTCTTCGCGACCGAGGCCGGCCCGGTGTTCAACGAAATGGCCCCGCGGGTCCACAATTCGGGGCACTGGACGATCGAAGGCGCGCTGACCAGCCAGTTCGAGAACCACATTCGCGCGGTCTGCGGCCTGCCGCTCGGCGATACGCGACTGGCGGCGCGCGGGGTGGTGATGCACAACCTGATCGGCGACGACGCGCAGGACTGGTCGGGCTTGCTCGCCGATCCCGCCAACCACGTCCACCTCTACGGCAAGGGCGAAGCCCGGCCGGGGCGCAAGATGGGTCACGTCACCCGGCTCACGCTGTGAACCGCGGCGAAGTGTTCATCGTTGCAGCGGTGGCCGACAACCGGGTGATCGGTGCCGATGGCGCGATCCCGTGGCACATTTCGGAGGACTTTCGCCGGCTCAAGGCGCTGACCATGGGCAAGCCCTTGGTGATGGGCCGCAAGACCTTTGAATCGCTCCCCGGCCCGCTCCCCGGGCGCCGGCACATCGTGGTCACCCGCAATTTGAATTGGAGCGCCGAGGGGGCCGAGCCCGCAGTGTCGCTCGCCGCCGCACTCAAGCTCGCCAACGCGCCGCATATCGTTATTTTTGGCGGCACCGCGCTCTTTGCCGAGGCCTTGCCGCTGACCGACCGGATCGAGCTGACCGAAGTTCACCTCAGCCCGCCGGGCGATGCGCTGTTCCCCGAGTTCGACCGCGGCGACTGGTCCGAAGCCTTCCGCGAGCACCACCCGGCACAAGGCCGTAGCCCGGGGTTTGATTTCGTCACATTGCTGCGTAAACCCGGCACCTGAGGGGGAACGCGGGGCATGCGCAAACGATACTGGATACCGCTGGCGATAATTGCGGTCGCGCTGATCGGCTTTTTCGGCGTGCTCCCCGGCTATCTCGAAGCCAGCATGAACAAGATCGATGGCAAGCCGCTGATCGCGGTCTCGCCTGAGGCAGCGGCGCTGCACCGCAGCCTGCACATCGTCGACCTCCATTCCGACACTTTGATGTGGGCGCGCGAGCTGACTGAAGCTGGCGGACGCGGGCATGAGGATCTGCCCCGGCTCACTGCGGGCAACGTGACGCTGCAGGTCTTCGCCTCGACCACCAAGAGCCCCCGAGGGCTCAATTACGACAGCAATCCCTCGGATTCGGACGTACTGCCAGCCTTGCTGATCGCGCAGCGCCAGCCTGCGGCGACCTGGACCTCGCTGCTCGCCCGGTCGCTATTCCATGCCGCCAAGCTCGACCGCTCGGTGGCGCTGGCGCAGGGCCGGCTGGTCAAGGTGACCGATCCGTTCAGCCTCGACCGGCTGCTCGGCAAGCATGCTTCGGCAGGCGGTCCGGTCGGCGCGATGCTGTCGATCGAGGGGCTGCATGACCTTGAAGGCAAGCCCGAAAATCTCGCCAAGCTTTACGCTGCCGGCTTCCGCATGGCGGGCCTCACGCACTTCTTCGACAACGAGCTCGCCGGATCGATGCACGGCGAGAGGAAGGGCGGATTGACTCCGTTTGGGCGGCAAATTGTCGGCCTGATGGAAGATCGCGGCATGATCGTCGACATTGCCCATTGCAGCCACCAGTGCCTCGCCGAGGTACTCGCCATGGCGCGCCGCCCGGTGGTCTCGAGCCACGGCGGGGTGCAGGCGACTTGCCAGGTCAACCGCAACCTGACCGACGACGAGATCAAGGGCGTGGCGCGCACCGGCGGGGTGGTCGGGATCGGTTACTGGGATGCGGCGGCGTGCGACACCTCCCCGCGCGCGGTCGCCAAGGCGATCAAATATGTCCGCGATCTGGTCGGGATCGACTACGTCGGTTTGGGCAGCGATTACGACGGGGCCACGACCGTCCGGTTCGATACCTCGCAGCTGGTCCAGGTAACCCAGGCCCTGCTGGACGAGGGCTTCTCCCCGCAGCAGATCCGCGCCGTGATGGGCGGCAATGCGCTGCGGGTGATCCGTGCGGGGTTGCTGCCGCTGCCGCAACTTCGCTCCTCCCCCTCTGGGGGAGGTGGCAGCGCGAAGCGCTGACGGTGGGGGCATGCTAGACCGAACTCAAACCCCCTCCGACCCGCTTTTGGCGGGCCACCTCCCCCAAAAGGGGAGGATTTCCGGATGACCATTCCCCGCCTCGACGCCAGCCAACCGCTGCCGCCTGAATTTCGCGGCGCGGTGATCGCGCTGGGCAATTTCGACGGGTTCCATGCGGGCCACCAGGCGGTCGCCAAGGCCGCGCTCGATTGGGCCAAGGGCCAGGGCCGCCCCGGGATCATCGCGACTTTCGATCCGCATCCGGTGCGCTACTTCGCGCCCTCTGCGCCGCCGTTCCGGCTGACCACGCTAGGTCAGCGGCAGGACCTGTTCGCGGCGGCCGGGGCCGACGCGATGCTGGTGTTCCAGTTCGGCAAGGCGCTCGCGGAAACCACCGCCGAACAGTTCGTTGCCGACCTGCTAGCGGCGCGGCTGGGTGCCTTCGCGGTGGTGACCGGCGAGGACTTCACCTTCGGCAAAGGCCGCACCGGCAATGTCGCGGTGCTGGCCGATCTGGCCGCGCAAAATGGCATGGCGGCGCGCGCCATCGGCCCGGTGGCCGAACACGGCGAGGTGGTCTCGTCGAGCCGGATCCGCGATGCGCTCAAGGCCGGGGACTGCGCGGGCGCGGCGGAATTGCTGACCCGCCCATTTGCGATTCGCGGGACCGTCCAGCACGGGGCCAAGCTCGGGCGCAGCATCGGCTATCCGACCGCCAACCTCGAATTGGGCAGCTATCTGCGCCCGCGCTACGGCATCTACGCCGTCACCGCGCGGTTGCCCGACGGGACCGTGGTGCCCGGGGCCGCCAACCTTGGCATCAGGCCGAGCTTCGATCCGCCGATCGAACTGCTCGAGACCTTCCTGTTCGATTGGTCAGGCGATCTTTACGGGGCCGAAATCGAAGTCGCGCTGCACCAGCACTTGCGCGACGAGGCGAAATTCGATTCACTCGAAGAACTGACCGCGCAGATGGCGCGCGATTGCGATCAGGCGCGGGGAATATTGCAGGCATGAAATGGATCAAGCGCGGGGCGCTGGTGCTGGCAATTTCATTCCTCGCCATGACGTTCGTCAACGCCAGCTGGCTGGCGCAACCGCCCAGAGGCTATGTCCACCTGCTCGCGCACCGCGGCACGGCGCAGCAGTTCAGCCACCAGAGCCTCGGCAACGAAGGCTGCACCGCGAGCCGGATCGAGCTGCCGGTGCACGATTACCTCGAGAATACCCTGCCCGGCCTGCAAATGGCCGACAGCCTTGGCGCGGCGATGATCGAGGTCGACATTGCCCCCACCGCCGACGGCAAGCTTGCGCTGTTTCACGACCATGCGCTGGATTGCCGGACCGATGGCACGGGCGAGGTCAAGGACATGACCCTCGCGCAATTGAAAGCGCTCGACGCGGGCTATGGTTACACGGCGGACGGCGGCAAGAGCTTCCCGTTCCGCGGCAAGGCGCTGGGCTATATCCCCAGCATCGAACAAGCGCTCGTCGCAATGCCCGACGGACCGCTGCTCTATAACCTCAAGGGCAAGACCCCCGACGAAGCGCAGCGCCTGGTCGCCGCGCTCAAGGCAGCCGGGCGCGACGTGGTCAAGATCGGCGATGCGTTCTCCGCGCCCGAGGCCGAACTGGCGGCGATCCGGGCCGCTTTCCCCGGGGTCTGGGCCTACAGCGCCGAAGGGATCAAGGCCTGCACCAAGGCCTATCTGCTCCAGGGTTGGTTCGCCATGACGCCAGAGGCCTGCCGCAATGGCACCATCGCGGTGCCGCTCAACTTCCAGTGGGCTTTCGCCGGCTGGCCCAACAAAGTCCAGGCGCGAATGGCGGCGGTTGGCGGGCACGTGATCCTGATGGGCCCCTATTCATCGGGCCAGGCACCGCTGGGCCTCGACCTGCCCGAACAGCTCGGCCAGGTGCCCTCGACCTTCACCGGCACGGTCTGGGTCGACGATATCTGGACCATCGGCCCCGCGCTCCACCCCGCCGCCAACCACCGCAATGCGCGGCAGGAAGCGGAGACGGCGGCCGGGCTCGAGGCGCGGCGCAAAGCGCGGGACTAATCCTCCTCCTCGGGGGGAGGGGGACCATGCTCTTGCATGGTGGAGGGGCACGCGCGGTGATCGCAACATCGCGAGGGCAGGACCACTGGCCTGTACCCCTCCACCAGCTGCGCTGGTTCCCCTCCCCTCCTGAGCCTGTCGAAGGGCGGGGAGGATTTGCGAAACCGAGCCGCGCTCGCTAAGGCCCGCCGGTCATGACCGAACCGCGCGATTACCGAGACACCGTCTTCCTGCCGAAGACCGACTTCCCGATGAAGGCCGGGCTCCCCGCCAAAGAGCCGCATATTCTAGCGCGCTGGCTGGACGGGGATCTGTACCGGCAATTGCGCGATGCCCGCGCGGGCGCTCCGAAGTTCATCCTCCACGATGGCCCGCCTTACGCCAATGGCGATATGCACATCGGCCACGCGCTCAACCATATCCTGAAAGACATGGTCTGCCGCACGCAGAACCTGCTGGGCAAGGACGCGCCGTATGTGCCGGGGTGGGACTGCCACGGGCTGCCGATCGAGTGGAAGGTCGAGGAGCTTTACCGCAAGAAGAAGCTCGACAAGGACCAGGTCGATCCGATCGAGTTCCGCGCCGAATGCCGCGCCTATGCGCAAGGCTGGGTCGATGTGCAGCGCGAGCAATTGAAGCGACTGGGCATCAACGCCGACTGGGATCATCCCTACCTGACGATGGATGCGCAGGCCGAAGGCACGATCGTCGCCGAGCTGATGAAGTTCGCGGAATCGGGCCAGCTTTATCGCGGAGCCAAGCCGGTGATGTGGTCGCCGGTTGAAAAGACGGCGCTGGCCGAGGCCGAGATCGAATACGAGGATGTGGTCTCGACCCAGATCGATGTGGCGTTCGAGATTGTTGAGTCGCCGATTGCGGAACTGGTCGGTGCCTATGCGGTGATCTGGACGACGACACCGTGGACGATCCCGGTGAACCAGGCTTTGGCTTATGGGCCTGAGGTTGATTACTCGCTCTTTGAAATCAAGACCGGCGAGATTGACGACAATCCGCAACTTGAGGCTTGGCGAGGCAAGCTACTGCTGGTTGCGACGGCACTGGTGCCGACCTTCCTCAAGCGCGTCGGCTGCGAATTCGATAACAGCGATTACGTCCACACATACTACAAGGGCGGCTGGGCGCTTGAAGGCGCAATCGCCCGCCACCCGATGCACCACCTCGGCGGGTTCTTCGCCAAGCCCCGTCCATTCCTGCCCGGCGACTTCGTTACCACCGACACCGGCACCGGCCTCGTCCACATGGCGCCCGATCACGGCGAGGACGATTTCGCGCTGTGCAAGTCGGCCGGAATCGAGCCGGTGTTCGCGGTGGAAGCCGACGGCAAGTACCGCGACGACTGGGGCTGGCTGGGCGGGCAGGGCTCGGTCATCAACGCCAAGTTCAACGCGCCCGACGGGCCGATTTGCGAGGCCTTGCGTGAGGCCGGCGGGCTGCTTGCTGCCAGTGCCGATTACAAACATTCGTACCCGCATTCGTGGCGCTCCAAGGCCAAGGTGATCTATCGCTGCACCCCGCAGTGGTTCGTGCCGATGGATCGCCCGGTCGATCTGCCGCACGCCAAAACCCTCGCTGAAAAGGGCTGGGAGAACGAAGGCGGGGCGGTGCTGCACGACACTGCCACGTTGCGCCAGATCGCCATGCAGGCCATCGCCGATACGCGGTTCGTGCCCGAAAAAGGCCGCAACCGGCTCGGCTCGATGGTCGAAGGGCGGCCCGACTGGGTGCTCAGCCGCCAGCGCGCGTGGGGCGTGCCGATCACGCTGTTCGTCAAGCTGGGCACGAACCAGTACCTTGACGATCCCGCCGTCAACGCGCGCATTGTCGCGGCAGTGAAAGCGGACGGCGTCGATGCCTGGAGCGACGAGCGCGCGCAGGAATACCTCGGCAGCGACTACCGCGCCGACGATTACGAGCGGGTCACCGACATTCTCGACGTGTGGTTCGATTCGGGCAGCACCCACGCCTTCGTGCTCGCAAGCGGGCGCTGGCCTGACTTGACCCGGCCCGAGGGTTACTGCGGCCCCCTCGCCGACATCTACCTCGAAGGCAGCGACCAGCATCGCGGCTGGTTCCAGTCCAGCCTGCTCGAAAGCTGCGCCACGCGCGGCCATGCGCCGTACAAGGCGGTGCTGACGCACGGCTTCACGATGGATGCCAAGGGCATGAAAATGTCCAAGTCGCTCGGCAACACCACCGATCCGCTCAAGGTGATGGAGGTTTATGGCGCCGACATCGTCCGGTTGTGGGCGCTGACGGTCGATTTTACCGAAGACCACCGGATCGGCGACGAAATCCTCAAGGGCGTGTCCGACCAGTATCGCAAACTGCGCAACACCTTCCGCTATCTGCTGGGCGCGCTGGAGGGGTTCAGCGAGGCGGAACGGGTCGAGGCCTCGGCGATGCCCGAGCTGGAACGCTACATGCTTCACAATCTGGCGGAAATTGACACGAAGCTCCGAGACGCTGTCGATTCCTTCGATTTCAACACTTACGTCCGTGCGTTGACCGATTTCTGCAACGAAGACCTCAGCGCCTACTTTTTCGATATCCGCAAGGATTCGCTCTATTGCGACGTCGGACCAATGCTGCCGGAAGGCACGGCGAAGCGCCAAGCCTACCGCACTGTGCTCGACACACTGTTCCACGCGCTGGTGCGCTATGCGGCACCGGTGCTGGTGTTTACCGCCGAGGAAGTTTGGGCGACGCGGTTTCCTGATGAAGACAGCGTGCATTTGCTGGAGTGGCCGGAAGTTGATTCCGCGTGGAGAGACTTTGACATCGAGGCCAAATGGGATCGCCTAAGCTATTTCCGCCGCGCTGTGACAACTGGAATTGAACCATTTCGGCGAAGCAAGGAAATTGGATCAAGCCTAGAAGGCGACATAACCCTGACGGTGCTCGATGAAGACGACAAAGCTCTCTTGCAAAGCATCGACTTTGCTGAGCTCGCAATCGTCTCCAGCTGCACCATTGTCGTTGATGCTTCGAAGGAAGAAATCCTTCTCGCCAAAACCACCAACCACAAATGCGACCGCTGCTGGCGGCACCTGCCCGAGGTCACCGAGGACGGTGCGCTTTGTTCACGTTGCGATCAGGTGGTGAGCGGCATGGACGCGCACGCATGACCCGCAACCGCACCTTCGGCCTCATCCTGGCCGCGCTGATCTTTATCGCCGACCAGGCGGTCAAGTGGTGGGTGACCGGGCCGCTCGGGCTGGTCCAGGAACGCGATCAGCTCTTCGTGAACCCGATCTTCAATTTCACCCGCACCCACAATTACGGCGTCTCGCTCGGCATCTTCACCGCGCAGTCCGAAGCCATGCGCTGGGCGCTCGTCGCCATGACCGCTGCCATCGCGCTGGTCGTGCTGGTCTGGCTGCTGCGCGAACGCAAGCTGGGCGAGATTATCCCGCTCGGCATGGTGCTCGGCGGCGCGCTCGGCAATATCCGCGACCGGGTGAGCTTTGGCTACGTGGTCGACTATGCCGACCTCCACTTCGGCACATTCCAGCCGTTCCTGGTGTTCAACCTGGCCGATGCGGCGATCACGATCGGGGTGGTTATTATCCTTGCCCGCAGCTTCCTAATCCGCGAAAAGCGACCACAAGAAGCGGGCGCTCCCGCTACGGAGACTTAAAATGCGTAAGACCACTGGTGTGATCCTCGTTTCGGCTTCGGCGCTGCTGCTGGCAAGCTGCGGCGGCGGCGGGCTGTTCAACCGCTCGCGCCCCGATGAATTCGCCGTGCAGCGCCAGGCGCCGCTGGTGGTGCCGCCCGATTTCGCGCTGACCCCGCCGACCCCGGGCGCGCCGCGCCCGACCGACGCGAGCACTGCGCAGCAGACCTCGACCGTGCTGTTTGGCAGCCCGCAGCCGCGCTCGGGCGTGGAGACTTCGGTGGGCAACAAGGCCGGGCAGGCCGCGCCGTCGATCCGCTCGACCGTGGGCGATCCCGCGACCCAGACGGTCGATGAAGGTTCGGTCGTGCGCGACATCGTCGGCGCGCCCGAAGGCGACGGCCGCGAGGCGACCACCACCATCGGCGGCTGATTTTCCAGTCCTGTAGATTCAGAAGGGCTCGCCGCAAGGCGGGCCCTTTTCGATTGGATACGCGCGGAGGTGCGGAGCAGCGGAGAGAGGAAGGATTTGGCTCTCGCAAAGGCGCAAAGAAGTCTCGCTTTGGGCGAAGCTCCGTAAAGCCTCAGATACTCAGCAAGCGAATGCCGTGGATTAGATCAAGCGCCTGCGGCGCAGAATTAAATCTTCGCGCCTTTGCGCCTTTGCGAGAGCAGTCTCTTGCTTCCCTTCTCCGCTCCTCCCCGCCTCCGCGTGAACCCTATTCCGGCACAACCGCTCTCTTCACCGGCACCTTGCTGACCAGCAGCTTGTCGATCTTGCGCCCGTCCATGTCGACCACTTCGAAGCGCCAATCCTGCTCGGTGAAATGCTCGCCCTCGTGCGGCAGCCGCTTGAGCACCGACAGGACGTAGCCCGCCGCGGTGGCATAGTCGCGGTCGTCGGGCAGTTCGAGGCCGAGTCGGTCGATCAGGGCGTCGACCGGCAAGGCTCCCGCCATCAGCAGTGAGCCATCTTCGCGCAAGACCAGCAGCGGTTCATCGCCTTCGTCCTGGTGGCTGGCGAAATTGCCGACAATCGCCGAGAGCAGATCGGCCGGAGTGACCACGCCTTCGAGATGCCCGTATTCGTCGTGGACCAGCGCCATCGCTACGCCGGATTGCTGGAGCAGCCGCAGCGCGTCCATCGCATCGAGCTGGTCGGGGACGATCTCGGCCTTGCGCATCAGTTTGGGCAGGTTGACCTTGCGCCCGGCCAGCAGCACCGCGAGCACGTCCTTGACCTTGACCACGCCGACGATGTTGTCGGGGCTGCCGTCGGCCACCGGCAGCAGCGAATGGGGACTGCCCTTGATCGCGGCGCGCAGTTCCTCTTCGCTCGCCTTGCGGTCGATCGTGTCGAGCTCGATTCTGGGCGTCATCACTTCGCGCACCGGACGGTCGGCGAGCCGCATGATCCCGGTCATGATCTGGCGTTCGTCTTCCTCGATCGCACCCGACCGCGTCGCTTCGGCGAAGATCATCTGCAGTTCCTCGGCGCTCAAGACATGCTCGCCCTTGTGGCTGACCCCGAACAGCCGCAGCAGCACCGCCGACGAGCGATCGAGCAACCAGACCAGCGGCGCGGTGATTCGGCTGAGCAGTTTCATTGCCGGCGCGGCGATCATGGCGAGCGGCTCAGCCGCGCGCAGGGCGATCTGCTTGGGCACCAGTTCACCCACCACGAGGCTGAAATAGGTGGTCGCCGCAATGGCAATGATGAAGCCCGATTGCGGGGCCCAATCGGCCGGCACGCCCAGTACCGCCAGCCGCTCGCCGATCGGCCCGCCCAGGCTTGCCCCGGAATAGGCACCCGCGATGATCCCGATCAGGGTAATCCCGATTTGCGCGGTCGAGAGCAGCTTGCCCGGATCGGCGGCGAGCGCGAGCGCGACTTTGGCCCCGCCGCTGCCGCGCTCGGCCGCCATCCGCAGCCGCGCCGGGCGCGCCGAGACGATCGCCAGCTCGGACATGGCGAAGATGCCATTGAGCAGGATCAGGCCGGCAATCACCAGCACGTCGGACCAAGGAAACGGATTCACGTTTCAACCGTTAGCAGCAATGTAGCCACACGCGAAGTGCGGCTGTGGGTCGTAATCCTGTCTTTGTTTGACGCCCGCCGGTCAACCTCCCATTCACATCGCGGGCGGTAGCCGAATTTCAAATGATGTATTCGAGAAGGGGAATGAATATGAAAAAATCTCGCTGGATGACTTCGGCCTTTGTTGCCGGTACATTGATGGCCACCTCGGCCTGCGTGACCGATCCCAACACGGGTGAAAAGAAGATTTCGCGGACTGCCATCGGCGGTGTCGGCGGTGCAGTGGTCGGCGGCCTCTTGGGCGGATTGATCGGCGGCAAGACCGGTCGGATCGTCGGCGCGGGCCTTGGCGGCGTGGCCGGCGGCGTGGTCGGCTACAAGATGGACCAGCAGATCAAGACGCTGCGCGAACAGACCTCCGGCTCGGGCGTCGATGTCAGCGAAACCGATGGCGGCAAGGCGATCCTCGTCAACCTGCCCGACGGCGTGACCTTCGACGTTGGCAGCGCCACGCTGCGTCCAGCTTTCCGCGCCACGCTCGACAAGGTCGCGCAGAGCCTGATCGACTATCCGCAAAGCCTGATCGACGTTTACGGTCACACCGATTCGACCGGGAGCGATGCGTTCAACCAGCGCCTGTCCGAACAGCGCGCCGCGACCGTGATGAACTATCTGATCTCGCGCGGAGTGCCTGCTTCGCGCTTGCGCAGCCAGGGCTTCGGCGAGACCATGCCGGTCGCCTCGAACGACACCACCGACGGCCGCGCGCGCAATCGCCGCGTGGAAATCAAGATCGTCCCGATTAGCCAGGAAGATGCCGCCGCCGCACGCGCCGGTAACTGAACTAGCTTCCAACCAGCCAACGACGGGGGCTCGCCGCACGGCGGGCCCCTTTTGTTATGACAGTCCGGACAGCTCGCGCGCCCGGCTCGCCAGCCGCTCAACCGCCGCCGCGTGGATGCCTGGCGAACAGACCAGCACGCCGAACGCGCGCGGATCAGCTTTGTTGAAGCTGAGCGCCTGCCCGAAGGCATCGCTCACCGCCGCGCCGGCCTCGCGCGCGATCAAGGTCGCCGCGCCGACATCCCATTCGTAGCCCCACCGCACTGTCGCCAGCAGATCGGCCTCATCGGCGGCGACCATTGCGATGCGCAGCGCAATCGAATTGGGCTGCTCGACCGGGGTCAGGTCAAAGTCGGTCTTGGGCAAGGCCTGCGCGGGGACGCGCGCGCCGGCCAGAACCGTCCGGGTCGAAGCGCTCAGCGGCAGGTTATTGCGCCATGCCCCGCGCCCCGCCTCGGCCGACCAGAACTCGCCGCGCGCGGGCGCATCAAGGATCCCGAGCAGGGGCCGTCCGGCGCTGACCAAAGCGACCGAGATCGACCAGCCGGGCCGCCCGCGAATGAAATCCTTGGTCCCGTCGATCGGATCGACCAGCCAGATCAGGTCGGCCCCGAGCCGCTCGGGCGCGTCGATGGTTTCTTCCGACAGCCACCCCGCCGATGGCAGCAGCTGGCCCAGCGCGGCCTTGAGGAACCGGTCCACTTCCAGATCGGCGACGCTGACCGGATCGCCGGGCTGCTTGTCCCAGCTATCGAGCGCGTGACCGTGGCCGGGCCAGCGTGCCAGCGCCAGCTGACCGGCCGCGCGCACGATTGCTTCGAGGCGGGCGCGATCGATCAAGACTGCGCCGGGCGGCGCATTCGCAGCATTGTTAGGAATCGCTCGCAACTGGCGTTCATAAAACTACCCTAGACGCGCCTGCCGGGGCTTTTCAACCCCGCCGCGCTGTGCTTAGGCGGCGCGTCACCGGGCCGCGCGGCCCGCCGCACAGCAAAGAGCCAGACCCCCATGAACATCCACGAATACCAGGCCAAGGAACTGCTCGCCAAATTCGGCATCGGCATCCCCAAGGGCATCGCCGCGATGTCGGTCGCCGAAGCGGTCGAAGCTGCCAAGCAGCTCCCCGGCCCGCTTTACGTGGTCAAGGCGCAGATTCACGCGGGCGGGCGCGGCAAGGGCAAATTCAAGGAACTGGGCGCCGAAGCTAAGGGCGGGGTAAGGCTGGCAAAGTCGATCGAAGCGGTCGAGGCGGACGCCAGGGACATGCTCGGCAACACGCTGGTCACGATCCAGACCGGCGATGCGGGCAAGCAGGTCAACCGGCTCTACATCACCGACGGGGTCGACATCGGCAGCGAATATTATCTGTCGATGCTGGTCGACCGCTCCACCGGGCGGATCGCGATGATCGCCAGCACCGAAGGCGGGATGAGCATCGAGGATGTCGCGCACGACACGCCCGAAAAGATCATCACCATCTTGATCGACCCGGCGCAGGGCTTCATGCCGCATTACGGTCGCGCGCTGGCTTTCGGGCTCAAGCTCAAGGGCGATCTGGCCAAGCAGGCGCAAGTGCTCGGCAAGCAGCTGTACGATGCGTTCATCGAACTCGACTGCGCGATGATCGAGATCAATCCCTTGGCAGAGTGCGACGGCCAGCTGCTGGTGCTCGACACCAAGATGAGCTTCGATTCGAACGCGCTTTACCGTCACCCCGATATTGTCGCGCTGCGCGACGAGACCGAGGAAGACCCCGCCGAAATCGAAGCGTCAAAGCACGACCTCGCCTACATCAAGCTGGACGGCAACATCGGTTGCATGGTCAACGGCGCGGGCCTCGCCATGGCGACGATGGACATCATTAAGCTGAACGGTGAATTCCCCGCCAACTTCCTCGACGTCGGCGGCGGCGCGAGCAAGGAAAAGGTCACCGCGGCGTTCAAGATCATCCTCCAGGACCCGGCGGTGAAGGGGATCCTGGTCAACATCTTCGGCGGGATCATGAAGTGCGACATCATCGCCGACGGGATCGTCGCCGCAGCCAAGGAAGTGAACTTGTCGGTGCCGCTGGTGGTCCGGCTTGAAGGGACCAATGTCGAGCAGGGCAAGGCGATCCTCGAGAATTCCGGCCTGCCGATCGTCTCGGCCAGCGACCTGGGTGATGCGGCCAAGAAGATCGTCGCCGAAGTTCGCAAGGTTGCTTGAACTGCTAATCGAATTGACGTTTCCGTAAACGTAAACTAAGCGCTGCGGCGTAATTTATTGGGAAAGGCTGGAATCGCATGAAAGCCCTGGTCTGCGTAAAGCGTGTGATCGATTATAACGTGAAGCCGCGGGTTAAATCCGACGGCACCGGCGTCGATCTCGCCAATGTCAAAATGAGCATGAACCCGTTCGACGAGATCGCGGTCGAAGAGGCGCTGCGCCTGCGCGAGAAGGGCGTGGTGACCGAAGTGGTGGTTCTTTCGGTCGGTCCGGCCAAGGCTGCTGAAACGCTGCGCACCGCGCTCGCCATGGGTGCGGACCGCGCCGTGCTGGTCCAGGTCGATGACGGCACCGAAGTCGAGCCGCTGGCGGTCGCCAAGATCGTCAAGGCAGTGGCCGAGGAAGAGGCCCCTGGCCTCATCATCACCGGCAAGCAGGCGATCGACGACGATTCGAACCAGGTCGGCCAGATGGTCGCGGCCTTGATGGGCCGCCCGCAGGGCACCTTCGCCAACGAGATTTCGGTCGAAGGCGATGCGGTGATCGTGAAGCGCGAAGTCGATGGCGGGCTGGAAACGGTCAAGCTCAGGCTCCCCGCAATTGTCACCACCGATCTGCGCCTCAACGAGCCGCGCTATGCCTCGCTGCCCAACATCATGAAGGCCAAATCCAAGCCGCTCGCGATCAAGGCTCCGGCCGATTACGGCGTCGACGTGGCGCCACGGCTCAAAACGCTCAAGGTCAGCGAGCCGCCGGTGCGGCAAGCCGGGATCAAGGTGGCTGACGTGGATGCACTGGTGGCCAAGCTCAAGGAACTGGGAGTCCCCGCATGAAGACGCTAGTTTGGGTCGAACACGATAACGCCTCGGTCAAGGACGCCACGCTTGCCGTCGTCACCGCCGCTTCGCAGCTGGGCGAAGTCCACCTGCTGGTCGCCGGATCGGGCTGCAAGGGCGTCGCCGATGAAGCCGCCAAGATCGCGGGCGTGGGCAAGGTCCACCTCGCTGACGATGCGGCCTATGCCAATGCGCTGGCTGAAAACGTCGCGCCGCTGGTGGCCGAGCTGATGGCCAATACAGACGGTGGCCACGACGCGTTCCTCGCGCCGGCCACCACCACCGGCAAGAACGTCGCCCCGCGCGTCGCCGCATTGCTCGATGTGATGCAGATTTCGGACATCCTGTCGGTCGAAGGCCCCAAGACCTTCACCCGCCCGATTTACGCCGGCAACGCCATCGCCACTGTCGAAAGCAGTGACGCCAAACTGGTCATCACCGTGCGCGGCACCGCCTTCGCCAAAGCCGCCCCCACTGGCGGTTCGGGCACGGTCGAAGCCGTGGCGAGCACCGGCGACTCTGGCACCAGCACGTTCGTCGGCTCGGAAATCGCCAAAAGCGAACGCCCCGAGCTGACCAGCGCCAAGATCATCGTTTCGGGCGGCCGCGCACTGAAAGACGCTGACACGTTCAAGAGCCTGATCTTTCCGCTCGCCGACAAGCTCGGCGCGGCGGTCGGCGCGAGCCGCGCGGCGGTCGATGCGGGCTATGTCCCCAACGATTACCAGGTCGGCCAGACCGGCAAGATCGTCGCTCCGGCGGTGTACATCGCGGTCGGCATCTCGGGCGCGATCCAGCATCTCGCGGGGATGAAGGACAGCAAGATCATCGTCGCGATCAACAAGGACGAAGACGCCCCGATCTTCCAGGTCGCGGATGTTGGCCTGGTGGCGGATCTGTTCAGCGCTGTGCCGGAGCTGACTGGCAAGCTTTGAACTGCGCGGATGCGTGACAAGGAGGGGCCTCGCTTCGGCGGGGCCTTTTCTTTTGTCCAGCAGCCGTTAGCTTATGCCTGATACTTGGGAGAGTTCGACCATGCGCCAGTTCGCTACCGCAATTCTTGCCGCGGCGTTGATGCTTACTGCGCCTGCCGCGGCCAAGGAAAATCCGCCGGTCTCGCTGGCCAAGACGACCAAATGGGAAATGAACTACGACGAGGATTCATGTCATTTGCTCGCCAAATTCGGCGAGGCCGATGACGCCATGATTCTTAACGTCACGCGTTTCGAACCGGGAAGTGAATTTGACGTGATGCTCTTCGGGAAGATGTTCGCCTCTGACCGAGCCTGGATTCCAGTCAAAGTTGGCTTTGGTGATTCCCCGCTTGATCAGCGCGTGGGAGGTGCTGGCTTAAGTGCGGGGAAGCAGCCCTTTGTCCTTTTCATGAACCTGCGACTGGACGGAAAGGCGGTCGATCAGCATGACCCGCAGATTGCGCCGGTTAACACCTCAGTGGAGGCTCGGACAACATCGGCGACAATCGCTTTGCCCGACAAAGTTTATCGACTTGAAACCGGCTCGCTCGCTGCACCGCTGGAAGCCATGCGCGCCTGCACTGACTCGCTACTCACATCCTGGGGCTATGACCCCGCCGTACAGGCGGCCCTGCTCAAGCCGGCCGCGCCTAAAGGCTCACCTGCAAATTGGGTTAGATCGGGCGACTATCCCAAAGAGGCGCTCCGTAAGGAGCAGAGTGGCATTGTCAAATTTCGGCTTGACCTGGATGAGGCTGGCAAAGTTATCGGCTGCCACATTTTGCGCCGATTCAAGCCCGATCCCTTTTCAGACCTTACATGTCAGTTGTTAACGCAACGTGCGCGCTTCAAAGCCGCGCTCGATGTTGCTGGAAAGCCAGTTAAATCATTTTATATCAATACTGTGCGGTTCGTCACGCCGGAATATTAGACCCGCTCGTACAGCACCAGTTCCTTGCCTTCGCCATCCACATGCCGGGCATATTCCGCAAACCCCAGCTGCGCGGCCAGCTTTTGCGAGACTGCGTGCCCCGCTTCGATCATGCAGGCGACGCGCTGGGGGCCATGAACCTCATCGAACCACGCCAACACCGAGCGCATGGCTTCGCCGGCGTAGCCTTGGCGCCAGTGATCGGGGTGCACGATCCAGCCCGCCTCGGGCACATCGTCAAGCCCGTGCGCGAAGCCGCGGAACGAGCGGAACACGCCGCAAGTGCCGATGATCTGCGCCGCCCCGCGCCGCCGGATCAAGAACACCCCGTACCCGTAGAACGACCAGCCTCCGGCGTTGCGCAACAGCCGGGCGAAGCTGTCGGCCCTGCTCGGACCCCAGCTGCCGAGAAATTCCAAGGTGCGCGGATCGGTGTGGATCGCGTTGAGCCCGTCGAGGTCGCCCACTTGCGGGCGCCACAGCTCGAGCCGCTCGGTGGTCAGGACAAGCTCGCTCATGTCAGCGAGGTTATCACGTGGATGATCACGCCGACCAGCCCGCCCACCAGCGTACCGTTGATGCGGATGAACTGCAGGTCGCGGCCGACCGCGCCTTCAATCCGCTCGGTCACGGTCTTGGCGTCCCAGCGCTTGACCGTTTCGGAGACCAGCCGGACGATCTGATCGCCATAGCGGGTGGCGATGCCAACCAGCGTGCGCCGCGCGAAGCGGTTGACCTGGGCTTGCATGCGCGGGTCGTCACGCAGCGTGGCGCCCAGTTCGGCGAGAGCCTCGCCCAATTGCCCGCCGATCTGGCCACCAGCTTCAGGCGCGGGCGCGCGCAGGCGCTTCAGGAGGCCGGTGCGGAGCCGCTCCCACACCCCCTGCCACCATTTCGACACCGCCGGGTTGGCGAGCAGCTCGTCCTTCATCCGCTCGACCCTGGCGCGCAGTTCGGGGTCGCTCTTGAGATCGGCGGCGAGCTTGGCCAACCCTTCCTCGATCTTGGCGCGGAGCGGGTGATCGGGATCGACGATCACTTCGGCGAGCAATTTGTAGAGCCCGTCGAGCACCGAATTGGCCAGCGTCTCGTCAAGGCCGGTCCAGCGCAGCACCGCATTGGCGCGGCGATGGATCAGGTCGCGGATCAGCGCCTCGTTGTCTTCGAGGGTCAGCCCGGTCCAGCGCACCAGGCTGTCGATCACCGGCAGGTGGCGCCGGTCGGCAATCGCGGTTTCGACCAGCCCGCCCAGCAACGGCGCAATTTCGAGCTTGCCCAATTGCCGCACCAGTCCGCCGCGCACCTGCACGCCCAGCCGGTCGGGATCGAGCGATTCGAGCACTTGCGCGAGCAGTTCGGCCGCGCCGGCGCGGATCCGTCCGCCGCCGCCGCCGCGCGGATCGGCCAGCCAGCCGCCCGCGGCTGCGGCGATGTTGGTCGCGTGGAGCCGCCGCGCGACCACCTGAGGCGTGAGGAAGTTTTCCTGCAGGAACGCCGCCATCGTATCGGCGATGCGGTCCTTGTTTTCGGGGATGATCGCGGTGTGCGGGATCGGGATGCCGAGCGGGTGGCGGAACAGCGCGGTGACCGCAAACCAATCGGCCAGACCGCCGACCATCGCCGCCTCGGTAAAGGCGAGCAGGTAACCCCACGCCGGGTGCGTGCCAGCGAAATGCCGCGTAACGAAAAAGAGCACACCCATCGCCACCAGCATTCCGGTCGCAAACATCCGCATCCGGCGGGCCCGGTCGGGCGCAGGCGGCGCGGCAAGCACCGATCGCAGCCGGGGGCGCAGCGCCCTCACTCGGCGGGGAAAGCCCCGGGCAGCAAGCCGCGTTCAGGCTGGGCAGCAGTGCCGGTTTCGTCTGCGCCGCTGTTGAGCATCTTGCCGCGCAGCCACGGCCCCAGCCGCTTTTCGATCCCGTCCGCAAGGCTGAACCCGGCGGGCACGATCAGCAGCGTCAGCAGGGTCGAAAAGATCAGCCCGCCGATCACCACAGTCCCCATCGGGGCGCGCCAGGCGCTATCACCGCCGAGCGAAATCGCGGTCGGGATCATCCCCGCAGTCATCGCCACGGTGGTCATCACGATCGGCTGGGCGCGCTTGTGCCCGGCCTCGATGATCGCGGCGAACTTGTCCGCCCCGTTCGACATTTCTTCGATTGCGAAGTCGATCAGCAGGATCGAGTTCTTGGCGACGATCCCGAACAGCATGAGGATGCCGATGAACACCGGCATCGAGATCGGCTGGCCCGCGATGAGCAGCAGGATCAATCCGCCCAGCGGGGCGAGGAACAGCGAACCCATGTTGACCAGCGGCGAGACAAAGCGGTGATAAAGCAGCACCAGCACCGAGAACACCAGCAGGACCCCAGCGAGCAGCGCCTTGGCAAAATTGGCCAGCAGTTCGGCGAGAATCTTGTCATTGCCGATCGGCGCGTTGGACACGCCGGTCGGTAAATTTTGCATCAGCGCCAGCTTGTTGATCGCGGTCATGGCGTTGCCCGAGAGTACGTCCGGAGCCAGATCGGCACCGATGAACACGCGGCGGTTCTGGTTGTAGCGCTGGATGCTGACCGGGCCCGAATCGAACGAAATGTCGGCCACGGTGGCGAGCGGCACCGAGCCGCCGGTGGTGGTCGGGACTGGCAGGTTCTGGATCGTCGACATCGAACGGCGCGAATCTTCGGACAGACGCACACGGATCGGGATCTGACGGTTACTGAGCGAGAACTTGGCGGCGTTCTGATCGATATCGCCGATCGTGGCGATGCGGATCGTCTGGCTCAGCGCCGCAGTGGTCACCCCCATGCTCGCGGCCAGATCGAGCCGCGGTTTGATCACCACTTCGGGGCGGCGCATGTCGGCGGCGAGGCGCGGCGCGACCAGTTCTTTAAGCCCGCGCATCTGCTCGACCAGCTGGTTGGCGGTCTGCTCAAGCAGTTCGGAATTGCTGCCTGACAGCATGATCGAGATCGGCCGTCCCGTCCCGCCGCCGCCGCCCGGTCCGCTCATGTCCTGGAACGAGATTCGTGCATCGGGAACAGTCTGAAGGATCGGCGTAAGTTCGCGCTGCATCTCCTGGCTGCTCTTGTCGCGCTTGGCTTTCAGCGTCACGAACAGGCGGGCGTTGCCTTCGCGGATCCGTTCGAGCGCGTGATCGACCTCGGGCCGGGCCGACACGATTTCTGCCACCCGGTCGGCCACCGCCTCGGTCTGCGCCAGTGTGGTTCCCGGAACCATTTCGATGTTCAGCAAGGCAAAGTCGGAATTTGTATCGGGAAACGGCTGCAGCGGAATAACCGTAAACAGGAACCCGGTCGCGAGCAGCGAGCCGAGCCCGATCCCGACCATCCATACCCGGTGATCGTGCATCCGGGCCCTATATCGCTGACCCATGAAGGCGTACCACTGGCCCAGCCGGCCGCGGCTCAGCCCGATCAGCAGGCCCAGCACCTTGCGCACCAGCCACGACAATCCGGTCGCCGCGATCAGCGCCAGAATCATCGTGAACAGTTGCAGCGTCTTGGTCCAGCCAAACAGCGTGAACTTGGTCGCCGCGACCAGTTTGAACACCCCGACCAAGCCGGCCATGAAGGCCCCGATGATCAGCAGCACCGCGACCGTACCAACCAGATAAGTCAGCCCCGATCCGCGCACGCGTTCAATCCCGGCGCGCATTTGCTTGGCCCAGTCAGCATCGAGCGACCAGTGCAGCACGCTCAGGTAACGCTCCATCCACTTGCCCGAGGCATGTTCGGCAGTGCCATGGCTCTTGAGGAAATAGGCCGCAAGCATCGGCGTGATCATCCGTGCAACTGCCAGGCTGACCAGCACCGCAATCACCACGGTCAGTCCGAAATTGCGGAAGAATTGCCCCGAAACTCCGGGCATCACGCCGACCGGCAGGAACACCGCAACGATCGAGAAGGTGGTTGCGACCACTGCCAGCCCGATTTCGTCGGCGGCGTCGATCGAGGCCTGGTACGCGCTTTTGCCCATCCGCATATGGCGCACGATGTTCTCAATCTCGACGATGGCATCATCGACCAGCACGCCTGCGACCAGCCCTAGCGCAAGCAATGACAAACTGTTGAGGGTGAAGCCGAACCAGGCGTCCATCATCCAGAACGTCGGGATCGCCGACAAGGGAATCGCAATCGCCGCGATCACCGTCGCGCGCCAATCGCGCAGGAAGAAGAACACCACGATGACCGCGAGGATCGCGCCTTCGACCATCGAGGCAATCGAACTTTCGTATTGCTGCTTGGTATAGTCGACCGAGCTGAACAGGCGGGTGAAGTGGATTCCCGGATGCTCCTTTTTGAGCTGGTCGATCTTGGTAATCGCACCATCGTAAACCGAGACGTCGGACGCACCGCGCGCACGCGACATGGCAAAAGTCACCACCGGCTTGCCGTTGATCTTGCCCATCGTGGTGACTTCGCCGAACGAGTCGGTGACCGTGGCAAAATCGGTCAGCTTGACCGTGCGGCCACCACCCAGCGGCACGTCGGTCTGCGACAGCGCATAGGCATCGGCGGCATTGCCCAGCACGCGCACCGACTGACGTGACCCGGCGATTTCCGCCTTGCCCCCCGCTGCATTGACATTGAGCTGGCGCAGCGCGCCGTTGACCTGGCTCGCCGAGACGCCGAGCGACTGCATCTTGGCCGGATCGAGCGTAACGCGAATCTCGCGGTTGACCCCGCCCTGACGGTCAACCGTCGCCATGCCTTCGACAGTGAGCAGTTCCTTGGCGATGGTATCGTCGATGAACCACGACAGCTGTTCGATCGTCATGTCATCGGCCGAAACCGCGAAGTAGGCGATCGGGTCGGACGAAGTCTGGACCTTGAATATTTGCGGTTCGAGAATCCCGTCAGGCAATTCGCCGCGCGCCTGGTCGACCGCATTCTTTACTTCGGATACCGCCTCGTTGATGTCGGTGCCGACCTGAAAGAACACAGCCGTCTGGTTGCCGCCTTCGGACGCGGTCGAACTGATCGTGTCGACCCCGTTGATCGTGCGGACCGCAGATTCGACCTTCTGGGTGATTTGCGATTCGATTTCCGATGGCGCTGCGCCAGGCTGCGAGATCGCGATGATCACTGCCGGGAATTCGATATCGGGGTCGTTCTGGACCTTCATGGTCGAGAAGCTCATGATCCCGGCGATCATCAGGCCGACGAAAATCACGATCGGAACCACCGGGTTGCGGATCGACCAGGCGGAGATATTGCGGAAATTCATCGTGCTACCCTTAGCCCGCGCCGGTTACTTGGACGCAACGGGTTTGATCACTTCACCCGGCGCCAGGAAGCCGCCCGCGCGCAGCACCACCCGCTCATTCCCGCTCAGCCCCGAGACGATCGCAATGCCCTGATTGGTAACCAGGCCAAGTTTGATATCGCGCCGTTCGACCTTGTTGTCCTTGCCGACAATATAGACATAACTGCCCTTGTTGTCCGACTGGATCGCGCTTTCGGGGAGCATCGGTGCAACCACCGAGCCCGATTTGATTTCTGCGCTGGCGAAGCCGCCCGGCGGAAGGTCGGGGGCATAGGCCAGCGCGATCCGGGCGAACCCTTGCCGCGAGGCTGGGTCGACCACTGGCGCCTTCTGCCACACCTGGCCGGTGTAGACGTTGGTGGAACCGACCGGCGTAACCCTGGCCGTAATCCCCGGCGCGATCTGCGCCAGATCGGACTGGCCAAGTTGCGCCTTCAGTTCCATTTCGCCGCCCTTGGCAAGGCGGAACAGGATTCCCGAACCGGCGCTGACCACCTGGCCCGGTTCGACCCGGCGTTCAAGCACCAGCCCGGCGGCGGGGGCGACCACGTTGAGCCGGCGGCTTTGTGCCTGAAGCACGCCCAGCTGCGCCCCGGCGACGCGGACCTGCGCGTAAGCGGAATCGCGGGTCGCGCGCAGCCGGTCGATATCTGCCTTGGACACAAAGCCCTTTTCGACCAGCCGCAATGCACGGTCGAGGTTGGCCTGCGCCAGATCGGCATTGGCGCGCGCAACCTGAACTTGCGCAGCCTGGCCCGATTGCTGCTGCACCTGCACCGAACGATCAATCACTGCCATAACCTGCCCGGCGCGGACCCACTGGCCGGGTTCGACCAGCACCGACAGGACCTGCCCGCCTTCACCGGCAATCCCGACCGGCAGTTCACGCCGCGCGGCCAAAGTGCCCGTCGCTGAAATCGTTCCTTCGATCGTGGCGCGGCCCGGGGTGATCACGGTCACCACCGGAGCCTGTTCTTTCTTGTCACCGTCTTCGGCCGCACCGGCCCCAGCACGGTGCACCATGAACCAGATCGCCGCCATGACGACGAGCAGCACCAGCCCGGCGATGATCCAGCGGCGCTTGCTGCGCCCCTGACCCATATCGTCGAGCAGCGGATTGTCGCCCGAGAGCGCGCTTGCATCGATCCTGGATTCGAAATTCATCGCTGCGACTGCCCTTATGTGTTCCAGTTTCCGGCACAGCCAAGCAGATGCCCGTCACGCCATCGGGATCGAAGCTGCCCGCCTCGATCCCAGACTGTATTACTATGCTATATCACCCGCCGCAAGCCTAGATGCATTCAGCTCCAGCGGGGTCAACTGTCCCTCCGCGCAATAGACTTGCGCACCCGGCAGGGCAATGGCGGCCTCGTCAAACGGCACAGGCGGGCCGTCAAACTGCAGCGTTCGGGCAACCCGCGCAGCCGCGCAGCGGAGCGGCCGGAGCGGACCATCGTCCACCCCGGCCGCTGCCTGTTTCCATTGTATTGCCGATCAGTATTTGAGCTGGCGCTCGTACAGGTCGCGGTAGTGCTGGATGCGGGTGACGCGCAGGCCTTGCATGCCCGAGCGGTCGACCGCGCGCTGCCAAGAGGCGAACTCTTCAAGCGTCAGGTTATAGCGCTCGCAGACCTCGTCGATGGTCAACAGCCCGCCGTTAACCGCTGCGACGACCTCGGCCTTGCGCCGCACCACCCAGCGGGTGGTCGAAGGATCGGGCAGCGAATCCAGCGTCAGCGGCTCGCCGAGCGGGCCGATCACCATGGCAGGACGGATTTTCTGGTTCTCGATCATCATTGTTCCCGGCCGCCGGCATGAACAAGTCCGGCAGTGCCAGCCTCCATGCACTCGGGCGCTTTGCGATCTGTTGAATCATTGAGGTTAACGGGGGGTGTTTGTTTCGGTCCGTCGCTTGCCGGGAGCGGCCAGTCGAAAAACGCGCCGCCGAGCGGTGCGCCGCGCGAATCACCCCGCGCCAGTTCGCGCCGCAACGCATGGGCGCAGCTGAGCCGGGCGTGCAGCCCGGACCAGTCGGGCAAGTGGTCCAAGCCCGCGCCCTGCGCGGTCGCGCCGCCGGTTTCGGTCCGCCCGCGCAGGGCGGTCATGAGGTCATTGGCAAATTCCATAAGCCGGGTTCTACGCAAACAAGGTCAATAACGGGTAAAGCCCGGATTTACCTCGCGGTCACAATGCTTACCGAATTGCCGCAGCCCACCCCCGCGTGCTTAACCCGCCGCCTTTGCCTTGACGCGGCAGCGCGTGTATGCGCCGCGGGCCATGGCCAGTGCAGCGCTCTCTCGTCCAGACCCGGCGGACTTGTTCCAGCTTGAAGGTCCGTTGCCGCAGCGGCGGATCGTGGTCGCGATGTCGGGCGGGGTCGACAGCTCGGTGGTCGCCGCGCTCGCCGCGCGCAGCGGCGCGGAAGTCATCGGGGTGACGCTCCAGCTCTACGATTACGGCAGCGCCGCCAAGCGCAAGGGCGCGTGCTGCGCCGGCGACGATATCCGCGATGCCCGCAGCGTCGCCGACCGGCTCGGCATCGTCCACCATGTAATCGATCACGAAAGCCGGTTTCGCGACGAGGTGGTTGAACGCTTCGCCGACGATTACCTCGCCGGGCGCACCCCGATCCCCTGCATCCGCTGCAACATGGGGCCCAAGTTCACCGACCTGCTGGAAATGGCGCGCGAGCTTGGCGCGGATTGTCTCGCCACCGGGCACTATGTCCAGCGGGTGATCGGCGCTGCCGGGCCCGAGCTGCACCGCGCCAGCGATCCGGCGCGCGACCAGAGTTACTTCCTTTACGGCACCACCGAAGCCCAACTCGATTTCCTGCGCTTCCCGCTTGGCGCACTGCCCAAGGCCGAAGTCCGCCAGATCGCCGAGGCCGAAGGGCTGCGGGTCGCGGCCAAGCCCGACAGCCAGGACATCTGTTTCGTCCCCGATGGTGACTATGCCAAGATTGTCCGCAGCGTGCGGCCCGAAGGCGGGCGGCCAGGCGAAATCGTCCATGCGCAAAGCGGCGCGGTGCTGGGGCAGCATCGCGGGATCATCCACTACACCGTAGGCCAGCGCCGCGGGCTCGAGATCGGCGGGCTGGCCGAGCCGCTTTATGTCACCGGGATCGATGCAGCCAAGGCGCAGGTCCTGGTTGGACCCCGGCACCTGCTCGCGGTCAGGTCAGCCAGGATCGTCGAGACCAACCGGATCGGGCCGCTGCCCGCCGGGCCGCTCACCGCCAAAGTCCGCTCGCTGGCCAAGCAGGTGCCGGTCACGATTGACGGCGGGTTTGGTGAAGGTGCCAGCTGCACGGTCCGGTTTGCCGGACCAGAGTATGGCGTCGCGCCAGGGCAGGCGGCGGTGATCTATGCCGGAGAGCGGGTGATTGGCGGCGGCTGGATTGACAGCACCGAGCCCTAGCAGGACTGCGCGATCAGGCTGCGGCCGGCAAATGCAACCTGATCGAGGCTGGCAGCGAGCGCGCATTGCCCCGGCCCGACGACTTCTCCCGCAACTTCAAGCGGGGTATCGAGCGGCAGCACCAGCAGCGCACCATGGTACCGCGCCGTGACTTCTGGGCGCGGCGGACCATCGAGCCGGTCGAGCCGGAAATGCGGTCCCTCGACCAGCGCGACATCGCCGCGCAGCGGGACATGGCGGCGGTCGGCCGGATCGTGCGGAGTGCCTTGCGCCACCGCGATACCCGCATCGAGGTGCAGTTCACGCCCGCGCCCGTAATCATAGAGCCGGTAGGTGATGTCCGAATTCTGCTGGACCTCGATCAGCGACAGTCCCGGCCCGATCGCATGAACCGTGCCCGCGGGGATATAGAAGAAATCACCCGGCTCGACCGGATACCACGCCAGCAACTGCTCGATGCTGCCATCGAGTGCCGCCGCACGCATCGCTGCGGGACCGATCGGCACCTTGAAGCCGATCGCGATCGATGCACCCGGCTCGGCACCCAGGATCAACCAGCATTCTTCCTTGCCGCGCGCGCCCTTCGGCGCCTGCGCATCTGCGGGGTGGACCTGGACCGACAATTTCTCGCTGGTGAAGATGTATTTGACCAGCAACGCGTCCAACGCCGCCGGGGGCGTAAACCACACCTCACCGACGCGTTCGCCCGGCGGGCTGGCGAACGGCGCAGGCAGGCTGTCGACCCCCCATGGCCGCTCGGACAAAGTCGTGGCGAGCAGGGCGCTCATTGGTTGACCGCCCCGCCCAGCTTGCCGACCAGCTGCGCCCCGGCGCGGGTGGTGACCAGCACGTCGTCGCCGTCGACCACCACCACCACATTGTCGAGCCCGATCACCGAGACGCGCGGGCCGTCGCTCTCAACCAGCACATTGCGGCAATCGACCAGCTCGGCATTGCCGATCACGGTGTTGCCATGGTCATCGCCGCCGCGCGCGGTGTGCAGCGCTTCCCAGTTGCCGATGTCCGACCAGCCCATCTGCGCGCTGACCATCGCCGCGCGTGCGGTGTTTTCCATCACCGCGTAATCGACCGATTCGCTGGCGATCTGGGCGAATTCGGCCGCGTCGGGGTGGAATTCCGCGCCCTGCTCGCGGCCCTTGGCCACTGCGGCGCGGGCGTGCGCGGCGATCTCGGGGCGATGCGCGGCCAGCTCATCGAGGAAAGTCCCCGCGCGAAACGCGAAAATCCCGCCGTTCCAGGCATAACCGCCGCTCGCGAGGAATTGCTCGGCGCGGGTGCGGTCGGGCTTTTCAACAAACCGCGCGACCTTGAATCCGGTGGCGTCGATGGCTTCGCCCTGCTCGAGATAACCGAACCCCGTTTCGGGCGCTGTTGCCGCGATCCCGAATGAGACCAGCCAGCCTTGGCGGGCGAGCTCGGCAGCGGCGCGGGCGGCAGCCTGAAACGCCGCGCAATCGGCAATGTGATGATCGCTCGGGCAGACCAGCATCACCGCGTCTGCGGGCAGCCGCAGGGCGGCCAGCGCGATTGCCGCGGCAGTATTGCGCGCCGAGGGTTCGACGATCACCCGCGCTTCCCGGTCACCCGCCAGCTGCGCCTCGACATGTTCGAGATGCGCCGTCCCGGTCACCACGATCGGCGCAGCGAACCCCGCATCGCGGTCGCAGCGGGCGACGGTCTGCTCGAACAGGGTCTGCTCGCCAACCAGCGGCAGGAACGGTTTGGGCCTGACAGCGCGGCTGCGCGGCCACAGCCGGGTGCCGCTGCCGCCGCACAGGATTACCGGGTGAATCTGCTGGTCGGTCATGCTGTGTAGTTGGCCCTTCTTAGCGGCAATTCAACGCCTTATCCGCGCCACGGTTCCAGCTGGCAGCCAAGCCCTTGGCGATAGGTTGCGGTTTCGCTGGCGATCAGCGGGAAGCGCGCGGTGACGGTCTTGGCGGCCACGTCTTGCGACAGCATCACCAGTTCCATCCCCGGCTCCAGATCCTTCTTGCAATCGCCCAGTTCGCGCCCCCCGACATAGGCGCACGAACAGGCGACCCGCGCGCCGTAAGCCGCGCTGGTCCGCCCGTATGCCTGCAGCGGGGCCCAGAACCAGGTCAGCAACAGCGCAATCAGGACCAGACCGAGCCACAGGGTGCGGCACCGCAGTCGCTTGCGCGGATCGGGGTTTGCGGCCGGGTTTAGAGTTGCCATTGCCATGCCTTTGCGCAAGGGATGCGCGCGATGTTCGCGCGCCGCCCGTCCCTTATCCTGCCGCTGCTTGTGCTGCCAGCCCTGATCGCCTGCTCGGGGCAGAGTGCCGCTCCGCCGCCTCCGCCCCCGCTCAGCGCCGCGGCGATGAAGGCGGTGATCGACAAGCCCGGGGTGAGCCGCGAAGGACTGGCCCGCGCGATCGATACGCTGTTCAGCCAGGAACCGACTGCTGAAACGCGCGCGGTAATCGTGCTGCACAACGGCCAGATCGTGGCCGAGCGGTTTGCTCCCGGCTATCACGAGAACACCCGCTTCGTCAGCTGGTCGATGGCCAAGACAGTGACCGGCGCAATGATCGGGATGCTGGTCGCTGACGGGCGGCTGCGGCTCGACGAAGGGGTGCCGATCCCGGCGTGGCAACGGAGCGGCGATCCGCGCGGCGAGATTACCCTGCGCGAGCTGTTGCAGATGCGTTCGGGGCTGCGCCACGCGGAGGAGAGCAGCCCGCCGTACGAGGCCGACACCGTGCGGATGCTGTTCCTCGACGGGCGTGACAACATGGCGGCCTATGCCGAAGCCCAGCCGCTCGAAGCTGAGCCCGGGTCGAAGTGGGAGTATTCCTCGGCCACGTCGGTGATCCTCGCCGACCTTGCGGCGCGGGCGCTGACCACCAGCACCGACCCGGGCGAGCGGGCGCGGGTGGTTGGCGATTATTTGCGCACCCGGCTGTTCGAACCGCTCGGCATGAAAAGCATGGTCCCCGAATTCGATCTGGCCGGCACGCTGATCGGCGGCAGCCTGATCCACGGCACCGCGCGGGACTGGGCGCGGTTCGGCGAATTCATGCGTCAGCGCGGCGCGGTCAAAGGCGCGCAGCTGGTCCCGGTGGCGTGGATCGACTTCATGACCACGTCCTCGCCGCCCAATCCAGGCTACGGCGCGCAGACCTGGCTCAACCGCGCGCCGCCGGGCGAAGCGGCGATGTGGCCGGGGCTGCCCGGCAGCGTCTTTTCTTTGAACGGGCACCTGGGCCAATTCGTCGTGGTGTCGCGCGGCAACGGGGTCACCGTGGTCCGGTTGGGCAAGACAAATGAGGGGCAGCACGAACCCGTCCGCCGTGCTATCGCGCGGATAATCCAGCTATTTCCGAAAGAACCAACGCCGTGAGCAAGACCGCATTGATCACCGGGGTGACCGGGCAGGACGGCGCTTACCTCGCCCGCCTGCTGCTCGAAAAAGGGTACCGGGTGCATGGCATCAAGCGGCGCTCGTCGTCGTTCAACACCGGGCGAATCGACGATATCTACGAAGACCCGCACGTTCCCGCGCCGCAGCTGACGCTGCATTACGGCGATCTGACCGATGCCACCAACCTGATCCGCATCGTCCAGGAAGTGCAGCCCGACGAGATCTACAACCTCGCCGCGCAGAGCCACGTCGCGGTCAGTTTCGAGACGGCTGAATATACCGCCAATTCGGACGGGATCGGCACCTTGCGGTTGCTCGAGGCGATCCGCATCCTCCGGCTCGAGGACAAGTGCCGGTTCTACCAGGCCTCGACCAGCGAGCTCTACGGGCTGGTCCAGGAAGTGCCGCAGCGCGAAACGACCCCGTTCTATCCGCGCAGTCCCTATGCCGCCGCCAAGCTCTATGCCTACTGGATCACGGTCAATTACCGCGAGGCTTACGGCATGCACACCTCGAACGGGATCCTGTTCAACCACGAAAGCCCGCTGCGCGGCGAAACCTTCGTGACGCGCAAGATCACCCGAGCCGCCGCAGCCATCTCGCTCGGGCGGCAGGACGTGCTCTACCTCGGCAACCTCGATGCCCAGCGCGACTGGGGCCACGCCCGCGAATATGTCGAGGGGATGTGGCGGATGTTGCAGCAGGATCAGGGCGACGATTACGTGCTCGCCACCGGGGTCACCACCACGGTGCGCCGATTCGTCGAATGGGCTTTTGCCGATGCCGGGATAGCGCTCGAATGGCGCGGCTGCGGGGTGGAAGAACAAGGCTTCTGCACCACCACCGGCGCACTGCGCGTGGCGATCGACCCACGCTATTTCCGCCCCACCGAAGTCGAGCTGCTGATCGGCGATCCAGCCAAGGCACGCGAGAAGCTCGGCTGGAGCCCGACCACCACGGTGCGCGAACTGGTCCGCGAAATGGTCGAGGCCGATCTGCTGACGATGCGCAGCGCATCGATCGGACGCGGCAGCTGATGATCGGCGAAGTCCCGTTCGACCTCGCCGGCAAACGGATCTGGGTCGCCGGGCACCGTGGCATGGTCGGCAGCGCGGTGGTCCGCCGGTTGGCCAGCGAAAAGTGCGACGTCATTACCGCCGGCCGCGACGAGCTCGACTTGACCGACCAGCGCGCAGTGCTGGGCTGGATGCACAACCAGCGCCCGCAAGTGGTGGTGCTGGCGGCGGCGCGGGTCGGCGGGATCCTCGCCAACGATTCGATGCCGGTCGAATTCCTGCGCGACAACCTGCTGATCGAGACCTCGGTGCTAACCGGGGCCGAATCGGTCGGAGTGGAAAAGCTGCTGTTCCTCGGCTCGTCGTGCATCTACCCCAAGCATGCCGAGCAGCCGATCGTGGAAGAAGCGCTGCTGACCGGGCCGCTCGAGCCGACCAACGAATGGTACGCGCTCGCCAAGATCGCCGGGATCAAGCTCGCCCAGGCCTATCGCCGCCAGTATGGTTGCGACTTCATCAGCGCGATGCCGACCAATCTCTACGGGCCGGGCGACAATTTCGACCTCAATGCCAGCCACGTCATGCCCGCGCTGATCCGCAAGGTGCACGAGGCCAAGGCGGTAGGGGGTGACGTGGTGGTTTGGGGCAGCGGCACCCCGCGCCGAGAATTCCTCTACGTCGACGACTGCGCCGATGCCTGTGTGCACCTGCTGCAGAATTATTCGGCTGACGGCCACCTCAACGTCGGTTCGGGCAGCGATGTCTCGATCATGGAGCTGACCCGGCTGGTGATGGACGTCCTCGGCTATGATGGCCCGGTGGTGACCGACCCGAGCAAGCCCGACGGCACGCCGCGCAAGCTGATGGACAGCGCCAAGCTGGCGGCGCTGGGCTGGACCCCCACGACCCAGCTGCATGACGGGATCGCCAAGAGCTACGCGGCGTTTTTGGACGGACAGGGCCGCGGGCTTTAGGCCTTCATTTTCCTACATCGCCGCGTGCTGCTATGACCTTGGTCGGCTCTTTGAAGCGCCGTTTGCAGATGACCGGCGATCCACGGCGGCGCGGTTTGGCGGGATCGTTTTGGTGTGACCTTGGTGTGACTTTAGCTGCCACGCAGGTGTGGCGCGTCAAGCTCGGCCAGCAGATCGACTTCGGCTGCGCTGTCCGATTCGGTGTCGATGTGGCCTTCGGGATCGGGGTGGATCAGCACCTCGATCCCGGGAAATTCGCGCATCAGCCGCGCTTCGATCCCGTCCATCACGTCGTGCGCCTGGCGCACCGTCATCTCGGGATCGACCCAGACGTGGAACTGGACGAAATCATGGTGACCCGAACTTCGGGTGCGCAGATCGTGCAGCCCTTTGAGCTCGGGATGCCGGGCAACCACTTCGAGGAAGCGGGCCTTGCGTTCATCGGGCCATTCGCGGTCCATCAGCTGCTCGACCGCGGCTTGCGAGGCGCGCCACGCCCCCCAGCCGAGCCACAGCGCGATCGCGAGCCCGAACACCGCGTCAGCGCCTGGCACCCCGGCATACTGGTCGAGCGCCAGCGCCGCGATCACCGCGAAGTTGAGCACCAGGTCGGACTTGTAGTGGAGGTGATCGGTGGCAATCGCCAGCGACCCGGTTTTTGCGATCACCCGGCGCTGCCACACCAGCAAGGCCATGGTCGCGCCGATCGCCACCAGCGAAACGGCGATCCCGTCATCGGCGCTGACCGGCCGCGCCCCGGTGAACCACTGCGCCCCGGCCCGCACGGCCAGCGTCAGCGCCGAGATGGAGATCAGCACGACCTGGAACATCGCCGCGAGCGCCTCGGCCTTGCCGTGACCGAAGCGGTGCTCGTTGTCGGCCGGCTGCGCCGCGATCCAGACCCCGAGCAGGGTGGCAAGGCTGGCGACCAGATCGAGCGCGGTATCGGCCAGACTGCCGAGCATCGCGGTTGAACCGGTCTGGATAACGGCCCAGATCTTGAGCCCGGCCAGCAGGCTGGCGACCGCGATCGAGGCATAGGCCGCGCTGCGGTTGAGCTTGCCGTGAGCGTGGAGCGAGGCTGCGCTCATGGATAGAGCAGGCTGCTGGTCCAGCCGCCGTCAAGGCTGCGAACGAAGCGGCGCCGCTCGTGGAGCCGAAACGGCCGGTCGAGCCAGAACTCGATTGCAGCCGGAGCAAGCCGGAACCCGGTCCAGTGCGGCGGGCGCGCGACCGGACCTTCGGCAAAGCGCGCCTCGGTCTCGCTCACCCGGGACAGGAACTCATCGCGCGAGCCGAGCGGGGCGGACTGGTCCGAGGCGATTGCGCCAAGCTGCGAGGAGCGGCTGCGGCTGGCGAAATAGGCGTCGGCCTGTTCCGCGCTGACTTCACTCACCGCCCCTTCGATGCGGATCTGGCGGCGCAGCGACTTCCAGTGAAACAGCAGCGCGGCGTGGGGATTGGCCCGCAGTTCGCCGCCTTTGCGGCTGTGCGCGTTGGTGTAGAACACGAAGCCGTCCGCGTTCCAATCCTTGAGCAGGACCATCCGCACCGATGGCAGCCCATCCGCAGCAGCCGTAGCAAGCGCGACCGCGTCGGGATCGTTGGGCTCGCTCAGCCGCGCCGCCTCGAACCAATCGCCGAACAGCGTAACGGGCGAGTCGGCGGGAATCGCGTCTTGGCTTTGGGGGTCCATGGCTTGGCGCATAGCCGCTGCGCGCAAGCGAAGGAAGCACTGTGGCCATGCGAAATGCAAGCTCCGCCTTGTCCTGCAGCGCTCGCACCCCTAGCTAACGCAGATGGCTGACCCGTATTCGACCTTGGGCGTGGCGCGCAACGCCACTGAGAAGGACATCAAGTCGGCGTACCGCAAGCTCGCCAAGGAGCTGCATCCCGACCGCAACAAGGACAATCCCAAGGCGTCCGAGCGCTTTTCGGTGGTGACCAGTGCCTATGATCTGCTGTCCGACAAGGACAAACGCGCCAAGTTTGATCGCGGCGAAATCGACGGTGACGGCAACCCCAGCATGGGTTTTGGCTATGGCCACACGGCTGGGCCGGGCGGGTTCAACGGCGGCGCGCAGCGGGGCTTTCGCACCGAGGACTTTGAAGGTTTCGGCGGCGGCGGCGGACCCGAAGGGATCGATATCGGCGACATTTTCGAGGGTTTGTTCGGCGGGCGGAGCGGCGCAGGAATGGGCGGGGGACGCCAACGCGCCGCTCCCAAGGGTGCCAACGTCCAATACAAGCTCGGCGTTTCGCTGACCGACGCGGCGACCCGCGCGACCCAGCGGATCACGCTGGCCGATGGCAAGACCATCGACCTGAAGCTTCCCGCCGGGGTCGAAGATGGCACCCAGATGCGGCTCGCCGGCAAGGGCGAAGCAGGGCCAGGCGGTGCGGGCGATGCGATCGTAAGCATCCATGTTCAGCCGCACCCATGGCTGCGCCGCGACGGTGACAACCTGCGGCTCGACCTGCCGGTCAGTCTCGACGAAGCGGTGAACGGCACCAAGGTGCGCGTGCCGACTGCCGATGGCGCGGTGATGCTGACGTTGGCCCAGGGAACCAGTTCGGGCAAGACGCTGCGCCTCGCGGGCAAAGGGATGAGCCGCAAAGACGGCACCCGCGGCGACCAGCTGGTGACGATCGAGCTGCAATTGCCTGCCGGCGACGAGGATCTCGTCAAGCGCCTCGACGGCTGGCACGATCCGCGCAACCTGCGCGCGAAATTCGGCGTCTGAGCAGGTCGGCCGCAGTGCAGGAACGCGAACTCGACGAAGCGCATCTGCCGCCGCTGACCGTGCCCGATCTCTCGCCCGAAGCGCGGCGCAAGCGGGCGCATCGCTTGCAGGACGCTTATGACGAACACGTCGGCCCGGAAGGCCGGTTCTGGCGTTCACGCGTGTTCCGGATCCTCGCGCGGGTTTGGGCCGGGGCCTACAACGATGGCTTCATCCACGCCGGCAACCTCGCCTACATGGCAATCCTGGCGCTGTTCCCGTTCTTCGTGACGGTCGGCGCAGTGCTCAGCCTGATGGGCGAGCAAGCCCAGCGCGAAGCTTCGGTCCACGCCTTTCTCGCCGCCTTGCCGGCAGTCGCGGCAAAGGCACTCGAACCGGTGGCGCGCGATGTGATCGTCGCGCGCACCGGCTGGCTGCTGTGGGCCGGCGGAATCGTCGGACTGTGGACCGTCGGCAGCCTCGTCGAGACGATCCGCGATATCCTGCGCCGGGCCTATGGAACCAAGCCGACCCACGCGTTCTGGCGCTACCGGCTGATTTCCACCGGGGTGATCGTCGGGGCGGTGATCGCGCTGCTGTTCGCACTGCTCGCGCAGGTGTTCATCGGCACCGCGCAACAGGTGGTCGAAGCGCGCTATCCGTGGCTGTCGGGGGTGACTAGCCTGCTCAATCTGTCCATGCTGCTCCCGCCGGTGATCATCTATGCCTCGCTGTTCCTGTTGTTTCTGACCCTGACCCCTAGTTCGTACCGCAAGCGGCGCTATCCGAAGTGGCCGGGGGTGCTGCTGGTAACGGTGTGGTGGGTCGCGGTCAGCTCCGCCTTGCCGAGCGTATTGCACCGGTTTTTCACCTACGACTTGACCTATGGCAGTCTTGCCGGTGTCATGATCTCACTGTTCTTTTTCTGGCTGGTCGGATTAGGAATGGTGGTCGGGGCGGAATTGAACGCAGCCTTGGCCGAAAGTCCGGAAGAACGGCATTTGGTCGGGCAAGCGGATAACCGGACCAAGAGCGCCTGAACGGCGATACGGAACTAGCATGGCGGGAATGGCATGACCAAATTGATGCAAGGCAAACGCGGGCTGATTATGGGCCTGGCGAACGACAAGTCACTGGCTTGGGGGATCGCTCAGAGGCTGGCCGAACATGGCGCAGAGCTGGCCTTTTCCTATCAGGGTGAGGCGCTCGAGAAGCGCGTCCGCCCGCTCGCCGGCAGCCTTGGCAGCGACTTCCTGATCCCGTGCGACGTCTCTGACATGGCCGCACTCGACGCGACCTTCGCGGCACTCAAGGCGCGGTGGGAAAGCATCGATTTTGTGGTTCATGCGATCGGCTATTCGGACAAAAACGAATTGCGCGGGCACTATGTCGATACCACTCTCGACAACTTCCTGATGACGATGAACATCTCGGCCTATTCGCTGGTCGCGGTGGCGCAGCGCGCCTCGGCGATGATGCCGGCGTTCGACCCGGAGACCGGAACGGGCGGCGGTTCGATCCTGACGCTGTCTTACTACGGCGCCGAAAAGGTCATTCCGCATTACAATGTGATGGGAGTGGCCAAGGCCGCGCTTGAGGCCAGCGTCAAATACCTCGCCAACGATCTCGGCCCGGTCAACATTCGGGTCAACGCGATCTCGGCCGGGCCGATCAAGACGCTGGCGGCGAGCGGGATCGGCGATTTCCGCTACATCCTCAAGTGGAACGAATTAAACTCGCCGCTGCGCCGCAACGTCACGATCGATGATGTCGGCGGGGCCGGATTGTACCTGCTGTCGGACCTCGCGTCGGGGGTGACGGGCGAAATCCACCATGTCGATGGTGGTTACAATGTGATCGGAATGAAACAGGAAGACGCGCCGGATATTGCGCTGAGCTAAGCTCAATTCTTCGGTGGGGCTGGGGCCTGGGTATCGTTGGGGTCTTTGTCGGCTTTGTCTTCCTCCGCCTTGCGGCGCGCTTCCATCTGCGCTTCGACCGCTTCGACCCGGGCTTGCGTTTCCGCAGCATCGGCATCGATCGTGGCGAGCCGCTTGGCGCGTTCATCGGCGATCATCTGGCCGAACTTGATGCCCGGATCGATCTTCTTTTCGGCGTAGGCATCGTTGATCAGCTTGCCCGCGCAGCCGGTCCAGCCGCCCGCGCCAACCGGCGAGCAGCTCATCGTGCCGGTGCGGCTGACCGTTTCGTATGCCCGCACCTTGTTGTTCCACGCCTCGTTCTGCGGGCTGGAGTGTTCGCGCAGCGGTTCGGGGATGCGGAAACGCTCGCCCTCGTCCTTGCGCGCGCAGACCGTGATGGTGTCGTCGGTCGATTGCGGGCAGGCGTCCTCACCGAACACGATCAGCTGGTTGACCTTGGGTTCGGGCGCGTCCTGCGCCATGGCCGGAACCGCGACCAGCGCGGACAGCAACATCGGGGCGAGCATGGCAGTGATCGGGCGCATCGGTCGGACTCCTGAACGGGCAGCCTACATAGGCATGCCCGGCGCTGAATAACAGATGAAGCCCCGCCGGGTTCCGGCTAGATCCGCTCGGCCAGCCGGATTGCCAAACGGCACCCGAGCCGGATTGCGCCGGACAGCAGCGGATAGCCCGGCGCCTGCTCGGCCCCATTGGCAAAAGCCACATCGCGGTGCGCGCGTTCGTCTTCGCGGAACTCGGCGATCATCCCGGACAGTTCCGGATCGCTGTCGCCCAGTTCATCAAGCTGCGCGCTGTAATGCCGGTCGATTTCGGTCTCGACTGCCGCAGTGCAAGCCATCGCGGCCTTCGGCCCGATCAAGGCGGTCGCCGCACCGAGCGCGAACCCGGCCACGTCCCACAGCGGCTGCAGCGCGGTCGGCCGCACACCTCGCTTCGCCATCAGCGCATCGAACTGCGCACGGTGCTCGGCTTCCTGCTCCGCCATGTGGCGAACATCGCCGGCCAGCGGGGCGCGGTCACCCATAACCGCTAGCTGCCCCGCATAGATCCGGGTCGCCCCGTATTCGCCGGCCTGATCGACCCGCAACATCCGCGCTCTGGCTTGCGCATTCATCGCTTCACTCCATCTCCGCGCCGCAGCAGCGCGATTATCAGCAACGCGGCTGGCACCGAGATCAGGAAATTGAACCCGGCGAGCGAGATTCCGAAGAGCGACCACTGCACCTGGTCGCAGCGGATCATCGGTGCGTTCATGATTGCGTCGAGCGGATCGTCGCCCAGTTTGATCTCACTGGTGCAGGCGGTGAAGCCCTCCCACCAGCCGTATTCGACCCCGGCATGATAAAGCCCGAGCAACCCGCCCACCATTATCGCCAGCGCTGCAAGCCAGATCAGTCCCTTGGCCGAAGGCCGCAGCAAGCCCAGCACGGCCAGTCCCAGCGCGGCAAAATGCGGGTAACGCTGCCACCAGCACATCTCGCACGGGTACAGGTGGAAGACATATTGCCCGACATACGCCCCGCCGAGCAGTGCGACAGGCACGGCAAAGGCCAGTGCCCGCCCGGCTCGGTCGGCCGCTGCGCCGCTTGGCAACATGCTCACTTGCGCTTGGCCGCCAGCGCGGGGCGCGCCGTGCGATGCAGCGTCTGGATCGCGTAGTAGAGCTGGAAGTCTTTGATCCCCTTGGCCTTCAGCTCATCGGGAGTCATCTTGAAGCGCGGATCGTCCTGCCGGTCATTCTCGAGCTTCTTGTCGTCCAGGTTAGCCTCATTGACCAGGTGATGGCGCAGATCACTCTCGCGCATCGTCAGTTCGGCGCGGCGCCGCGCATCGGGATCGGACAATTGCGGCACGCGAATATCTGGTTCGATCCCGCCTTCCTGCACCGAACGGCCCGACGGGGTGTAATACCGCGCGGTGGTGATCTTGACCGCGCTGGTGCGGCTGCGGTCGAGGAAGAACAGCGACTGCACCGAGCCCTTACCGAAGGTGCGCTCGCCCATGATCAGCGCGCGGTGCTGGTCCTGCAGCGCGCCGGCGACGATCTCGGAGGCCGAAGCCGAACCCGCATCGACCAGCACGATCAACGCCAGGCCCTTGGCCATGTCGCCGGGGAACACGCTCTCGGCCTTGAAGTATTCGTCCTCGGACGAATCGCGGCCGCGCTGCGAGACGATGTCGCCCTTGGTCAGGAACAGGTCGGACAAGCTCACCGCTTCCTCCAATTCGCCGCCCGGATTCTCGCGCAGGTCGAGCACCAGCCCTTCGAGTTTGCCGCCCGACTTGGCCTTGAGGTCGGTGATCGCCTTGTTCACATCGTTGCCCACGTCATTGCTGAATTCGTTGACCGTGATGACGCCGATATTGTCCTTGAGCTCCCAGGTCACCGGTTCGAGCTGGATCACCCCTCGGGTGACGGTCACGTCGAACGGCTGATCGCGCCCGGCGCGGAAGATCGTCAGGCGGATTTTCGATCCGGCCTCGCCGCGCATCTGCGCCACCGCATCGTCGAGATCGCCGCCGTAAATCAGCTTGCCGTCAAGGTGAGTGATATAGTCCCCAGCCTTGACCCCGGCGGTTTCGGCCGGACTGCCGCGCATCGGCGAGACGACTTTAACCGCGCCGTCGTCCATCACCACCGACAGCCCCAGCCCGGAGTAATTCCCGTCGATCATGGTGTTGAGCCGCTGCATCGTCGCGCCCGACAGGAACGAGCTGTGCGGATCGAGGCTGGCGAGCATACCGTCGATCGCGCCTTCCTCGAGCTTGTTGTCGTCGATTTTCTCGACGTAGCGCAGCTTGACCAGCTGGTAGACGGTGGCGAGCCGCTCGAACTGGGCGGCCGAGCGCGCATCGACCGCGGCGAGGCCGGCGGTGGTCGCAGGGATCAGCGAAACCGCACTGATCAGCAGGGCGGCGCGAAACAGGGGAACAATCTTCATGGGTCTAGCGCCTCTGGCATTTGTGCGTCTTCTATCTTCGATCTTCTATCTTCTATCTTCTATCGCGCACCCATATCGCGCACTGCGGGTTAACGCCAGATGGCGCGTCGGCGGAGAATTTGGGGGGTCACCCCCGGATGAAGTCGAGCGGATTGACCGGCACGCCTTGTCGCCGCAGTTCCAGTGTGAGCAGCGGGCGGTCGGGCCCGGCGCGGCCGAGCGAACCGCCGGCCACCAGTTGCTCGCCCACCTGGCAATCGAGCTGGCTGAGGCCGGTGACCAGCGAGCTCCAGCCGCCGCCGTGCTCGATGATCACGATCAGCCCATAACCACGGTAGGGCCCGGCAAACGCCACCCGCCCGGCGCCGGGAGCAACGACTTGCGCACCGCCCATGGATAGAATCGAAATCCCGCGCGATGGCGCCTGACCCGCAACCACGCTGCCAAACCCGGTGACCAGCCGGCCGGCCGCCGGAAGCATATAGCGCGGCGGGGCATCGCTGGGCGGCGGACTGGGCGCTTGATCGGTCGGAGCGCGCGCAGCCTGGGGCTGCGCGGGGCGCAGAACCGGTCCGGGCAAGGCCGCGAGCTGATCGCGCACTGCCCCGGCCTTGGCCAGATCGCCGACCAGCGAAATCAAGTCGCGCGCTTGTTCGGCCAGCGCCAAAGCCCGCTCGCTCTCGCGGTTGGCAGCGCCGCTCGCCTGAACCGAGGCAAGCCGTTGACGCTCTTCGATCACACCGAGTTCGGCGCGGCGTTGCGCAAGTTCGGCCTGGCCCGCGCGCAAGGCTGCACTGGCCTGCTGCGCCCGCGCCGCGAGGGCCTTGCCGCGTTCGATCGCTTGGCGCAGCCCGGCGGTGCGCCGCGCCACTTCGGGCAGCAAGGTTTCCAGCACGGCACGCAGATAGACCGCCTCGCGCAGCGACCCCGGGCGCAGCAGCGATAGCAGCGGCGGGCGGCGGGTCAGCCGCTGCAGCGCGGCGGTCAATTCGATCAGGGGTTGCTGTTTTTGCGCCAGTTCGGCGCGCCACCTGGTTTGGTCCTGCGCAATCAGCCGCAATTGCGCTTCGTTGGCAGCGATCTGCGCCTCGCTCTCCTGCACGCGGGCGGCGAGCGCAGCGGCTTCCTGCGCGGTCTTGTCGGCGGCGGCGGTCGCGGTGGCGGCTCCGGCTTCGAGCACTTCGGCGCGCTTGCGCGCTTCGGCCCCCTGCGTCTGCGCGCGGGTCAGGGCGGCGGCGGCATCTTCCGCCGTATCGATCCCGGCCGGGGTTTGCGCCATGCTGCCGCCGAGCAGTGCCAGCGCGGCGAGCGGCGCGAGCAGCAAAGTATGCGGTAGCTTAAGGCGCGGCATCATGCCCGTTGTTATCCCGAACGATGGTAGGGGTGACCAGCAAGAATGCTGGTCGCGCGCCACAATTGTTCGGCGAGCATCGCGCGGGCCAGCAGATGCGGCCAGGTCATCGCGCCCAACCCGAGCAGCAAGTCGGCCGAAGCGCGCGCAGCGGCGCCGTGTCCGTCGGCGGCACCGATCAGGAAGCGCGCCTCACGCACCCCTTCATCGCGCCACTTGCCAAGCAGCGCGGCGAGTTGTTCCGAAGTCAGTTGCTGCCCGTGCTCGTCGAGCAAGACTTCGCGGCTCGGCTTCAAGGGCGCCGGCAGCGTGCCGCCGACATCGGGTAGCTCGGTGAGCTTGTGCGGCCAGGCGAGGCGCTTGGTGTAACGCTCGTACAGGTCGGCTTCCGGCGAACGACCGATCTTCCCGCGGACGATTACATGCAGTTGCATGGAGGTATCCAATTGCCTCCCGGAATAATCAGGCCGAACCCGAATCGCCGAACGCCCACATCCGCTCGAGATTGTAGAAGGTGCGCACTTCAGGGCGGAACAGATGGACGACCACGTCGCCAGCATCGACCAGCACCCAGTCAGCGGCGGGCAGACCTTCGATTCTGACGTGGCCGAAGCCGCCATGCTTGATCCGCTCGGCCAGCTTCTGCGCCATCGCCGCAACCTGCCTGGTCGAGCGCCCCGAGGCGATCACCATGTGATCGGCGATCGAACTTTTTCCTTCAAGCGGAATCGAGACGAGCTCCTGCGCCTGGTCATCGTCGAGCGAGTGCAGGATCAGCGCATGCAAGGAGCCGGGCTCGGCCTCGGGCAGCGGCAGGCCGTGGTTTGCAGCAAGGTCGGGACCGGTCGGGGCCATATCGGGTGAATTGGGCGTCATTTAAGCGGAAACACTTCCTCTGGGCGGGCTTCGCGGGGAATCATGCGATGTCGGGATCGACGGGATGGTGCGTCAGGGGATCGCGCCGGGCATGGCCGGCCCAATTGAACTGGGGGCGGCGCGCCCATTCTGGATCGGCGGCGCGCAATGCGGTGGCCGAGCGCGAATCTGGATCAAAACGCAAATATATCAGCGCGGGTGCGCTCCATCCTGCCCGGGTGTTCAAGCTGGCGGGCGGCCGACGAAATCGACCGAGCCAGGCACCCGCGGGGCTCGCCAGTGCAGCGCCCTCATAGCCCGGACGCGCGATAACCGCAATCGGCATGGTACGGGCGATTGCGCGCCAGCGCCGCCAGCGATGAAACTGCGCCAGATTGTCGCTACCCATCAGCCACACGAACTGCGCCTTCGGGTAACGTCGCCGCAGCGCGCGCAGCGTATCGAGCGTGTAGCGCGTACCCAGTTCGGCCTCAATCGCGGTGGGCACGATACGGCTGCGCCGCGCCTGATTTCGCGCCGAGGCGAGCCGCGCAGCGAGCGGAGCCATCCCAGCCTTGGACTTGAGTGGATTGCCCGGCGAGACCAGCCACCACACGGCGTCAAGGTTCAGCGCGCGCATTGCGAACAGGCTGATCGCGCGGTGCCCGCCATGCGCCGGGTTGAAACTCCCGCCCAGGAGTCCGATTCGGGTCAGGGCCGGATCTGCCCGGATCCACGCACCAGCCATTTGTAGGTGGTCAGGCCCTCCAGCGCGACCGGCCCGCGCGCATGGAGTCGCCCGGTGGCAATGCCGATCTCCGCCCCGAGCCCGAATTCGCCGCCATCGGCAAATTGCGAAGAGGCATTGGCCATGACGATTGCACTGTCGACCTCGGCCAGAAAGCGTTCGTACGTCGCCGCGTCTTCGCTGACGATCACATCGGTGTGCGCGGAGGAATGGCGCGCAATGTGCGCCAGCGCGTCGTCGAGCCCATCGACGACCGCAACCGAGAGCACTGCGTCGAGATATTCGGTGTCCCAGTCATTGGCGCTTGCCGGGATGATTCGCGGGTCGAGCGCGCGCGCGCGCGCATCGCCGCGCAGTTCGCAGCCTGCCTCAAGCAAACCCGCCAAAACAGCGGGCGAGGCGGGAAACTGGGCGTCGAGCAGCAATGTCTCCATCGACCCACAGACACCGGTTCGGCGCAACTTGGCGTTGAGCGCAATGGCTGCTGCTTTGGCCGGGTCGGCCGCGGCATGGATGAAAGTGTGGCAAATCCCGTCGAGGTGCGCGAGCACCGGAACCCGCGCATCGGCCTGGACCCGCGCGACCAGGCTCTTGCCCCCGCGGGGAACAATCAGGTCGATCTGGCCCGCTGCGGCGAGCATCGCGCCAACAACCGCACGGTCCTGAGTCGGCACCAGCTGGACGACCTCGGCGGGGATGCCCGCCGAGACCAACCCAGCGCTCAGCGCGGCATGGATCGCCCGGTTCGAATGCACCGCTTCGCTCCCTCCGCGCAGCAGCACTGCGTTACCCGAAGCGAGACACAGCGCGGCCGCATCAGCGGTGACGTTGGGGCGGCTTTCGTAGACAATCCCGATCACCCCGATCGGCACCCGCACCCGGCTGAGCGCAAGCCCGCTCGGTGCGGTGCTTGAATCGATTATTTGACCGACCGGATCGGGCAATGCCGCGATCTGGTCGAGCGCCTCGGCGATCGCTTCAACCCGCGGCGGATCAAGCTTCAATCGGTCGAGCATCGCCCCCGACAGCCCCGCCGCCGCGCCGGCAGTCATGTCGCGGGCATTGGCGGCCAGAACCGCCGGTTCAGCACCGCGCAAAGCTGCCGCCGCAGCCCGCAAAGCCGCAGCTTTGCTCGCCGAATCGAGTCCGGCCAGCAATCGCTGCGCGGTGCGGCCCGCTGCGGCCAGCCGGGCGATCAGTTCTGCAGGGGTTTCGGCCGCAGCCGCAGGCGCTGTCATTCCGCGCGCCTATCACTCTGCGGTGCGCTTGTCACCGCCGCCAAACGACTCGTCCCGCGAGTCTTTCGACTCGGCGAGTCCGGGTTGCAATCGATTCGCTTACCCCGCTGCAAGCTGCTAGCGGCGCGCTTGCAAAGTTCAAACGAGGGACTGGGGTCGTCTTGAAAAGCACAGCCGTTGGCAGGGTTACAACCCGCCTGCGGACATGGTTCCCGGATCGCGAATTCTTCATGCGGTCCCAGGGGCAAGTCCGTTTTATCAAAATCAGTTCGCGCACCCAGCTGCTTGCTGCCGGTGCCGTCACCGCCTTGCTGCTGGTGTGGATGCTGACCATGGCGGCGATGACGCTGTCGAGTTACATCTCCAACCGCGACCGCAGCTCGCTGCTGCAACGCGAGGCCAAGGTTGCCACTTCGGAAAGCCGCCTCAATGCCTATGGCAACGACATCGGTAAGGTCGCCGATGATCTGAAGCGCCGGCAGGACTTCATCGAAAAGACCAGCCAGGCCGTTTTCGGCGACTTGCCCAAGGACGCCAAGGCTGGCGAATCCGTTTCAAACAGCGCGAGCGAAGCCGCGCAGACCGTGAAGAAGGTCAGCATGGCGATCCCGCAGGCCGCGCAGTTGGCTGAAATCGAGGGACGCCAGCTGTCGCTGATCGAAGGCCTGACCCGGCTCGCCGATCGCCGTTCGGCCATCGCCGAAGCAAAACTTGCCAGCTTGGGTCTGAACCCGCAGGCGGCGCTGGCCTCGCTTAACGACAAGGCGGCGCAGGGTGGTCCCTTGTTGACTCTCGCAACCTCAGCCGACGGTTCGATCGATCCGCGCTTCCAGCGCTTCGGGCTGAGCCTGGCGCGGATGGACGTGCTCGAACGCAGCGTGGCACGGCTGCCGCAAGTGCTGCCCGCCAGCCTTGAATACATTTCATCCGGCTTCGGCTTCCGCGTCGATCCATTTAACGGCGCGGGCGCATTCCATCCGGGGCTCGATTTCCGCGGACCGATCGGTGCGCCGATCTACGCGGCCGCGCGCGGTACGGTCAGCTTTGTCGGCCAGCGCTCGGGCTATGGCAATTGTGTCGAGATCGATCACGGCAACGGCCTGATCACACGCTATGCTCACATGTCTGGCTTCCGCACGACCATTGGCAAGGCGGTCCAGCCGGGCGAAGTCATTGGGCTGATCGGCTCGACCGGCCGTTCGACCGGACCACACCTGCACTTCGAAGTGCGGATCAACGACCGCCCGGTCAATCCCCGCCCCTTCCTGGAGGCCGTTCCCCATGTTCTCGAAAAAACCGGGCAGCCCGCTGCCCCGAAATCTGCAAGGTAGCTCAATGGCCAATTCGACTTTCTCGGTGTTCGGACCCGATATCCGCATCAAGGGCAACGTCGCCGCCTCGGCCGACCTGCATATCGACGGACACGTCGAAGGCGATGTCAGCTGCACGTCGCTGGTCCAGGGCGAAAGCGGCGAAATCGTCGGGGGGGTGACTGCGGAAACCGCGCGCCTGTCGGGCATCGTGCGCGGCACGATCACCGTGCGCGAACTGGTGGTGCTGAAGAGCGCGCGGATCTCCGGCGATGTCCATTATGACGCGCTGACAATCGAGCAGGGCGCGCAAGTCGACGGACGCTTTGCACCGCGCGCCGTTGCGGAAGAAAGCTCGGTCGTCACTCTCGCTGCGAGCTAGAGTCCCAGTTCATCGCGCAGGGCCTTGCGGTCTAATTTGCCGATCATCGTCTTGGGCAACAGTTCGCGCACAATCACCTGATCGACGCGTTCGTGCTTGCCGACGCGTGTGTTGAGCCACCCCTTCAATTCCTCGCCGGTCGCCTCATCCAAGAGCGTCACATAAGCGCGCGGGCTTTCGCCGCGGTAGGCATCGGGCACTCCGATTACCAGCGCCTCCTTGACCGCCGGATGCGCGAGCAAGACCGCCTCGACCTGGCTCGGGAACACCTTGAAGCCGCCCACTGCGATCATGTCCTTGATCCGGTCGACAATCCGCGCGTAGCCGGCCTTGTCGATGGTCGCGACGTCGCCGGTGCGCAGCCAGCGGCCGTCATTGCGCCCGGCAAAGGCCGAAGCCGCTGCTTCAGGGCGCTGCCAATACCCTTGCATCACTTGCGGGCCTTGAATGGCGAGTTCACCGGGCTCTCCTGGCGGGGCATCCTTGTCAGGGTCTTCGCGGTCCAGCAGCATCATCCGGGTGCCCGGAAGCGGCTGGCCGATCGTGCCGACCCGTTCCGCGCCTTCGTAAGGGTTGGTCGAGGTGACCCCCGAAGTTTCGGTCAGGCCGTAGCCTTCGACCAGCCGCGCTCCGCTTTGCATTTCCCACTTGGTCTTGAGCGGCAAGGGCAGCGGCGCACCGCCCGAGATACAGATCCTGAGGCTCGAAAAATCGGTCCGCGCCATTTGGGGATGGTCGAGCATGGCCTGAAACATCGTCGGCACCCCCGGCACCGCAGTCGCCCTGACCCGTTGCAATGTTTTGAGCGCCTGCTTGGCTTCGAACCGCGGCAGCATGGCGATGCACCCGCCATTGGCGATCGTCCGATTGAGGACGCAGGTGTTGGCGAAGACATGGAACAGCGGCAAGACGCCCAGAATCATGTCGCGCTCACCGGCCCGCGGATCGATTGCCACGACCTGCCGGGCATTCGCGGTAAGGTTCTGGTGCGTCAGCATCGCGCCCTTGGGGGTGCCGGTGGTTCCGCCGGTGTATTGCAGCAGAGCAAGATCGTGAGCGGGATCGATCGCCACTGGCGCCGGATCTTCATCGAACAGGCATTGCTGCCACGAAAACACCGCGCGGTGCGCAGGCAGCGGCACAACCGCCTTGCGGCCAAGTACGGCCAGCGCCAGCCGCTTTGACCACGGCAGCATCCGGCCCAGATCGCCCACGATCAGCCGTTCGAGCGGTGTGGCGTCGAGCACCTTGAGAGCGGTGGGCACAAGCGCCGCAGAATTAAGCGTGACCAGCACCCGCGCGCCCGAATCGAGCACTTGCGCCGCCAGTTCGTCCACGGTGTAGAGCGGACTGAAATTGACCAGGGTCATCCCGGCCATTGCCGCCCCGTAATAGGCCGATACATAGATCGGCACGTTGGGCAGATAAAGTCCCACCCGGTCGCCCCGCGCTAACCCGGACAATTGCAGATAGGCGGCAAATGCGCACGCTTCGCGGTGCAATTGTGCATAGCTGAAGCGGCGCCCGAGGAATTCGACCAAGGGGCGACCGGGATGCGCCGCAACCGCATCGGCAAACATTTGCGGCAGGCTGAGCGGCGGCAGTTCAAGCGCCCAGTCGCAAGGATGCTCGTAGTGTGCGAGCCAAGGTTCTTCAGCGGGTATATTGAATGCCATGCGCCCAGCTTAGCCGGTCAACCGGGCCTGCGTCAGCAAAAATTCGGCTGACTATCCCTGCTCACCCGGTTCGGCTGGTTCGGCAGTCTCGCCCGCCGCTTCGGCGGCGCGTTTGGCATCGAGCCAGGCGGCGGCTTCGGCTTCCTGCGCTGCTTCGCCCGCGGCCTTGACCGAGGCGTCGCGTTCGGCGCGCAGCTCTTCGATCAGTGCCACCCGGTCATCGCCGAGCCGCGCATCGTCGCCGGCCTGATCGATCAACCCGGCCTTCTTGGCGGCCTTGGCAACGATCCCATCAAGTTCACGCTGCGAGCACAGCCCCAGCGTCACCGGGTCTTTGGGTTGGATGTTGCTGATGTTCCAGTGGCTGCGGTCGCGGATCGCCGAGATCGTGTTGCGGGTCGTACCGATCAGCTTGCCGATCTGCGCGTCCGAAATTTCGGGGTGGCTGCGCAGGATCCAGGCGATGCCGTCGGGCTTGTCCTGGCGCTTCGACACCGGGGTGTAACGCGGGCCTTTGGTCCGGTTGACGGTGACCGGGGCCTTTTGCATCACCAGCGAATAGTTCGGATCGGCCTGACCTTTTTCGATTTCACCCATGGTCAGCTCGCCTGAACGAACCGGATCGCGCCCGGTGTACTTCGAGCTCGCCAGATCGTCGGCCATTGCTTGCACTTCGAGGATGTGCAGCCCGCAGAATTCTGCGATTTGTTCGAAGCTCAAAGCAGTGGTGTCAACCAGCCACGAGGCGGTTGCATGCGGCATGAGCGGGGTCGGCTGGGTCACGCGAATTCTCCGTTTGGATAGCGCCGGAAATAGATAGGGCCGCCCCTTGCGGAGCGGCCATGCCGTGGCGCATCTAGGCGTTATGGCGCGGCGGGGCAAGAGCACAAACCCATTCTTAAATTATCCTGACTAAGGCATAGTCAGCGTACCGGGATTATCGCTTGGGGGTTTGCAATGCTGCAACGATTGTGGGTGGCGGCGATGGCCGTGCTGCTGCTTGGCGGCTGCGGCCGCGGCGACGAGGATTTTACCGTGCGGGTGGCGCGCCCGCCCGAGCGGGTGATGCAGGAACTCGGCCACGCTGGCCTCGACGGCGAGGTCAGCGGGCATTTTCCGGGGCTAAAGGTCGAGCGGAGCGAACCGGCCACGAACGAAGTGCTTTACACCATTCCCGGCGACAGCAATTTTCCAGCAGCGATCCATTTGACATTCGAGGCGGTGGACGGCGGCAAGGAAACCGTGGTCCACGCTGCGGTCGACGTCCCTGCAGTGAAGGTCTCGCTCAAAGGCCAATCAAAGGTCATCAGCGAATTCAAGGTCGAGACCGTGCTGCGCCAACTGGTCGAGAAGGTCGGTAAAAGGCTCGAAGAGGGCAGCGATACCGTGGCTGAACGCAAGGAGATGTCGCAGCTCCTGACCGGGCTGGCAGTGGTAACCAATTCGAAGCAGCTCAGACTCGCACTCGACATGGAAAAAAGCCCCGACTGGTATCAGGGCGGTTTCGGTTCGTGGTATGATGGCGACGACCGTGGCTACGGCGCCGGACAAGGCTATGGCAACGCAGCTGTTGGCGAAGACCCGGAGGTCGCCGTGCGCGAACAGGAATACAGGGAAAAGGAGCGCACCGCCCAGGCTGCAGCGCCGATGAACGATGCCGAGGGCGATGACGCCCGCGGCTCCCGGACCACGTCCCAGGAATAAGCTGGTGCCTCGGGTCCTGTTCGCATTCTTTGCCGCGTTGGTGCTGGCGGCCTGCGGGCACAGTGAGCCCGAGCCGCTGGCCAACTACCAATTCAACATTCCGGTCACGCAGGTAGCCGCCAAATTGGTGGAGCTCACCGATGCACATTCCTCGCTGAGCCGGATTGCAATGCGCCGCCCGCCGCTCGATGTCAGGAGTACCCTCAGCAATGGCACCGGACTGGTAACGATCGCAGTGCCCGGCGGCGGCGGGAAGCGCGCGGTCACCCTGACCTTCACCCTCACGCCCTATCTGGACGGCAAGTACACCATGGCCGCGCTGTCGATGGATGCGCCCGATGCCGAGGAAATTGACCTTGGCGCCAATCGTTATGCAGGTGCGAAGAGCCTCGGCAAGGCCTTTGGTGAGGCACTCGGCACGCTCGCGAACAAGGTCAATGCCCCGTACTACCAGAACGACCCGGCGCGGCGGTTCGGGCGGTTGTTCGACCTTGCAGCGGCGCTCGACGATCCTGCCCTGCGCGCCCGCGTTATCAGCCGCGGCCAGCAAGCGGGCAGTGTCGACTTCCTGTTCTTTGACCATCCGCCCGAGAGCGAGTTCGACGAGTAGCCCGGCCGCCTCGCGTCAACCCACCGCCAGCACGATCTTGCCGATGTGGCTGCCCGCTTCCATCCGCGCATGCGCGGCGGCGGCCTCGGCCAGCGGGAAAGTCTGGTCCATCACCGGGCGCAGCACCCCGCCGGTTATCAAAGGCCATGCCAGGGCGCGGATTTCCTGCGCGAGCAAGGCCTTGAACTGGTTCGAGCGCGGACGCAGCGTCGATCCGGTCAGGGTCAGGCGGCGGCGCATCACCTCGGCCATGTTGATCGTCGCCTGCAAGCCGCCCTGCACCGCGATGGTGACATGGCGGCCATCGTCGACAAGGCATTTGAGGTTGCGCATCACATAGTCGCCCGCGACCATGTCGAGCACGATCTGCACCCCCTGCCCGCCGGTAATCCGCGCCACTTCCTCGACGAAATCGCTCGCCTTGTAGTCGATCGCATGATCCGCACCGATCCGCAGCGCTGCCGCACATTTGTCCGCGCCGCCGCAAGTGACGATCACCGTCAGCCCGAACGCTTTGCCCAGCATGATCGCCATCGACCCGATCCCGCTGGTGCCGCCGTGGACCAGCAGCGCCTCACCCTCCTTGGCCCAGCCGCGTTCGAACACGTTGTGCCACACGGTGAACAGCGTTTCGGGCAAGGCGGCGGCCGACGCGAGCGGCAGGTCGTCCGGCACAACGAGGCAAAGATCGGCACAGGCGAGGCAATACTGGGCATATCCACCGCCTGAAACAAGCGCACAGACCTTTTGGCCGAGTAGGGCCGGATCGGCGCCTTCGCCCAACGCAACAACCTCGCCCGCAATCTCGAGCCCGGGGATCGGCGAGGCGCCCGGCGGGGGTGGGTAGAATCCCTGTCGCTGGATCACGTCAGGGCGATTGACCCCCGCGAACGCGACCCTGATCAGCACCTCGCCCGGGCCCGGGCGCGGCACCGGCGCATCGGCCAGTCGCAACACTTCGGGTCCACCGGGCGCGTCGAATCCCGCGACCTTCATAGTTTCGGCAATAATATCAGCCATTTGCAAACCCCTGTTGCACGCGGGCCACTGTTGCACAGCCCTAGCGTCCAGGCGTGTTGACAGCAAGGCCGTCCGGTCCGATTCTGACCCGTAATGGATGATGACCTCCCCCGAGCCAAGGTCGACGCCGCCGGCCTGCTTTCCGCGGAAAGCCTCGATCCCTATTCGCTGGGCGAGCTGGGCGAACGGATCGCTTTGCTCGAAGCCGAAGTGGCCCGGATCAAGGCTCACCGCGACAAGGCCGCAGCGCACCGGGCCGCTGCCGACATGCTGTTCGGGGGCAAATCGGCCTGATGGAGCGGTCCCGGCCTTTTCGCCGCCACATCGGCTTCCCATATAGGTCAGGCCATATAGGTTTGGTTAACCACACCGCTTCATATTCTCCGGCAGTGCCAAATTCACCAGGCGGAGCGCTTATCCCTCTTTTGAGAGACCACTAGATGCCCAGTTTCGCCCAGAGCCTTGAAAAGACGCTGCACGCCGCGCTCGCCAATGCGTCCGAGCGCAGTCACGAGTATGCGACGCTGGAGCACCTGCTGCTCGCGCTGATCGACGATCCCGATGCGATGCTGGTGATGGAAGCCTGCGGAGTTGATCTTGCCGAACTGGGTGAGGTGGTGAAGCAGTATCTCGACCAGGAATACCAGTCACTCAAAACGCAGGAGAAGGGCGATCCTTCGCCCACCGCGGGGTTCCAGCGGGTGATCCAGCGCGCCATCCTGCATGTGCAATCGTCGGGCAAGGATACCGTGACCGGCGCCAACGTGCTGGTCGCGCTGTTCTCCGAGCGTGACAGCTATGCGGTCTATTTCCTCCAGCAGCAGGACATGACCCGGCTCGACGCGGTGAGCTATATCAGCCACGGGATCGGCAAGGGCGGCAAGCGAATCGAGGATCGCACCCCCAAGGGGATCGAGGCCGAAACCCCGCAGGCCGAGGAAAAGACCGCGAGCAAGGACAGCAAGAAAGATTCCGCGCTCGACCAGTTCTGCGTCAACCTCAACGAGAAGGCGCTGGCCGGCAAGATCGATCCGCTGATCGGGCGCGGTCCCGAGGTCGATCGCACGATCCAGATCCTGTGCCGCCGATCGAAGAACAACCCGCTCTATGTCGGCGACCCTGGCGTCGGCAAAACCGCCATCGCCGAGGGCCTCGCGCGCAAGATCATCGAAGGCGATGTCCCCGAGGTGCTGACGGCTGCGGTGATCTATTCGCTCGACATGGGCGCGCTGCTCGCCGGCACGCGCTATCGCGGCGATTTTGAGGAGCGGCTCAAGCAGGTCGTCAGCGAGCTTGAGAAGATGCCCGACGCGGTGCTGTTCATCGACGAGATCCACACCGTGATCGGTGCGGGGGCGACCAGCGGCGGGGCGATGGATGCCTCCAACCTGCTTAAACCTGCGCTGAGCGGCGGGACGATCCGCTGCATCGGCTCGACCACCTACAAGGAATTCCGCAACCACTTCGAAAAGGACCGCGCACTGCTGCGCCGGTTCCAGAAGATCGACGTCAACGAACCCACGGTCGAAGACACGATCAAGATCCTCAAGGGGCTGCGCAGCGCCTTCGAGGAACACCACAAGGTCAAGTACACCCCCGAGGCGATCAAGACCGCGGTCGAACTATCGGCGCGCTACATCAACGACCGCAAGTTACCCGACAAGGCGATCGACGTGATCGACGAGGTCGGCGCCATGCAGATGCTGGTGCCGCCAAGCAAGCGCAAGAAGATCATCACCGCGCGCGAGATCGAGATGGTGATCGCCACGATGGCGCGAATTCCGCCCAAATCGGTATCGTCGGATGACCGCCAGGCGCTCGAACATCTCAGCCGCGACCTGAAACGGGTCGTGTTCGGACAGGACCAGGCAATCGAAGTCCTGGCGAGCGCAATGAAGCTCAGCCGGGCCGGGCTGCGCGATCCCGAAAAGCCGATCGGCTCGTTCCTGTTTTCGGGCCCCACTGGTGTCGGCAAGACCGAGGTCGCCAAACAGCTTGCCAGCATCATGGGGATCCCGATCCAGCGCTTCGATATGTCCGAGTACATGGAACGCCATTCGGTCAGCCGGCTGATCGGCGCGCCTCCGGGCTATGTCGGCTACGATCAGGGCGGCTTGCTCACCGATGCGATCGATCAGCAGCCGCACTGCGTGCTGCTGCTCGACGAGATCGAGAAGGCCCACCCCGACCTGTTCAATATCCTGTTGCAGGTGATGGACAACGGGCGGTTGACCGATCACCACGGCAAAACGGTCGATTTCCGCAACGTCGTGCTGATCATGACCACCAATGCCGGGGCGAGCGACATGGCGCGAAATGGCATCGGCTTCGGCGACGTATCGAAGGCCGATGCCGGCGACGAGGCGGTCAAGCGCATGTTCAGTCCCGAATTCCGCAACCGGCTCGATGCGATCGTGCCGTTCGCTTACCTTGGCACCGAGGTGATCGCGCGGGTGGTCGAGAAGTTCGTGCTCCAGCTCGAACTGCAGCTGGCCGACCAGAATGTCCACATCCAGTTCGACAGCGATGCCCGCGAATGGCTGGGCGCGCGCGGCTATGACAGGATGTTCGGCGCACGGCCGATGGCGCGGCTGATCCAGGACAAGGTCAAGCAACCACTTGCCGAAGAGCTGCTGTTCGGCAAGCTGCGCCACGGCGGCGAGGTGCATGTTTCAGTCAAGGACGGCGGGCTGTCGTTCGAGCTGGCCCCGGCCCCGCCGAAACTCGATCGCAAAGCCAAGAAGGCCGTTGCCGATGCGGCGGCGGAAAAGGCCAAACCAAAGCGCAAGCCCAAAGCTGCGCCCGAGACGAGCGGCGATAGCAGCGAATAACATTTGGCTCGCGGCCTGAATGCGCGTCTAGGATCCAGGCCGTGAAGCCCAAACTGCTTACCACCCTTCCTGAGACTACCCCGGCAGTGCTTGGCGCGGACTTGCTTGCCGGGTTGACCGTGGCGATGGTCGCGATCCCGCTGAGCATCGCGATTGCGATTGCTTCGGGCGCACCGCCCGCGACCGGGCTGATCACCGCAATCATCGGCGGTTTTCTGATCTCGCTGCTGGGCGGCAGCCGGGTTCAGATCGGCGGCCCAACCGGGGCCTTCATTGTCGTCGTCTATGGGGTAATTGCTGCCCACGGATACGACGGCCTGGTGCTGGCCACGCTGTTGGCAGGCGCAATCCTGCTACTGGGCGGCGTGCTGCGCGCGGGCAACCTGATTGCCCATGTCCCAGAGGCAGTGGTCAACGGCTTCACCATCGGCATCGCCTTGATCATAGCCGCCAGCCAGATCAATGACCTGCTGGGGCTCGGTATGGCAAAAGTCCCTGCCGATTTCATTGAAAAGGTGCCTGCACTGTGGGCCGCCCGCGGAAACGCAAACTGGTCTGCGCTGGCGCTGGGGCTCGCAACGCTGTTGGGCATTGTCGCGCTGCGGCGGGCATTTCCGCGCTGGCCCGGGTTGATCGCCGCGATGGCTCTGGCCTCACTGGCGGTGGTGCTGTGGCACTTGCCGGTCGATACGGTCCAGTCGCGCTATGGCGAATTGCCCAGCCATCTGCCGCTTCCCGCGTTGCCCGCAATGTCCGCCGCGCGGCTGCTGGAACTGCTCCCTTCAGCGCTGACGATCGCCTTCCTCGCCGCAATCGAATCGCTACTTTCGGCGATGGTCGCCGACCGCATGATCGAAAGCCGCCACCGCCCCAATGCCGAACTGCTGGCGCAGGGCGCCGCCAATATCGGCTCGGCGCTGTTTGGCGGACTGCCGGCGACCGGCGCCATCGCCCGGACCGCAACCAATGTGCGCGCCGGCGGCAAGACCCCGCTCGCCGGGATATTCCACGCGCTGATCATCCTGCTGGTGATGCTGCTCGCCGCACCGCTCGCAGGTTACCTGGCGATGCCCGCACTGGCCGCGCTGCTGCTGGTCACCGCCTGGAACATGAGCGAGCCGGACAAGTGGCGCGGGTACTGGCGGACCCCGGTTAGCGAGCGGGCTTTGCTGCTGGTCACGTTGCTGCTCACCGTGCTGACCAGCCTCACTATCGCAATCGGCGTGGGTGTCGCGCTGGGGCTGGCCCTGCGCGGCTGGGAGAGGTGGCAGCGCTAATCCAGCTGTACCAGCTTGTCCCGCGCGCTCGCACCGCGCAGGAGGCTAAGCCGCGACGGCGCCGTGCCAAGCGCCTGCGCCACCAGTTCGAGCACCGCCTTGTTCGCCGCACCTTCGTCCGGCTTGGCGCGCACCCTGACCAGCACCACGCCCTGCCCCCAATTCGATCCCCTCGCTGTGCGCGCCCGGCGTTACCCGCAGCGCCAACCTCCCGTGCGAATCGGCTAGTGTGCGGATTGCGGCGGCGGGCGGAAATTCAACTTTCGGCCGAGCCATCAAACAGCGCCCGATGATGCCGCCCGTTCTCGACATAATGCGCCGTACCGATCCGCATCCCGACAATCGCCATCTCGTCGAGTTCACGCATGAACCGCGCTGGCCGGCCGCCCCACAGCTGACGCGGAGGAATAACCTTGCCCTCGGTCAGCATCGCTCCGGCAGCGAGCATCGCATCGCTGCCGATCCGCGCTTTGTTCATCACCACCGCGCCGAGTCCGACGAAGGCGCGATCCTCAAGCACGCAGCCATGGACCATTGCCAGGTGGCCGATCAGTACATCCTCTCCGATTAGCAGCGGTGAGCCGTCAGGATCGCCCGGACGCGGCGGGTCGCAGTGCAACACCGAACCGTCCTGAACATTGCTGCGCGCGCCGATCACGATCCGGGTCACGTCGCCGCGCAGCACGCAATTGTACCAGATCGACGCATCCGGCCCGATCTCGACATCGCCGATGATCCGGCAGCCCGGCGCGATGAAGGCGCTGTCGTGAATGCGCGGCGCTTTGCCGTGGATGGCAACGATGGTGGTGTCAGGACGGTGGGTCATCAGCGCATTCCCAGAAAGTTGTGCCAGGTTACATAGGGCAAGAACGAGGCATAGTCATCGCGCCACACGGCTGGCGCAGGCGGCCCAAGCGCGCGCCACGGCGCATCGGGATCGAGCGCTTTGATCGCCGCGATCTGCGCCGGATCGCGGCTGACCGCGACCCAGCTGGTCGCCCAGTAGTCGGTATCGCGTTGCGGATTATCGTCGCGCAGCGCAGCCGATAGCCCGCGCGCCTTGAGTTCGCCCGCCAGTGCAGGCTCAAGGTCGATGAAATTGTTCGAGATGTGGACCATCATCACGCCATGCGGGCTGAGTGCATCGAGATAAACCCCGAACGCCTCGTGGGTGAACAGGTGCATCGGCACAGAATCGGACGAGAACGCATCGATTGCGAGCAGGTCGAAACTGCCGCGCGGGGTCTTGGCCAGTTCGAGCCGGGCATCGCCCAGCGTCACCTTGGCCTGCGGTGCGCACAGCGGGAGGTAGGTAAAGGTGCCGTTGGTCGAGAGCCGCAGCACCGCCGGATCGATTTCGAAAAAGGTCCACGGCTGGTCGCCTTGCGCAAAGCAGGCGAGCGTGCCGGTGCCGAGCCCGAGCACACCGATGCGGGCATGCGGCCCCAGCAGTTCGCGCGCATTGCCGAACACGAGTCCCGCCCCCGAGCCCGGTCCGTAATAGGCCAGCGGCGTGCGGCGGCGCATCGGGTCGGTCGATTGCTCGCCGTGCAGCGTGGTGCCGTGCAGCATCGTGCGCAGCTTGTCCTTGGGATAGGTCCGCACGGTGTAGACCCCGAAATAGCTGCGGGTGCGCAGCCCCGCGCGCGAATCGACCAGCGTATCGTACCCGCCTTGCGCCAGCATGATTGCAGTCAGGAACGATACCGCCGCCCAGCGCCACGGCACGAAAGCCAGCCCGAGCAGCGCCGCCGCCGCACCAAGCGGCCAGCGCAAGGGGCGCGAATCGACGTAGAGGTTGGCCTGATGGAGTTGCCAGACAAGCGCCGCGCCGGTGGCCAGCAGCGCGATCAACACGGCGTGGCGCAGTTCCGGTTCGATCTTTGCGAAGTGCCGCCAATCGGGCAACGCGCCGCGTGGCAAAAGCAGCGCTGCGGCGAGGATCAACAGCGGATATTCCCAAACCCAGTCGAACGCGAGCGGCGCGACGAGCGCGGTGAACACCCCGCCCAGCGCACCACCGGCCGACATTGCCAGATAAAAAGTGGTCAGTTGCTCAGGCTCGGGGCGCAAATCGTAAAGCCGGGCGTGGAGCGCGGTGCAGACGAGGAACAGCAGGACCACACTGCACACCAATGGCACCAGACCCATCCAGCCGTATGAGACCATCGCCATCCCGCCGACCGACAGCATGCCCACCCAAGCAAGCGCCGAAATGATCCGGGCTGGACCCCGCCGGTCGGCAAAGGCAACCGTGAAGCTCAGCAGGTAAACCCCGAGCGGCATCACCCAGAGCAGCGGCATGGCGAAGATATCGGTGGTGAGGTGGGTGGTAGTGGACAGCATTAGTCCCGAGGGAACCGCCGCGAGCACGATCCACATCGCAGTCCGGCGGCGCGGAATTGGCGCAGATTGTTCTGGTGGTATCATGCTACCGGGCACGGATATTCCCCAGCGGGTTCGCGCGCACAGTGCGATCAGCACCAAGAGGACCACATAGCCCCCACTCCACAGCCACGCCTGCTGGCGCAGCGCGAGCCATGGCTCGGCGAGCAGCGGATAGGCAATCAGTCCGCCAAAACTCCCGAGGTTCGACGCCGCATAAAGCGCCCACGGCTGCCCCGCTTGCGGATGCATGGCGTACCAGCGCTGCATCAGCGGGGCTTGAGCCGATACCGCGAAAAACACCGGCCCGACGCTCAAGGCGAGCAGCAGCGGGACCCACCACACCTCGTTCCCCGGCGCGGCCGGAGCCAGATTGGCGAGGCTGACCGGCAGGGTCAGCGCGGCGAGCGCAAACAGCCCGAAATGGATCGCTGCCTGCCGCCGCACGGGCCAGCGCGACAGCCGGTGCGCGTAGTAATAACCGCCGAGCAGCAGCGCCTGATAGACGACCATCGCGCTGTTCCAGACGTTGGGCGCACCGCCGAGCCGGGGCAGCGCCATCCGCGCAACCATCGGCTGGACCAGAAACAACAGGAAGCTGCCGGTCAGGATCGTGACGGCGAACAGCGTGCGCGCCGGGCGGCTGGCAGAAGCGTTCACCGCGCCGCCCATTCGCTGCGGGAAATGGCGTAGGTGACATGCGGGCAAAGCGGATCGCCCATTGCAATTCGCGGGTGATCGAAATCGAGTTCGGGCTGGTACTGCATCCCGAGCCGCTCCATCACCGCGCGGCTGCGGGTGTTGCCCGTGCTGGTGATCGCCCAAGCCGAGTCGTCCGCAAGTTTAGCGAACAGCCAGCCGATACTGGCTCGGGCGGCCTCGCTGGCAAAGCCGTGGCCCCAGGCATGATGCGCCAGCCGCCAGCCGATTTCGGCCTTGCCCGCAACCGGCCCGGCATCGCCGCGGATAATCCCGCACCACCCGATCAGGGCAGCATCGCTGCGCCGCTCGAGCGCCCAGAAGGTATGGCCGTGCATTGCTTCGATTGCTTCGACCCGATCGAGCAGGGCGGCGCTCGCCGCGCGGTCCATCACCGGGCCGAGCGTCGCCATCACGCGCGGATCGGCGCAGATCACGGCGAAGGGCGCGCGATCCTCGCCCCGCCACGAGCGCAGGACCAGCCGTTCGGTTTCGACGACCGTATCGTTCACGCCTTGAGTGACTCCGCGCCGCGCGCCAGCCGATAGACCGTCGTCGGGTTGTCCGCGGCGGGATAGTCGGGATCGACATAATCGAGCGCAGCACAGCGCGCGAACCCGAGCCGCGCCATCATCCGGGTCGAAGCAACATTCGAATCGCTCGTCTGCGACCAGATCACCGGCAGATCGAGCCCGCCAAACCCGTGGTCGAGCACTGCCCGCGCCGCCTCGCCGGCATAGCCGTGGCCCCAGAACGGTTCGGCCAGGGTCCAGCCAATTTGCACCGAGCCGCGAATTTCAGCGGGTGCGGCGGGGGGATCGATCGGACACAGGCCGCACTTGCCAATCGGTTGGCCAGAGTCCCGCAATGTCACAGTCCAGAACCCGAGATCGCCTCGGATCAAGGCGGCGCGGTTCCTTTCAAAACTTGCCAGGATCGCGGAGTCGTCGCGCGGCCCGCCCAGGTGCCGCATCACCGCAGGCGAATTGAGTTCAGCAATCTGCCAGGCAAGGTCCGCCGCTTCCGGCATCCGCAAAACCAGTCGATCGCTCTCGATCATGCGCCCAGCAGCCGGGCCGCGTGCGCGGCGTGATAGGTCAGCACCCCCGATGCCCCGGCGCGCTTGAATGCCAGCAGCGTCTCAAGCACCAGTGCATCGCGTTCGCCCGCACCCGCCGCCACCGCCGCCTCGATCATCGCGTATTCGCCGCTGACCTGGTACGCGAAAACCGGGACTTCGAAGCGTTCCTTCACCCGGGCGACGATATCGAGGTAAGGCAGGCCCGGCTTGACCATCACGCTGTCCGCGCCTTCAGCCAAGTCCATCTCGACCTCGCGCAAGGCTTCCTCCGCGTTGCCCGGATCCATCTGGTAGGTCTTCTTGTCGCCTTTGAGCAGACCCTTGCTGCCGACCGCGTCGCGGAATGGGCCGTAGAACGCGCTGGCGTACTTGGCGGCGTAACTCATGATCTGGACATTGTGGTGCCCGGCCGCTTCGAGCGCGTCGCGGATCGCGCCGATCCGGCCATCCATCATGTCCGACGGCGCGATCACATCGGCCCCGGCAGCCGCCTGGTTGAGGCTTTGCCCGATCAGCACCTCGACCGTGGTGTCGTTGCCGACGTAACCCGCGCTATCCACCAATCCGTCTTGCCCGTGGCTGGTATAGGGATCGAGCGCCACATCGGTCAGGACCCCGATCCGGTCGCCGCACGCCGCCTTGATCGCGGCGATCGCGCGGCACATCAGGTTGTCGGGATTGAGCGCCTCGGCCCCGTCGTCGCTGCGCCGTTCGGGCTGGGTGTGGGGAAACAGAGCCAAGCACGGAATGCCCAGCGCCAGCGCCTCTTTCGCGCGATCGACCACCAGATCGACCGACCAACGCGATACCCCGGGCAGCGAGGCTATCGGCTGCTCGACTCTCGTGCCGTCGGTGACGAACAGCGGCCAGATCAGGTCCGCCGGGGTCAGCTGGACCTCGCGGTAAAGCGCGCGGCTCCACGCCGAAGCGCGGGTGCGGCGGAGGCGGGTAGCGGGAAATTGGCCGGTCATGCAGGGGTTCTAGTGCCCGGCTCACGGCGGCGCAACTCTACCCGCCGAGCCGGTCGATCTCGCGCCGCGCCGTGGGGCCGATGCTGGCCTGGCGCGGGGCCAGACTGGTCGCGGCAGCGCCCGCCTTGACCGTCTTCAATTGTGCCAGCCGCGCCTTGTAAGCGGCGAGCTCTGCTGGATCGACCTGGTTGGTCACGGTGAAACTGACCGACATCGGATTGACCGGCGCGCCGCCTTTGTAGAGTTCGTAATGGAGGTGCGGTCCGGTCGAAACCCCGGTCGAGCCGACATAGCCGATGACCTGCCCGGCCTGGACATGGCTGCCGGGCGAAACCGCAATCCGGCTCATGTGGCCGTAGCCGGTGCCAAACCCGCCGCCGTGCGCGAGCCTGACGTAATTGCCGTGCCCGCCGTGCCACCCGGCAAACGCTACGGTGCCGTCGCTGACCGCATAGATCGGCGAGCCGTAAGCCGCGCCAAAATCGATCCCGGCGTGGAGCCGCGAATAGCCCAGGATCGGATGGCGGCGCATTCCGAAGCCCGAAGTAATGTGCCCGCCGATCACCGGCATGATCAAGCCGGTGCGCTGCTGGCCCATCCCCGATGCTTCGAAGTACTGGCCATCCTTGCCCCAGCGCAGCAGCTGCGCCTGGGCATGACCATCGCGTTCGAGCCCGGCATAAAGCAGCTCGCCGACCTGGGACCCCCCGCTTGCCGCGCGGCGATAGGCAATGATGATATCAAAAGTGTCGCCCGGCGCGATCGCGGTATCTATGCTGAGGTGCTGGTCAAGCGCTTCGAGATACTGCTGGATCGCCTCGATCGGCGCTCCCGCCGCGCGTGCCGACAGATAGACGCTGGTGCCCACGGTGCCGCGGATCCGCAGCGGGGTGGTGTCGACCGCAATTGCCTGCTGCTGCAAGTGGAGCTCGCCGCCGCTGCGCGCGACAGACAAGTCGAGATCGAACCGCGCGCGGAAGGCAAGCTGCTCAAGCAGCCGTGCGCCGCCGGCCTGGCTGCCGAGCGTGATGTCGAACTGGGTGCCCGGCGCAATCTGTCCCGCCGGGATAACCGCGCTCACCAAGCGGTTGACTGCCGCAGTGTCGGTCCCGTTCAGGCCGGCGCGGGCGAGCATGCGATCGAGACTGTCGCCTTGGCCGAGCGTGGCGGTGAACTGGACCGAGCTGCGCTGCGGCATCCCGGCGGCGCGGACCAGTTGCGCGGTTGGCGCCATGTGGCGCCCACTGTCTCCGCCCAGCGCCAGCGGCTGGATCATCTGGCTGCGAAATTCATCGCGCGCGTTCGAATCGAGCGGCATCGCGGGCGGCGCCGCAAGCGCGCCGGTATCTGGCCACAGCGACATTGCCGCGAGCATCAGGCCGAGCAGCGTTGCGACACCGCGGAACCAGCGGCGCGTCCCGATCGCTTCGGCAAGATCGGGCGCCCAATCGACCCCGGCAAGGTCGATTGCCTTGATGCGGATGAGCAGCGTGCCGAATGACCGGCTTCCCTTGGCATTTCCGGGTGCAGCGGGCGCGCTTGCAGGCACCACTGCGAGCGGTGCGGCTTGCCCGAATCCGGTAAATTCGCGCGGCTTGAACACCCGGCACCCCCTGCGCGCGGAACACTGCCCGCCTCGAGCGGTTTTCCTGCACCAAGGGTGGTTAATCCTAGCCTAAGGCCCGCAGAATATTTGCGCCGGGCACGCCGGTTGGGGGATGACGCACTGGCCCGGGTTGCGAGGGTGCGAGCGGAGTGCCACACACTGCCGGGTCATGTCGCAGTATCACGGTTCCGCCGATTCCTCGCGCCTCAAGGCGGTGCTCGGCCCGACCAATACCGGCAAGACCCACCTCGCGATCGAACGGATGTGTGCGCATTCCTCTGGCGCAATCGGTTTTCCGCTGCGGCTGCTGGCGCGCGAGGTTTACGACAAAGTCAGCGCAATCAAAGGTGCGGGTCAGGTGGCACTGATCACCGGCGAAGAGAAGATCGAGCCCAAGCACGCGCGCTATCTGTGCTGCACGGTCGAAGCGATGCCGGTCAGCGCCGATCTGGCATTCGTCGCGCTCGACGAAGCGCAGCTGGCTGCCGACCGCGAGCGTGGGCATATTTTCACCGACCGGCTGCTCCATGCGCGCGGGCGTGAGGAAACGATATTGCTCGGCTCGGCCACGCTCGAACCGCTCGTCAAGAAACTGTTGCCGCGCGCCGAAGTGGTCTCGCGCCCGCGCTTTTCGACGCTGAGCCACAGCGGCGCACGCAAGCTATCGCGGATTCCGCCGCGCAGCGCAATCGTCGCGTTTTCGGCCGAGCAGGTCTATGCGGTGGCAGAAATGCTGCGGCGGTTCCGCGGCGGCGCGGCGGTGGTAATGGGCGCGCTGTCGCCCGAAACGCGCAACCGGCAGGTCGCATTGTACCAGTCGGGTGAGGTCGATTATCTGGTCGCGACCGATGCGATCGGGATGGGGCTAAACCTCGACATCGATCACGTTGCTTTCGCCGGATTGTCGAAATTTGACGGACAGCGACAGCGGCGGCTGACCACCGCCGAGATGGCGCAGATCGCTGGCCGCGCCGGGCGACATCAGCGCGACGGGACCTTCGGGACGCTTGCGGGGAGCGGCAGCCACGATGCCGAATTCACCCCGGACGAGGTCTACGCGGTCGAAGAGCACCGCTTTGCGCCGCTGACCAAGTTGTTCTGGCGCGAGCCCGAGCCCGATTGCGGTTCGGTGGCGAGCCTGCTGGCGGACCTGTCACGGCCACCCGAGCGACCCGAACTGGCCCCTGCGCCTGAGGCGATCGACCTGGCGGTGTTGCGACGGGTGGCCGAGGACGTGGACCTGCTGGCGGGCGTGCGCGGCGCAGCGCAGGTCTCGCGGCTATGGGATGTCTGCCGCCTGCCCGATTTCCGCCAACACGGCGCTGAAGTTCACGCGCGGTTTGTGGCGCGGTTGTGGGAAGACCTGCGCAGCGGCATGCTCGGCGGCGATTATGTGGCCTCGGCAATCGCCCAGCTCGATAACCCGGCGGGCGATATCGACACGTTGCAGATGCGGATCGCGGCGATTCGCAGCTGGGCCTATATCGCCCAGCGCCCGGACTGGGTGCTGGCGCGCGACGAAATGGCGGCGCGGGCACGGGCAGCTGAGGCCCGGTTGTCCGATGCCTTGCATGCCCGGCTGACCGAGCGGTTCGTCAATCGCCGCACGTCGGTGCTGATGAAGAAGGTCGGCACCGATACCGCGCTGCTCCCGGTCACTTTGGTCGGCGACGAGGTGCAGGTCGATGGCGAACCGATCGGGCACCTCGCGGGGTTCCGGTTCAAGATCGATTCGGCGACCCGGCTGGCCGACCGCAAGCTGCTGCTTGCCGCAGCCGAGCGCCACTTGCCCGCGCTGCGCGCAGCGCGGGCTGAGCAATTGATCGCGGCGCTGGACGAACCGCGCGGCTTGGTAGCATTGGCGGGAGCGGCCTTGATGTGGGAGGACGAGCCGGTTGCGCAGCTCCAGCCGGGCAGGACGCTGCTGGTGCCCCGGCTGGTCCTTGATCCGGCTGTGGTCGCGCTCGAAACGCGTCTGCGCCAGCGCCTGGCCGCCGCACTCGAACACTGGTTGAGCAAAGCACTGGCTCCGCTCGAACCGCTCCGAGCCATCGAAGCAGCAGCGAGCGATCCGGCAGCGGGACCTGACTTGCGGGCAGTCCTGATCCGGCTGGTCGAAGCGGGCGGTATGCTCGAACGTCTCGGGTCCGGGCTCGACCAGCTTAGCAAGGACCAGCGCGACTATCTGCGCAAGCTCGGCGTTCGGGTCGGCGCGCTCGATGTGTTCGTGCCGGCGATGCTCAAGGCTACGGCCTTGACTGCGTGGCGGGCGTTGCATGCCGCGCGCGGAGACCGTCTGGCGACGGCGGCCCCGGGCATGCCCCCGGTGATCGCCCTGCCGCTCGCCGCGTCGCGCTCGCCCGGCTACCGGCGGCTGGCGCTGCAAGCGCTGCGGATCGACATGGCCGAGAAATTGCTGCGCCGGGCGCATGGCGTTCGCATCGCTGCCGGCAACAAGACCTTTGTGCTCGATCCTGCGCTGGCGATCTCGACCGGACTGGCAACCGCGGACTATGCACAATTGCTGCGGCTGGCGGGGTTCAAGCCGATCATGCCGCGACCCCAGCGCGCTGGCCAGTTCGGCCCGCCCCAACCGCCGCGGTGGCGCTGGCAGCCGCCGCGCCGTGAGGCTGAACTGCCCGTTATTGCCCAGAGCGCACCTGCATCCGGCAACGTCTTTGCCGAGCTGCTGCGCTGATGCGGATCGACAAGCTGGTCTGGTTCCTGCGCTTTGCCGCCAGCCGCAATCTGGCTCAGCAATGGATCGAGCAGGGCCATTTCCGGCTTAACCGGCGGCGCATCGACAAGCCGGGCTATGCGGTCAAACCGGGCGATGTGCTCACCTTGCCGCTGCGCAGCCATGTGCTGGTGATCGAATTGCTGGGGCTGCCCGAACGGCGCGGACCGGCGGAAGAAGCCCAGGCATGTTACCGCGTGCTTGACGGAGGCAACGCAAATCCCATAGCACCCGAACAAACACAGCTGCCTTAGGGGACAGAATGCCATGACCTATGTCGTCACCGACGCCTGCATCAAATGCAAATACATGGACTGCGTCGAGGTCTGCCCCGTCGATTGCTTCTACGAGGGTGACAACATGCTGGTGATCAACCCCAGCGAATGCATCGATTGCGGGGTGTGCGAACCCGAATGCCCGGCCGAGGCGATCTTGCCCGATACCGAGAGCGGGCTGGAACAGTGGCTCGAGCTCAACACCAAATATTCGGCCGAATGGCCCAACATCACCACCAAGAAGGATTCGCCCGCCGACGCTGACGAATTCAAGGGCAAAGACGGCAAATTCGAAGAGTACTTCTCGCCCGAGCCCGGCGAAGGCGATTAGTAGGGCGCCCGCGACGGGCGGTTTGCGACACCGTTGGACAACCAGCCAGGGCCGAATCCCGCGCCTCTGGTAATTTTGTTGCGGGCGTGCTATATGATCGGCACGCAAGGCGGGATTCCGGTCCCGCGGTAACAAGGCATCCAGACCGGACGGGACTAAGACACAGCAGTCAATGGCATCCCCGGGCCGAGGCTTACGCCGCGTTCCGCCGGTCCAACGATTGACTGATTTCCGTCGGCCAGACAACCAGCCGGGTCGCACCGGCAAGTGAAAGGACGTTCCATGGTAACCAAGGCCCAGGCCTTCGACGTCGGTGACTACGTTGTTTATCCCAAGCACGGCGTCGGCCGGGTGATCGAACTGCTCGAGCAGGAAATCGCCGGCATGCAGCTTGAACTCTATGTGCTTCGCTTTGAAAAAGAACGCATGACGCTGCGCGTCCCGGTCAGCAAGATCGAAGCGATCGGCATGCGCAAGCTGTCCTCGGACAAGACCTTGCGTGAAGCTTTGGCCACCCTCACCGGCAAGCCTAAGGTCAAGCGCACCATGTGGTCACGCCGCGCGCAGGAGTACGAAGCGAAAATCAACTCGGGCGACCTGGTATCGATCGCAGAAGTCACGCGCGACCTGTTCCGCGCCGACGACCAGCCCGAACAAAGCTATTCCGAACGCCAGATCTTCGAAGCCGCCAGCTCGCGCCTTGCGCGCGAACTCGCGGCGATGGAAAAGACCGATGAGCCTTCGGCGCTGCAGAAGATTCTTGCGATCCTCAACGAGCATGCGCCGAAATACTACGCGGAAGCTGCCGCAACGGTCTGAGCGCGGCATATTGCAATCCCAAAAGGGCCGTCCGCAAGGGCGGCCCTTTTTGCATGGGGGGTCCGCTCCCCCTTGAAGCGACCGCCTTGCTGTATTATGTTATTAACACACAGCGTGGGAGCATATGATGAAACTCAACCAATTCCTTAAAGGACTCGCCCCGATTCTAGCGGTCGCGATGGCGGCTGGCGTGGCGGGCTGCGACAGTTCGGACGTTTCGATCAACGGCGAGCACGGCAAGAAGCTGGCCGAACTTGACCTGAGCGGCGCAGCGCCGAGCGAACTCGTCATGTTCGGCCCCGACGAGGTGCGGATGACGCAAGGCGACAAGCTGGCGATCACCGTCGACGGCGATCCAGCGGCGGTCGACCGGCTGCGCTTCACGCTCAAAGACGGGACGCTCGGGATCCTGCGCGAGGGCAAAGTGTTCTCGGGCGACGACAAGGTCGCGGTGGTCCACGTGACCATGCCCGCGCCGCGCGAACTGACCATGGGCGGGTCGGGCAAGATCAATGCCCCCGCGATGGCCGCCGGCGCCAAAGTAACAGTTCTTGGCTCGGGCCGGATCGATACCCAGAGCGTGTCAGGCGACAAGCTTGAAGTCACCCTGCCGGGTTCGGGCAGCTTCAGCGCAGCGGGCAAGGTTGGCAAGCTTGACCTGACGATCCTCGGCAGCGGCTCGGCCGAACTGGCCGAGGTCACCGTCGACAGCGCCAAGGTCAATGTTTTGGGCTCGGGCGGCGCGACATTCTCGTCCGACGGCGATGTCGACGCAACAATCCTCGGCTCGGGTTCGGTTACGGTCAAGGGCCGCGCCCGCTGCACGGTCAGCGCCATCGGTTCGGGCAAACTCATCTGCGAGAACGGCGTGACCAAGAGCGACGACGACGATGAGGCCGCGCCCGCTGCACCGACTGCACCTGCGCCTCCGTCCGTACCGCCCAAGCCCTGAAGCAGGGGCAACAAGCGGCGAACCAAGCGATCGGTTAAGGGTTCCGCAATCGCACTGCGACCAGAGTGCATCCGCATTTTGGGAGTTTGCGATGCGGCCGATCCTGTTTTTTCCGCTCGTGCTGCTATTGCTGGGCGGCTGCGTCAGCGCGCTGGTGAATGTCGCAACCGCGCCGGTGCGGCTGACCGGCAAGGCGATCGACCTTGCGACCACCAGCCAGTCCGAACGCGACGAGAACCGCGGCCGCGCACTGCGCCGGCTCGAACAACGCTATGGCAAGCTCGAGCGCGAATACCGCAAGGAAACCGCCCGCTGCGCCCAAGGCCGCGCCCAATCGTGCGCGCGCCAGCAGGCGATCATGGCCGAGATGGAAGAAATCCGCCCACAGCTTCCAGTGCAACCCGATTGATCAGACAGCCGCGCGGCGCAACCGGTCGTTGATCGCCGCGCCAAAGCCTTCGCAAGGCAGGGCCGCGACCGCAATGCACGGGAGCGCCGATGCCGCAGCGCAGTGCAATCCGGCGTAAAGCCGCGCCGCAGCTTCGGCCAGATCGGCACTGGGCGACAAGTTGAAGTCACCCGCCAGCGAGCCGAAGCCGAGCAGGAATTCGCCCGCTTTTGCTTTGCCTGCATTCAGCCGCAACGGTTTTCCGGGCGAGTAGTGGCTGGCAAGCTGGCCCGGGGCTTCGATCGCGGCATCGAATTGAGCACGACTCTCCGGACCGAGCAATTCGGCAATCTGCGCCTGGGTAATCGGCCCGGGGCGCAATTGCTGCCATGAACCATCGCCGCGCACGGCGACAATCGTGCTCTCCAGTCCGGTCGCACAGGGTCCGCCATCGAGCACCAGCCCCATCCGCCCGGCGAGCGACGCGGCGACGTGCGCTGCGCTGGTCGGGCTGACCGCGCCGCTGCGATTGGCCGAGGGCGCGGCGAGCGGCAGCCCGGTCGCCGCCAATACCGCGCGCATCACCGGGTGCGCGGGACAGCGCAGCGCGATCGTCGGTAGCCCCGCGGTCACCGCAGCAGCGATTCGCGCACTGTCCTTCAGCGGCAGGACCAAGGTCAGCGCACCCGGCCAGAATGCACCCGCCAATTTGCGCGCGCGCTCATCGAATTGCGCCAGCGTCTCGGCTTGCGCGAGATCGGCCACATGCACGATCAGCGGGTTGAAACTGGGCCGACCTTTGGCGGCATAGATCGCCGCTACGGCGCCGGGCGAATCGGCGCGGGCGGCGAGCCCATAAACCGTCTCGGTCGGCAGCGCGACCGGCGCGCCGGCAATCAGCAGCCGCGCCGCTTCCGCAATTGCCGCTGCATCGGCGGGGCGGACGACGGGGCCGAGATACTTGCCGGACATGCCGCTGCGCTATAGGCCATGGCGACCAAAGCCAAGGAAAAGCGCGAGACCCCCGTGATGGAATACACCGCCAACAGTGCCGACCAGATCCTCGCCATCCGGGTCAACGCCGGGATCGAGGAGCTCGCCGCGCACGAGCGCTTCGCTGCCGCCAGCCCGGATATGGTCGAGGCGATTGTCGAGGGGATCGGGCAGTTCGCCGGCGGCGAGTGGGCCCCGCTCAACCGGATCGGCGATCAGCAGGGCGCAGTCCTCGCCAACGGCACCGTCTCGCTGCCCGAGGGATTCGCCGCCGCCTACCACCACTACGTCGAGCAAGGCTGGAACGCGATTGCGGGCGATCCGCAATTCGGCGGACAAGGGCTGCCGTTCACGCTGTCGGCCAATGTGCTCGAAAACCTCGGCAGTGCCAACATGGCCTTCTCGCTGATGCCGATGCTGACGGTGGGCGCGATCGAGGCGGTCAGCCATCACGGCAGCGCCGCGCAAAAGGACCTCTACCTCGCCAAGCTGATCAGCGGCGAATGGTCGGGGACGATGAACCTGACCGAGCCGCAAGCCGGCTCGGATGTCGGCGCGCTGCGCACCACCGCAACCCCGCGTGGCGACGGGACCTGGGCGATCAAGGGCACCAAGATATTCATCACCTGGGGCGAGCACGACCTTGCCCGCAACGTGATCCACCTCGTGCTGGCGCGGACCCCGGGGGCTCCGGCGGGGACGCGGGGGATTTCGCTGTTCGTGGTGCCCAAGCTGCTGGTGAGCGCCGATGGCACGCCCGGCGCGCGCAACGATTTGCGCTGCGTCAGCCTTGAGCACAAACTCGGGATCATGGCCTCGCCCACTTGCGTGATGAGCTTTGGCGACAACGATGCCTGCGTGGGTGAGCTGATCGGGCGCGAGCACGACGGGATCAAAGCCATGTTCACGATGATGAATTCGGCGCGGATCAATGTCGGCAGCCAGGGCGTGCAGATTGCCGAACGCGCTTTGCAAGCCGCGCAATGGTATGCCCGCGAACGGGTCCAGTCGGCGCGGGCGGGCGCGGCCGACAAGGGCCCGGTGGCGATTGTCGAGCATCCGGACGTGCGCCGGATGCTGCTGCGGATGCGGGCGCTGACCGAAGCCGCAAGGGCGCTGCTTTATTACACCGCGGGGCTCGTCGACCGGGGCGCGCTGGGGATTGCCGGCGCGCAGGCCCGCGCCGATTGCCTGGTGCCGATGCTCAAAGCTTGGGGCACCGACAGCGGCTGCGAGGTCGCCAGCCTGGGCGTGCAGATCCACGGCGGGATGGGCTTCATCGAGGAGACCGGCGCGGCGCAGCATTACCGCGACGCGCGGATTGCGCCGATCTATGAAGGCACCAACGGCATCCAGGCGGCCGATCTGGTCACCCGCAAGCTGGGTTACGAGGGCGGCGACGTTCTGGCGTCACTGTTTGGCGACGTGGCCCGAGACTGCGCCGATCAGCCCGAACTTGCCGGGCTGGCGCAGGACTGCGTCGAAATCGCCGATTGGATGAGCGGCACGGCCAGCCTCGATGACAAGCTCGCCGGCAGCGTCCCGTTCTGCACGATGGCGGCGGTAGCAGTGGCGGGCTGGCAGCTCCAGCGCCAGGCCCGCGCCGTCGCAGCAGAAGGCGGATCGCTCGCGCTGACCAAGCCGGTGGTGGCACGCTATTTCGCCGAGCACTTGGTGCCCGAGACACGGGGGCTCAAGGCTGCGGCCATGGCCGGGGCCGGATTGCTTTATGCGCTCGATGCCGGTCCGCTCGCCGGATGAGCGAAACCGAGCAACTGCTGACGCGGATCGCCGCTGCGCTCGAGGCGCTGGTCCCGGGCCGCGGTGCCGCGACCGATTGGCTGTCCTCCCCGGCCTATGTCTGGGACGGAACTGCGCGGCCGGTGACCGCAATCAAAGCTCCGCCGTTGGCTCTGCTCAAAGGCATCGATGCGCAGAAGGAAGGCGTCACCGCCAATATTTCCCGATTTGCAGAGGGCCACGCCGCCCACGACATGCTGCTGTGGGGCGCGCGCGGGACTGGCAAATCGGTGCTGCTGCGCGCTGCGGTGGCGTCGGCGCAAGCCAGCCAGCCCGACGCAATCGCCTTGGTGCAAGTCGCGCCCGAGGCACTCTCCTCGCTCACCGTTTTGTTTGGTGCGCTGGGCTCGGCCCGACGCCGCTTCCTCGTCTTCATCGACGATCTCGGGTTCGAGGACGGCGACAGCACCGGCCCGCGCGCCTTGCGCTCGTGGCTCGAAGGCGGGGTCGAGGCGCGCCCCGATAACGTCCGGCTCGCAGTAACCTCGAACCGTCGCGCGATCGTGCCGCGCCACTTGTCCGAGCAGGACGATCCGATCAATCCGCGCGATGCAGTCGACGATCAGCTCGCGCTCGCCGACCGGTTCGGGCTGTCGCTAGGGTTCCACGCCTGCAACCAGGACGATTACCTCGCCATCGTTACTGGCTACGCGCAGGCCAACGGACTGACCTTTGCCGAGGCCGATGCGCTCGAATGGGCCAAACGGCGCGGGGCGCGGTCGGGCCGGGTCGCGTGGCAGTTCGTCACCGAATTGGCCGGAGCCGCCGGGCGCGCGATCTAACCCCTACTGCTGCTTGACCAACGAGTCGTCCTTCAACTTGGCGTTGTAGCGCGCGTAAGGATCGCTGATCAGGCTGCGCTGGGGCGGGATCCGTTCGGACTCCACCGGGACAATGGCGGCGGCAGGCGTTGCGCCCGGCGCTGTGACACGCCAGATAATTCCGCCGGTATCATCGCTGACCAGCAGCGCGCCGTCCTTGGCAAAGCCGACCCAGGTCGGCCGCCCGCGAGTCTTGCCATCGCCGGTCAGGAAACCGCCGAGCAGTGGCAGCGGCAGGCCTTGCGGGTTGCCCTTGGCATCGAACTTCACGAAAACCACGTCATACCCCGACAGCGGGGTGCGGTTCCACGAACCATGCCGCGCGATCACCGCGCCATTGACATAATTGGGCCCGAGCACCGCCCCGCCTTGCACAAACGCCAGCCCGAGTGCGGCGACGTGCGCGCCCAGCGCGTATTCGGGCTTGCGCACGAAATCGTCCAAATATTCGGGCGGCGGCGCAGTTACGCGGTCGTCGTTGTGAGTCTTCCACCACACCCACGGCCAGCCGTAATGCGCGCCGATCGGCACGTTGGTCAGGTAATCGGGGACGAGGTCGGGGCCGAGCTGATCGCGTTCGTTGACGGTCACCCACATTTCCCCGGTCGAGGGGTTCCAGCCAAGCCCATTGGGGTTGCGCAGCCCTTGCGCATACATCCGGGGATGGCCGGCCTTGTCGAGGGCCACTTCCCAGATCGCAGCCCGGTCTTCCTCGGCCTTCATGCCATTTTCGCCAATGTTGCTGGATGATCCGACCGCAGCATAAAGCCGCTTGCCGTCGGGGCTAAGCAACAGGTTGCGCATCCAGTGGTTGCCGCCGCCGGGCAGGTCCATGATCTTGCTTGGCTGCCCGGCCAGTGCGGTTGCGCCGAGCTGGTAGGCGAAGGCAAAAACTGCGTTGTGGTTGGCGACATAGAGCGTGCCGTTCTGCCACGCGAGGCCCGAGGGCGAGGCGAGGCCGTTGCCCTGCCGCAGCACGAACCGCTGGTCGGCCTTGCCGTCGCCGTCGCTGTCACGCAGCAGCACCAGCGCATCGGGCGAGCCTTGGTTGGCGCCGACCCGCTTCATGATCTTCGCGGCAATCCATGCTTTCAAGCCCGAGCCCAAATTGCCCTTGGGGGCATCGGCCTCGGCCACCAGCACATCGCCGTTGGGCAGCGGGTAGATCACCCGCGGGTGGTCGAGCCCGTCGGCAAATCGCGTGACCTGCAGGCCAGGCGCGGCTGTCGGTGCTTCGTTCGCGCCCCAACCGATCGACTTGGCAATCGCCACCGACGGGATCCGCTCTTCCTTCGGCTCGGACAGCACCGGATCCTTGCCCGATAGTTGCTCCAGCGTGTACTGCGCCGGGGTGCCGCGCCAGACCCAGTAGAAGAACCCGCCGAACACGAGCACGAACACAGCCAGGGCAACGAGCAATTTGCGTTTGGTCGACATAAGCCAAGACTAGGGCGAAGGCAGCTAGGCGGCAATACCGCACTGCGCTAATGACCAAACAATGTATCATTTTACCCCCGATCCGAACCAGCCCAAACCCGAACTGTACCGCGAACTTGCCGGGTCGGCCGCTGCGCTGGTCGCTGGTGAACCCGATCCGGTGGCCAACATGGCCAATTTGGCGGCCTTGATCCGGCAATTCGTGCCGCGGTTAAACTGGGCGGGGTTTTACCGGGTGGTGCAGGACGAACTGGTGCTTGGACCGTTCCAGGGCGCAACCGCCTGCATCCGCATTCCGTTTGGCCAAGGCGTGTGCGGCACTGCGGCGGCCAGCGGCGAGACCCTGCTGGTTCCCGATGTCCACGCCTTCCCCGGGCATATCGCCTGCGATGCGGCCAGCGCGTCCGAACTGGTCGTTCCGGTCAAGCGCGGCGGCGTGGTGATCGCGGTGATCGATCTTGACAGCCCCGATCTCGCGCGGTTCGATGCCGAAGATGCGCGCGGCATTGAGCTGCTGGCTGCAGCGATTTCCTCCGCCATCTAGCTCCGGCGCGGATTAAGCGGCGCGGGCCCCTCTGCACCGAAACGGGACAGCGACAACACAGTCGCGCGTGCGGCTTGGAGTTCTGCGCCGCGCGATGCTAAATTCCGTCTTAATGCCGGACACGCCCGGCCCAGTTCAGGGGATTGCCATGAAGAGTCGCTCACTCCGACGCGCGTTGCTAACCGCGCTGGCGTTCGGCCTCGCCACGCCGGCCTTGGCCCAGCCCGGTCCGCCGCCCCCGCCACCGGGCATGCCGCCGCTCAGTGCGGTCGATGCCGATGGCCATCACTATGGCGATGCCCGGCCCGATGTGATGCCCGATCCGCGCCCCGAATGGCGCGGTGATCATCCGGGCATGCCTGGGCAGCCAATGCGCGGCGGCTATGACGAAGTCGGCTATCAGCAGGCCCGGGGCGACTGGCTTGCCGAATGCCGCCGCAACCACGGCAATGGCAACATGGTCGGCGGGGCAATAGTCGGCGGGGTGATCGGCGGGGTGATCGGCAACCGCATCGCCGGGCGCGACAACCGGGTCATCGGAACCGTCGCTGGTGCCGCAGTCGGTTCCATCGCTGGCGGAGCGATTGGCAATGCTGCCGACCGCCGCAGCGCGCGCGATTATTGTGAGAGCTACCTCGAACGTTACACCACCTGGCAGGGCGGCGGTCCCGGCTATGGCCAGGGCGGTTACAGCTACGGCTACGCGCCGATGACCGTGATGGTCCCCGTGATGATCGTCCAGGCCGACGGCCAGCGCGAGTGCACCACCACCGTGGTGACCGAGGAGTACGTCACCGAACCGCCGCGTGCGCCGGCTCGCGTCAAGGCGCGGCGGATGATCCGGCCGCGCATGCCGATCTATGCGCCGCCGCCGGCGCCGGACAAGCGCGTCCGCACCAACTGAATTGGGGCACGCATGAGACGGCGATAAGGGGGTCTTAGCGCCCCCCTATTGCCCGCCGCTACAGCTTGCGCCCGATCAGTTCCTTCATGATCTCGTTGGTCCCGCCGAAAATCCGCGTGACCCGCGCGCTGCGCCAGGCCCGGGCAATCGGGTACTCGTTCATGTAGCCCGCGCCGCCGTGGAGCTGGAGGCACTTGTCCATCACTTCCCACTGCAAGTCGGTATGCCACAGCTTGGCCGCCGCACCTTCTTCAGGCGTCAGTTCGCGCCGCAGATGCCGCGCCAGCGCCCAGTCGAGGTGGGCCCAGCCGACCTGGAGCTTCGCCTTGAGATCGGCGAGGACGAAGCGGGTGTTCTGGAAATCGAGGATCGGCTTGCCGAAGGCCTTGCGGTCGCGGGTGAATTCCACCGTATCGTCAAACGCGCGCTGCGAACTGGCCTGCGCAGAGACCGCGATCGACAGCCGCTCCTGCGGCAATTCGCTCATCAGATAGATGAAGCCTTTGCCCTCTTCGCCAAGGCAATTGGTGATCGGCACGCGCACGTCTTCGAAGAACAGCTCAGAGGTATCGGCCTCGTCCTGCCCGATTTTGTCGAGGTTGCGTCCGCGCTTAAAACCATCGCGGTCCCCCTCGACCAGCACGATCGAGACGCCCTTCCACGCCGGCTGCACCTCGGTGTCGGTTTTGACGCAGACCAGGATCAGGTCGGCATTCTGGCCATTGGTGATGTAGGTCTTCGACCCGTTGATCACATAATGGTTGCCGTCCTTCTTGGCGGTGGTGCGCATCCCCTGGAGGTCGCTGCCGGTGCCCGGTTCGGTCATGGCGATCGCGGTGATGACTTCACCCGCGACCATCTTGGGCAGCCACTTGGCCTTCTGTTCGTCCGAGCCATATTTGACGATGTAATTGCAGACGATGTCCGACTGGAGCGAGAACCCGGTGGTGACGCGGCCGTAGTAGGCGCTCTCCTCATCGACAATCGCGTTGTAGCCAAAGTCGAGACCGAGCCCGCCAAATTCCTCAGGCACAGTCGGGCACAGCATGCCAAGCTCACCGGCCTTGGGCCACAGCGCTTTGGGGACGATCCCGTTGTCGGCCCATTCGGATTGGTGCGGCGCGACTTCGGCTTCGAGGAATTTGCGGACGGTCTGGCGGAATGCCTCGTGATCTTCGTTGTAAGCAGTGCGCGCCAGCAAATCGAGCGACATGGCAAAATCCTCTCCAGCAAGTTGCTGAGCGGCCTAATGCGCTGCAGGGTTCCTGGTCAACCGCTATTTAATCGAGCGGTTAAGACAGCGCTCTTACGACGACTGCGAGAGCTGCGGTGGCGGTGGCCTGCGCTGGAGCCTGATCCGCCCGAGCCGCTGCGAGGCATGGTCCGCATCGATCCGCAGTGCTTGCCCTGAATCGACCACCACACCCAGCGCGGCCGCGCTCGCCGCGCCGATGCGCAGCCGATAATCGCCGTAAGGCACGCTGTCGAACAGCACATAGCCATCGAAGTCGCTCGCAGTCTGGTACAGCACGTGGCCCGCCGGGTCGGTCAGTTCGATCGTCACCCCGCCTTGCGGTTCGCCTTCGGGCCCGAGCAGCACCGCCTCGATCTCGCCCGTCGGGGCGAGTGGGAGCAGGACTTTGGCGGCGATCCCGGGACGCGGGATGACCACCATTCCCTGGCCTTTGGGCCGCAGCAGCGGGTCGGGCAAACTGCCGCTGTCGACCGAGACCAGCACCGGCACATAAGGCAGCAGCCCGTCGATCACCGCGCGCCCGGCTTTGTTGGTCGGCTGCCCTGAATGGCGGAAACCGGCCTCGATCGCCACGCCTTCGATGGCCGGCTCGCCAACCTGTTTCAGCCCGTCACCATTGTCATCGCGGAACACCTCGACGCTGACCTGGCCTTGCTGGGCGAGCCGATCGCGCGAGACGCGCCAGCCGCTGCCAGCCGGATCGGGGCCCAGACTGAGAGCAAGGGTCAGGCCAAACCCGACGTTCCCATGATTATCCAGCGTACCCTCGCCGCGCAACGCAAAGCGCGGAAATTGCCGGACAAATCCGATCGACGCAGTTCGCCGATCACTCGGCGCGTCAATATCGTAAGTGGCGCGCGCGGTCATGTCGCGGCCCAGCGGCGCTTCGACCACCAGCTGCGCCTGTTGGAACCCGGGCTGGTTGCCGTCGAGCCCGAACCGAGCCTGCCCGCGCAAGCGAACCCGGCCGAACCCGGTGTTGCCGAGCAGCGCAACCGCATTGCCCTGCGCTTCGCTGGCGATGAGCGCGGGGTTGCCGGTCGCGGTGCGGTGGAGCAATTCGACGGTCAGCGTCGCACGGCTCACCCGCAGCGAGCCGTGCGTTAACAATTCGGTAATCTTTACCCCCTCGCGTGAGCGGGTCTGGCGGGCTCCCGCTTCGACCGGCAGGCTCCACCCACCCAATTTGACGTGCCCGCTCAGCCTTAGCTCGGCCTCGCTGCGCTGGCGCGCGCCGACCTGCTCGCTGTCGAACTCGCCATCGACCCACAGCACGTGCGCCGAGAAGCGCAAACCGCCCACTTTGCCGAGCGCTTCGCCGCGCCAGGCCCGGCCCGCGCCGAATTGCTGCGCGCCGGACAATTCGACCAGCATCGGCCCGACCGAACGCCGCACCGTGCCCTCGACATAATGCCGGCGGCGCCCGAGCAGCACCGATGAGTTGTACGAAACGCCCACAGTCGTCCGCCGGTCGATGCCGTGTTCGACCCCCACGCCCCACCGCCAGCCGGTCAGCGGATCGAGCGGGCCGCGCGCCATGCCGACCAGATCGCGGCCCTGGTCGACGACGCCGCCCCAGTACCAGGTCTTGCCCGCAGGCAGGCTGTCGATCCCGACCGGGATGGTCGAGGGCTCGTGCCGGACCTGCCCTTGCGGGCCATAGAGCACCACGTCGAAGTCGTTTTCGCCGAACACCAGCTCGATATCGGCAAATTCATAGCGGCCATCGCCGCGATCCGCCTGATAGGCGCGCAATTCGCCGTTGCGATAGAGTTCGGCGTCCCATCCGGCGGGCAAGGTGCCGCGCAAGGTGGTCATCCCGAAGCGCGAAGGCAGGTTAAGCGGGCGATTGCTGACGAAGGCGCCGCGCCCGTAAGCGCTTTGCGCCGACAAGGCGGTCGGCTGGGTATCGACATCGCCGATCGCGAAACGCGTCGCCTTGAGCGGACCAAGCAGCCCGCCGGCAGGATCGTTGCGATAGAGCTTCACCCGCAGCGAATCCGGGGCCAGCCCATTGCTGCCCGCGACCCGCGCAGTATAGCTCAGCCCGACCAGTTCGCCGCTGGCCAGCGCTTCGTACTGCACCTGGGTGCCGCTGCGCTGAGTCCACTGCGCCTGAACCTGGATATCCACCGACGGCGTTCGCCACGCGCGATAGGGTGCTTCGGCCTGGGGCAGGCTGGCCAGATCAAACTGCTTGTAACGCGGAGCATGAAGTCGCGCGGCGCGACTTTTGCGTTCGATTGCCTCGAGAAACGGCAGTTTCCGGTCTGATTCAAGCCGGATCGACATCGACGAGAGCTCGGGCTTGAGCCGTACCCCCATCCAGCCCGACAGGCTCTTGAGGTCCAGACACCAGCCTTCGGGAGTATCCTGGATCGCCCCGGACGCGATAGTCTGGCTTCCGTTCACGTTTTGTACTGTACCGGAGTCGCGGTCGATGGTCAGGCGTTGGTCTTCGGCGAACAACCAGCCAGTTGCGCGGCGCGACTTCTTGTCGACCCGCATCGGCAAATCGAGCGCCTGGACCAGATCGGTGAAATCGACGCAGACCCCCTCGGGCGTCTGATAGCCGCGCAGCGCATCACCGATCTTGTACTGGCCGGAATGCAATTCGAGCAGAAGCGCGTCGTCTTCGTTGGCGCGCCAGGTGTCGGCGCGCGCCGGGGCTGCCCAGATAGCCAAAGCCGCCGCACCCAGTGCAGCGGCCTGTCCGATCCGGAAGGTCCAGCCCGTCATGACGTCAAATTTTGCCTAAGATCCTGATTAATCTATCGATCAGGGGAAGATCGCGGCGGTTTCGGCGATCAGCGCGCCGCCGTTTTCAGCCAGTTCGCGGTATTCGATGCGGACCGGGCCGCGCAACTTGGCAAGCGCTTCGGGGCTGAGCGGGATCTGCACCTTACGGTGGGTGATCTCGGGATAAGCGGCAATCCCGCGCAGATCGAACAGCACTTCGCCGCGCGCCGACTTGCCGATAAATTCGCCGTAGACCGAACGCTGCCCGGCGCGGGCCAGATCGAGTTCGACGAAGCTGCCGCCCGGTTCCTTGACCAGGCGCGCACCCGAGAGCGTGGCACTGGCATCGAGCCGCCCGCGCCGCACGAACACGGGAATCGTGATGCCGTAAACCGGCGTCAGCTTGATCGACACGCCCGCAGCCGGGGCTGCGCCTTCTTCGGGCTTGAGCGCCGGCGGCACCGCACGAAAATTGAGGTGCATCCGGTATTCGCCATCGGGCAGGCCTGCGGGCGGGCGAATCGAGATCCGCACCGATTGCGGCTAACCGGGCAGCAAGGTAATGCGCCGCGGGGCATAGGTGATCATCTTGAGCGCGGCGAGCTCGGCGGGAGTCGCGTCGGCTTCGGTCACTTCATGAAAATCGCCATCCTCGGTCATCCGGCGCAGCTCGGCCGAAATGCGGTAAGTTGCGGGCTCTGCGCCGATGTTGCTTAGAATCACTTCCGAGCTGCCGCCCTGGCTGATGATCACCCGGGTCGGCGCGATCAGCAAGTCACCCTGCGCCGCCGCCGGAACGCTCGAAAGCGCGCCGAGCAATGCGGCACCGGCCATGGCAATGTGGCGAATGCGTGAAGCGGTCATCGTGGCAAATCCCCTAGGTCCTGCTCCCGGGCGTCACGCGCCTACGGGAATTACCCTAAGGGCTTAGGCAAAGAGGGTTAATTTCCGGCTAACCACGCAGGTTTGCCCGGCGCGCGAAAAGGGCCGCACCCGCGCGAAGCGGATGCGGCCCTGATTTTTCTCGCCCGGGTCGGGGCGCGAAACTCTTACTGGTATTCGACCGAGACGGCGAAGGTGCCCGAATAGAGCCCGGCGGTCTGCGCCGCACCAACCGTCAGACGGCCGCCGACGTTGAAATTGGCCTTGCCGGTGGTGACATCAAGCTGGAAACCACCGACCGGATCGACGTTGAACTGATCGAGCGTCATCTTGTCGGGCGAAGTGGTGACACCGCCCAGATACAGCGTCGAGGTAACGGTCGGAAGTGTCACGACCACCGCTGCACCCTTGGTGCCGGTGACAGTGAAGCCAGCCGGAGCGCGGGTGCCGGTCCACACGACCGAGCCGGTCTGCACAACGGTGCTGTCGCCATTGACCTTGACGGTGCCGCCGGTGTTGGCCGCGATCTGACCGAAGTTGAGCGCGCTATCGGCGGTCAGAGTAAGCGATTGCAGGATTTCTGCGGTGGCGGTGGCGGTAGCCGAAGCGGCGGCCGAAGCCGAAGTGGCGAACGAAGCGGCAGCGAGCGCGGCGCCGACAGCTACAAAACGGAGCGAATTACGCATGATCAATTTGGTCCCTTCACAATTGCCAGACAGCTCCTAGCGGCGCTGTCACCGAATGGCTGGCAATCCCCCCATCCGCTGCGGTCTATGTAGGAACACTGTGTTCAGCGTTTACTTGGAAGTTTGGTTAACGTCTGGCCGCAAAACTTAACCTTTGGCCTAAACCCTATATTCCCCCGCCGGTGAGGCGCTGGCAGATCAGGTCGAGCTGATCGAGCGTGCGATAGCGGATCGTGACCGCGCCCGAGCGCGGATCGGCGTCGGTGTTGATCCGCACCGACAGCCCGAGGAATTCCTCGAGGTGGCTCTGCACTGCGGCAATATCGGCGGTGGTTTCGGGATCGCGGGCACCGCGCGCTCGGCGCGGGGTGGCTGCCGGCGCGGCGCCGCGCCGGACCAGGCGCTCGACTTCGCGCACCGACAAATGCCGCGCTGCCGCATCGGCGGCGAGCGCAGCTGCGTTTTCCGCGCCGATCAGTGCGCGGGCGTGGCCCATCGACAGCTGGCCTTCCTCAACCATGGTTACCACCGACTCGGGTAGCGACAGCAGACGCTGAAGGTTGGCGACGTGGCTGCGGCTCTTGTCGACCAGCTGGGCGATCTCGGCTTGCGTCAAGCCGTCGTCTTCGCTCAACCGGTGATAGGCGCGCGCCTCCTCGATCGGGTTGAGGTCTTCGCGCTGGAGATTTTCGATCAAGGCCAGTGCAGTGACTTCGCGGTCGCTCAGGTCGCGGATAATCGCCGGGATTTCATGAAGTTGTGCACGCTGCGCGGCGCGCCAACGACGTTCGCCAGCGACCAGCCGCCACTGGCCCGGACCGTGCGGCGTGACGATCACCGGCTGGATCACTCCGCGTGCGGCGATCGAGGCGGCCAGTTCGCTCAAGGCTGCCTCCTCGAACCGACGACGCGGCTGGGCCGGGTGGGGAACGATATCGGCCACCGCCAGCATCGCCAACCCGGTTACCGAGCCGTTGCCGCTCGCGGTGGGTGCGCTGACCAATGGTTCCTCGCGGCGGCTTTCACCGAGCAAGGCTCCAAGACCACGCCCCAAGGCGGGGCGCTTGGCGGTCATGCGAATCACCGAATCGTCGCTCATGCGGCTTTCCTTTGTTCGGGCAGGCGCGTGATCAACTCGCGCGCCAGCGCCATGTATGCCTTGCTGCCCGAGCAGGTGTGATCGTAAACCAGCGCCGGAAGACCGTGGCTCGGCGCTTCGGACAAGCGGACATTGCGCGGGATCACTGCCTCAAACACCAGGTTGCCCAGGCACGAGCGGACATCGTCGGCCACCTGGTCAGTCAACCGGTTGCGCCGGTCGAACATGGTCAGCGCGATCCCGACGATCCCAAGATCCTTGTTGAAACGCTGCTGCACCCGCTCAACCGTCTGTAAAAGTTGGGAAAGTCCTTCAAGCGCAAAGAACTCGCACTGCAGCGGCACCAGCAGGGTATCCGCGGCGCACAGCGCGTTGAGAGTAAGCAACCCAAGCGAAGGCGGGCAATCGATGAAGGCGATGTCGTAACCATTGTCACCAGCGAGTGCGGTGCGCAGCCGATCGGTGCGATTGTCGACTCCGACCAGTTCGATCTCGGCACCGGACAAGTCGACCGTCGCGGGAATGATGTCGAGCCCGGGGATCCGGGTAGCCATCACGCATTGCGCCAGCGGCATCTGGTCAACCAGCAAATCGTAGGACGAAGACGTACGCTCGCTTGCATGAATTCCGATCCCGGTCGAGGCGTTGCCTTGCGGGTCGATGTCGATCAACAGCACCTTCCAGCCGGTCGCAGCCATCGCGGTGGCCACGTTGATCGCTGTGGTGGTCTTGCCCACCCCGCCCTTCTGATTGGCGATCGCCACACGAATCACGACTTTTTCCCCTTGTTCGCAGCACCTTCGCCGACCAAAGTCCCGACGATGAGCCCCGCGTCGACATCACTGAGCGATTGTTCCACGTGGAACAAATGGTCCCAGCCTTGCAGCTCCAACAGTTCCTGCGCGGCAGAACGCCCTTTCGGCAACAGCCAGCGCGTGTCGCTTGTGGAAAATCGTGCGGATAGATCGAGCAATTTAGGCAAAGGCGCGAAAGCACGTGCCGAAATGACGCGGAATTTTTGATCGAGCAGCGACTCAAGACGTCCGGCGAATACCTCGGTCTGGTCGAGTGCAAGCGCAGATCGCACTGATTCGAGCCACTCCGCCCGCCGCCCGCGCGATTCGACCAAGACGATTCGGGTCTCCGGCCGCAGCGCCGCAATCACCAGGCCGGGAAATCCGGCACCCGTCCCCAGATCGAGCCACGGCGAGGATGTTTCACGTGGAACATGTGCCAGCAGCTGCGCCGAATCGACAATATGCCGCAACCACACACGTGCGAGACTGGCAGCAGAAACGAGGTTTTGGCGCTGGTTCTCATGACCAAGCATGGCGACCAGCAGTTCCAGTCGCTCTCGCGCCACCTCATCCCATTCGGGCAGGTGTTCCAGCCATTCGCGCGCCTCTCTTTCACCCGACAGGATCATGCCGCCCGGCGCCGGGCATGAACCAGCAGCGCCGCCAGCGCCGCCGGGGTGATCCCGGGAACGCGGCCAGCAGCGGCCAGCGTGGCGGGCTGAACCGCGCTGAGCCGCTCGACCATCTCATTCGAGAGCCCGGGGATGCCGTGATAAGGGAAGTCATCGCCAAGCAGCAGCCCCTCGCCCGCACGCAAATCGCGCAACTCGTTGTCCTGCCGCGCCAGATAGGGGGCATAGACAGCGTCTTCGGACAGTTCTTCGGCCAGATCAAGATCGCTGCGCAGCCCTGAAGTAAGCCAAGGTGCCAGTGCATCCAGCCCGATTCCGCCAAACCGCAACCACTCGCGCAGCGGCAACCGCCCAGCCTCGGCACGCACTGGCAAACCTGCGGCGGCCAACTCATGCCCGCTGACCGTGGCCTCCAGTGACTGGGAATACTGTGCTTTGGCCTGTTCGCGCCGGGCAAACCAGCCTGCGCGCTCGGTGCCGATACAGCCCACCTCCAGCCCCAACGGAGTCAGCCGGGTCCCGGCGTTGTTGGCGCGCAACCGCAAGCGGTACTCGGCCCGCGCGGTGAGCATGCGGTAGGGCTCGGAAACGCCGTGCAAGGTCAGGTCGTCGACCATCACCGCCATGTAACTGTTCGCGCGGTCAAGCGCGGGTGCGGCGCGGCTGAGAACCACCGCTGCAGCGTACATTCCGGCGACCAGGCCTTGCGCTGCCGCCTCTTCGTATCCGGTCGTGCCGTTGATCTGCCCGGCGCAATAGAGCCCAGGCATGACCCGCACCTCAAGACTGGAGCGCAACGCACGCGGATCGATATGGTCGTATTCCACCGCATAGCCCGGCACGACCATCTCGACTTGCGCGAGTCCATCCATGGTCCGCAGCATCGCCAGCTGGACATCGGCCGGCAGCGAGGTGCTGATCCCGTTGGGATAGACCAAGTGCGTATCCAGTCCCTCGGGCTCGAGGAACACCTGATGCCCCTCGCGATCGGCGAAGCGGTGGATCTTGTCTTCGATCGAGGGGCAATAGCGCGGTCCTGATGCTCCAATCGCGCCGGAAAACAGCGGCGAACGGTGCAGGTTGGCGCGAATGACGTCATGGCTGGCGGGGTTGGTCCGGGTGATCGCGCAGAACACTTGCGGCAGCGGCCGCGCCTTGGTCAGCGAAGACATGGTCCACGGTTCGCGATCCGACGGCTGCTCCTCTAGCCGCGCCCAATCGATCGTTCGGCCATCGAGGCGGGGCGGAGTGCCGGTCTTGAGCCGGGCCAACGGCAGCGCCGCTCCGCGCAGCTGCGCCGCGAGCCGCTGCGCCGATGCTTCGCCGATCCGCCCGCCGACCAGCCGCTCCTCACCGCGAAACAGCACCCCGCCAAGGAATGTGCCGGTACACAGCACCACCACCGCTGCCTCAAGCGCCGTTCCGTCGGCCAGCTCGATCCCACTCACTCGCTCGCCGGCGAACCGCAGTGCCGCGGCCTCGCCCTCAACCAAGGTCAGGTCACCCTGGAGTGCTAACAGGCGCTGGACTTCAGCCTTGAAGCGCTTGCGATCGGCTTGGACCCGCGGCCCCTGGACCGCGCTGCCCTTCGAGCGATTGAGCATACGGTAGTGGATCGCCCCGGCGTCTGCAGCGCGCGCGATGATCCCGTCGAAGGCGTCGACCTCGCGCACCAGATGCCCCTTGCCGAGCCCGCCGATCGCGGGATTACAGCTCATCGCGCCGATTGCGGCCAGATCAAAGCTGACCAATGCGACGCGCGCGCCCATCCGCGCCGCAACCGCTGCGGCCTCAACCCCGGCGTGTCCGCCGCCAATTACAATGATGTCGAACTGCTGCATCTCGACCGCGCCTTAGCGCAGCTGTGTTTCACGTGAAACAGTGTTCAACAATTCAGCCCATCGATGTTCCACGTGGAACATCACTTGCCGATGCAGAACCGGCCGAACAGCGTGTCGAGCATATCCTCGGTCGTGGTACGGCCGAGCAGGGCATCAAACGACAACCGCGCGACCCGCAAAGCTTCAGCCATCAGCAGCGGATCGTGCTCGTGCCGCGCTGCAGCCAACGCGCGCTGGGCATGGCGCAGGTGCCTGTGCTGGCGCTCGTTAAGGGCGGCATCGCCCGGCCCGGGCAAGGCTGCCCGCGCTGTTGCAATCAGGTCGTCCCGCAGTGCCGCGATCCCCGTGCCGGTCGTGGCGGAGATCCGGTGGCGCGGTGCCTGTTTGGCCAAAGCACCGCTGCGGTCGATCTGCGCGGCGACTTCCCACGCCCCATCTGGTCCCGCGCCCTCTGGCCCCAGCCACAGCACCAGATCGGCGCGATCGAGCGCCTCGAGCGCGCGCTCGATCCCGATCGCCTCGACCTCATCATCGACGCCGTCGTGCAATCCCGCGGTGTCGGCGAACAGGAATGGCACCCCGGCATAGGCCACCGGGCGGGTCAGGACATCGCGGGTGGTGCCAGGGATTGGTGTCGCGATTGCCGCCTCGGCTTCAACCAAAACATTGAAAAGTGTGCTTTTACCTGCGTTCGGCGGGCCCGCGACGACCACCCGGTAGCCTTCGCGCAATTGTTCCGCGCGGGGCCGCGCCAGCCACTGCGCCAATTCGGTTTCGAGCACCGCCAACTGCATCGCAAATTCGGCCGGAAGTACGGCAACGTCGTCCTCATCGCCGAAATCGAGCACCGCCTCAAGCGCGGCCGATTGCCCGAGCAACACATCGCGCCAATGCTCGACCTGCTTTGAAAACGCCCCACCCGCCATCGCCAGTGCCGACTGGCGCTGCAGCTCGGTCTCGGCCGCCAGCAAATCGGCCAGCCCTTCGGCCTCAGCCAGATCGATCTTGCCGTTTACGAAGGCTCGGCGGGTGAATTCACCTGGAGTCGCGGCGCGCAGACCCAGTATCAGCGCCAAGGCCGCCTCGACCGCGCCGATCACCGCGCGGCCACCGTGGCAATGCAGCTCAAGCGTATCTTCGCCGGTCGCGCTGTGCGGGCCGGGCAGCCATAGCGCCAGTGCGCGGTCGATCACCGCCCCGGCGCTGTCGCGCAGCGTTGCACTGGTCGCATGGCGGGGTTCGAGCCGCTTGCCGAGCAGCGCCTGCATTGCCGCCGCCGCCTGCGGGCCGCTCACCCGCAGCACGGCGATCGCGGCCGGCGCGGCGCCGCTCGACAAGGCAAAGATGGTGTCACTCATACATGAGGGTAGCTGAGCGTGCTCAGTCGTCCTTCTTCTTGCCCGCCCCGGCGGAAAATGCCGCCCCGCTTTCCATGAATTGCTGGAACAGCTTCATCCCCATCTGGCCCATCGGCGCGATGCCTTTGGCGAAGTCCTGGATCTGTTCGACGCTGCCCGCGCCCTTCATCGCCTTGGAGACCATGTCGACATAGACCGAATTGGCCTTCGACACATCGGGCAGGCCAAGGAAGGTGCGCGCCTCTTCGGGGGTGCATTCGATCTCGACCTGAACTTTCATGGCACTGGGCTCCTTACGGGGCGTCAAGCTGGCATAGCCCCTTCACAAAGTCCACGCCGCGCTTAGGGTACAGCCAAATCGCTGCTGGAGACAAACCGATGACCGAGACTGTGCAGATCGCTTCATTCCAGGACGACGGAACGATCCCGGCTTATGTCGCGCGTCCCGCGGGTACGCCCAGCGCGGGGATTATCGTCATCCCCGAAATCTTCGGGGTCAACGCCGGGATCCGTCAGAAGTGCGACAAATGGGCTCAGGCAGGGTACCTCGCGATCGCGCCCGACATCTTCTGGCGGTTCGCCCCGGGGGTCGAACTGGATCCCGATGTGCCCGCGCAGCTGCAAGAGGCGTTCGGCTATTTCGGGCAGTACGATCCCGCCCTCGGGGTTTACGACATCGAAGCCGCAATCCGCTGGCTGCGCAGCCAGGGCGCGGCCAAGGTCGGCTGCGCCGGCTACTGCCTCGGCGGCCGGCTCGCCTATATGGCGGCGGCGCGGACCGACATCGACGCTTCGGTCGGTTACTACGGGGTGATGATCGACCAAATGCTCGACGAGGCGCACCACATCGCCAAGCCCTTGATGTTGCATATCCCGGTCGCCGATCACTTCGTCGGGTCAGCGGCGCAGGCCGCGATTCATGCCGCGCTGGACGATCACCCGCGGGTGACGCTGCACGATTACCCGGGGCTCGATCACGGCTTCGCTGCCGAAATGGGCACCCGTCGTGATAAGGCCGGGGCCGAACTGGCCGACGGCCGGACCGTGGCATTTCTGAAGGAGTATCTGGCATGAAAGGCGGCGAATACGGCCTCGCCAAGTGGCACGAATACTTGGCATCGCGCGGTGACCTGACCCTGCTCGGCGCGATGATCGCTGACGATGCAGTGTTTCACTCACCCGTGGTGCACACGCCGCAAGTGGGCAAGGCCAAGGTCATGGCCTACCTTGGCGCGGCAGCACAGGTGCTCGGCGGCGATGGCTTCGCCTATGTCCGCGAGCTGGTCGACGGCAACCATGTTTTGCTTGAATTCAGCAACGAGCTCGATGGCATCCACGTTAACGGGATCGATCTGATCGCGTTCGACGATGCGGGGAACATCAAGGATTTCAAGGTGATGGTCCGCCCGATGAAGGCCATGAACAAGCTGTGGGAACTGATGGCGGCGCAGCTGGAGGGGGATGCAAACGGTTGAGGATCATGGGACGCTTGGCCGAAACGCAGGATTCACAGCCTGCCAATTGGTAAGTGACTCAATTCGGACGAAACTTTGCTGTTGGCGTAGAGTCCTGATTCCGTTAGATTCTTCATATCGGAGGGTCCGCCCATGACAGATCAGGCAGAGGCGAATTATCGCTGGTTCAAGGATCGCCTTGCCGACCTGATGGTTGCGCACAAGGGCCGCCACGCACTCCTGCACGATCAATCCGTCGACGATTATTTTGCTACGAGTCTCGAAGCCATAAAAGCTGGAATTGTCAGGCACGGCGAAGGCAATTTCTCGGTCGAACCTGTCGACGACACCGTCGAAGACCTTGGATTTTTTTCGCATGTTAGTGCAGCGCTGCGCGCTTAACCACCATCGGCTGATCCTGCCCGTAAGCGTCACCAAGCCGCATTTCGGCGCAGACGGCTTTGTGTCAAATTTCACGCTTCACCAGTACAACGCTCTCATCGATACAGGCGCGCAAAGGACCGTTGTATCAAGATCAGTAGTTGCTGAGCATGCCCTGTTTCGTACGGGTCACATGGAGTTCGGCGGCCTGCATGGCACGCAAACCCACAGCCGCTATCTCGCTTCGATCGGACTTTGGGCAAAACGAGTCGAACGCGATGCCTCGTCAGCCGATTTCGAGAATACCGAACTCTCGCTATTTTCCATCGAAGAGCCTTGCGAGGTGGTCGATATGCAAGAAAACACGAATTTTGACCTGATCCTTGGCTTCGACATTTTGAAAATGTTCAGTTTCAAGTTCGAAGCCAAGGAAAAGATGTTCGAAATAATCATCGCTCCCTGAATGCGCATAGCCACAAGCAGGTCACTTGCTCAGCAAATCGCACATAAACGCTAGCCGTTCCATCACTCCCGCAAACGGCAAGTCGATCACCTCATACCCATAGCGCCGCCATGCCGCCGTCACCGCAACATCGCTCGCCACAGCCTGTTCCCAGTTCTGGATGCGCTCGGCATCCTGCTGGTAAATGTCGGCCCAGGCCGGCGCACGCAGGATCGGTCCGGTGTAGCGCAGGCGGCGGCAGGCGGCATCGACTGCCTTGGGAACGGGCAACCCCGAGACGTCGAGAAAGCCCACCACATCGGGAACGCCGCGGTCGAACAGGACCGGTCCGGCTTGCCCGTCATGCCGTTCAAATTCGTGGACGTGCGCTTCGAGCATCGCTTCGGCAAAGCCGCGCGGATCGGTCTCGCGCAATGCCATTCCGCCCGGCTGCTGGAGCAGCACGCGCGCCACTTCCGGCGAAGTTATCAGGCCGGTCGCAGCGGCGGCGTCGAGCAGCGTGGTCTTGCCCGCCCCCGGCGCGCCGGTCAGGACAAGGCGGGACCGCGGCATGCTGTCAATTGAGCATTACAAAGTTGCGGACCAGCTTGGCGGTCGCCGGATCGAGTTTGGGCAAGACCGTCAGCAAGCCGTCGAGCCGCAGGTCGGGTGACGCGTTCATGGCAACTTGCTGCATCGCCCAACCGGGCGCGCAGCGATCTGCGGCCTCCTCGTCGATCAGCCGCACGACCCCGCTGTGCCGCTCATCGACTTCGATCCGGGCCATAAGCTGACCGATCCGATCCGCTTCGCCTTCGATCAGCTGAAGGAAGTTGTTGCCGTTATACAGCAGAAAACCGGTCACGTTATCGCGGGCATTGTGCGCGGTCGCTTCTGCCAGGAGCTCGGCCAAGTCGTCCTCGCTCAAATCGTTGGCGGTGCTGACGTAAACAATCCGATGCATGCCCTGCTCCCCGGTACAGCACCGCCTTAAGTGGCTGTTCCATATTATCTAAACTGGTCGGCGCGCCAATTAGCGGCGCGCCGCTCGGCTTACTGATTCATCGTCGCGAAGAAGTCTTCGTTGGTCTTGGAATCCTTCATCTTGTCGAGCAGGAATTCCATCGCGTCGATCGTGCCCATCTGCATGAGGATGCGGCGCAAGACCCACATCTTGCTGAGCTTGTCCTTGGCGACCAACAGCTCTTCCTTGCGGGTGCCCGACTTGCCGACGTCGAGTGCGGGGAAGATGCGCTTGTCCGAAACCTTGCGATCAAGCACGATTTCGGAGTTGCCGGTGCCCTTGAACTCTTCGAAGATGACTTCGTCCATGCGGCTGCCGGTATCGATCAACGCGGTGGCGATGATCGACAGCGAGCCGCCTTCCTCGATATTACGCGCCGCGCCGAAGAAGCGCTTGGGCCGTTGCAGGGCATTGGCATCGACCCCGCCGGTCAGCACCTTGCCCGAGCTGGGCACCACGGTGTTGTAAGCGCGGCCCAGCCGGGTGATCGAATCGAGCAGGATCACCACGTCGCGCTTGTGTTCGACCAGCCGCTTGGCCTTCTCGATCACCATTTCGGCGACCTGGACGTGGCGCTGCGCGGGTTCGTCGAAGGTCGAGGAAATCACCTCACCCTTCACGCTGCGCTGCATGTCGGTGACTTCCTCGGGGCGTTCGTCGACCAGCAGGACGATCAGGAACACTTCGGGGTGGTTGTCGGTGATCGCCTTGGCGATGTTCTGCAGCAGCACGGTCTTGCCGGTGCGCGGCGGCGCGACGATCAGCGCGCGCTGGCCCTTGCCTTGCGGGCTGATGATATCGATCACCCGCGCCGACTTGTCCTTGACCGTCGGGTCAAGCGTATCGAGGTTGAGCTTCTCGTCCGGGTACAGCGGGGTCAGGTTGTCGAAGTTGACCCGGTGGCGGACCGCTTCGGGATCGTCGAAGTTGACGCTGATCAGCTTGGTGATCGCAAAATAGCGCTCGCCGTCCTTGGGCGCGCGAATCTCGCCCTCGACCGTATCGCCGGTGCGCAGGCCCCATTTGCGGACCTGGTTTGGGGACACATAAATGTCGTCCGGCCCGGCGAGGTAATTGGCTTCGGCATTGCGGAGGAAGCCAAACCCGTCGGTCAGCACTTCGATCGTGCCCTGCCCGATGATTTCCTCACCGTCTTCGGCCACTTCTTTGAGGATGCCAAAAATGATGTCCTGGCGGCGCAAGGTCGAGGCACCTTCGACCCCCAGTTCTTCGGCCATTTCGACCAGTTCTGCAGAGGTTTTCTTCTTGAGTTCTTTAAGATGCATTTTGTGAATTTCCGTAATTTCGTGGTCGTGGAGTGGCCGGACGATCGTGGGGCTTGGAGAAAGCAGATCGCGCCGCGCGTAAGGGCGCAGGCCGTGTCAGTCAGGGGCAGCAGATAGGCCTGACGGAGCCCTCCGTCAATCAGAACGGTTTGACCACGACCAGGATGACAATCAGCGCGGCGGCAAGCCCGGGAACCTCATTGAGCAACCTGAGCTGTTTTCCGGTCAGCCGCCGCTCGCCGCGCTTCAGCGATGCATGATACCCGGCAAGCCAGACATGGTAGGCGCTCAGCGCCAGCACGAGGGCAAACTTGGCGTGGAACCAACCTTGCGCGAAAGCGCCCGTGGCATAGACCAGCGACAGCCCCAGCAGCCACGTGACGGCCAGCGACGGCCACAGGATGATCCGCAGCAGCTTGGCCTCGCGATCAAGCCACAGCGCCTCCTCCGGCGATCCTGACGCGGCTTCCTGATGATAGACGAAATAGCGCGGCAGCATGAACAGCCCGGCCATCCAGAAGATCACGAAGATGATATGGCCCGCCTTGAGCCAGAGGTAGGTCATTTGCAGCACCCAGAACATAGCCAAGTCATAACCTAAGCGCGCCAGCCGCGCACTAGCGATAGCAGTTCGCCGACATGTTCGAGCGGGGTGGTCTGCCCGATCCCGTGGCCCAGGTTGAAGATGTGCGGACGGTCGGCAAAGGCATCGAGGATCCGAAGCGTCTGCCGTTCGAGCTCAGCTCCGCCAGCAATCAGCAGCAACGGATCGAGATTGCCCTGCACCGGCAAACCGGCAGGCAGCACCTGCGCCGCCCAGACCGGGTCAATGGTCTCATCAAGGCCCAGCGCAGCCACCCCGGTCTCGCGCGCATAGGCAGGCAATTTCTCGCCCGCGCCTTTGGGGAATCCGATCACCGGAATATGCGGATAACGCGCGGCCAGCGCCGCTAAGATTCTGGCGTTGGGGGCAATAACCCAGCGTTCGAATTCGGTCGGGGCCAGACTGCCGGCCCAGCTGTCGAACAATTGCACCGCCTCGGCGCCCGCCACGATCTGCCCGATCAGATATTCGATCGTCACCGCGGTGATTGCATCGATGATCGCCTGGAACGCGCCCGGATCGCGGTAGGCCATGGCACGGGTATCATGCTGGTCGCGGCTGCCTTCGCCGGCCACCATATAGGTCGCCACCGTCCACGGACTACCGGCGAAACCGAGCATGGTCTTGTCCGCCGGGAGCATGGCCTTGACCGCCTTGACCGTCGCGTAGATCGGTTTGAGCCGCTCGGGCACAGCGTGTAAATTTTCAAGCACCGTATCGACCAGCCGGGGGGACAATCGCGGGCCCTCGCCGACCAGGAACTCGAGGTCTTGCCCCATCGCGTAAGGCACGATCAGGATGTCCGAAAACAGGATCGCCCCGTCAAGGCCATAACGCCGGATCGGTTGCATGGTGATCTCGGCCGCTGCCTCGCTGTCGTAAACCAGCGCGAGAAAACCGCCTTTTTCTGCGCGCAATGCGCGGTATTCGGGCAGGTAACGCCCAGCCTGGCGCATCAGCCACACGGGCCGCTGCGCGGCGTTGGCGCCGCGCAATGTGTCGAGGAGTAAACCGGGCATCGAAGCGATTCCAATTCAAATCAAATTAGAATGATTAAAGGTGACTGTTGTAGTTGGCCCTGTGGAAAGCGGGGATTGGCGCCGCATGCCGGAATTCTCCCGGTCTGAACAGACCCTCTGGGCATCCGAATCGTCAGCGCGGTGAGTCAAGCGCGGCTTTTGCCCGCTATCCCCAGCCTGTGGGTAGCACTATCCACCTGTCCATAAGCGGGCACGGCAATCCCGGTTAGTGGGCAGCGAATCCCTTGCCGAACTTGTCAGCCCTGCTCTCCCGTGGTTTATGCCGCCAGTCATCCACAGGTGCTCGTAAGCCAACGCATGTCGCGTCTCCACCTTCATCTGCTGTCGGATTCGACCGGCGAAACGCTCGAGATGCTGGCCAAGGCCGCGCTCGCGCAATTCGAGGGTGCCGATGTGGTGCGCCACTTCTGGCCGATGGTCCGCTCCCAGCAGCACCTCGACCGGATCATGGCCGAGATTGCGGCAAACCCGGGCCTGGTGTTCTACACCCTGGTCAATGCCGACACCCGGGTCCGGCTCGAAGAGCATTGCCGCACGCTGGGCCTGCCGGTGGTGCCGGTGCTCGATGCCGCCACCGATGCGCTCGAAGCCGCGCTTGGCCAGCATCCGAAGGCCCGCCCCGGCCGCCAGCACGCGATGGACGAGGCCTATTTCGCGCGGGTTGATGCGATCCATTACACCATCGCGCACGATGACGGGGTTGGCTGGGAAAACTGGGAAGAGGCCGACATCGTGCTCGCCGGGGTGTCGCGCAGTTCGAAAACCCCGACCAGCATCTACCTCGCCAATCGCGGCTACAAGGTCGCCAATGTCCCGATCGTGGTCGAAAGCCCGCCGCCCTCGCTGCTGTTCGGCTTGAAGCATCCCTTGGTGGTCGGGCTGACCACCGCCCCCGAACGGCTGGTCCAGGTCCGCCGTAACCGGCTGCTGTCCTTGGGGCAGGCCCCCGAAACCGCCTATGTCGATGACGAACGCGTCGCGCGCGAGGTCCAGTATGCCCGGCGCATGTTCGCCGACAATGACTGGCCGGTGATCGACGTGACGCGCCGCTCGATCGAGGAAAGCGCGGCGGCAATCGTCAACCTCTACAACGAATTTCAAGCCGCGCGCCAAGGTGCCGGGAGATGACCCTGGTGCTCGCCTCGAACAGCGGATCGCGCCGGGCGATGCTCGATGCCGCCGGGGTGACCTATGAGGCTGTGCCCGCCGCGATTGATGAGCGCGCGCTTGAAGCGGGACTGGCCGGGGCCAGCGCGGGGGACATCGCTCTGGCGCTGGCCGCAGCCAAGGCCCTTGCGGTCAGCGCGGACCATCCCGGTGCGCTGGTACTCGGCAGCGATTCGCTGGTCGAGGTCGCGGGACGACGGTTCGACAAACCCGCCAGCCGCGACGACGCCGCTGCGCATTTGCGGCTCTTTTCGGGCAAGCCGATGCACCTCCACAGCGCTGCGGCCCTGGCCCGGGGCGGACTGATCGTCTGGCAACACGGCGAAGTGGCTACGCTGCAAGTGCGCGAGTTGTCCGACGCCTTCATCGCACAGTACCTCGCTGCCGAATGGCCGGCCGTAGCCGGCTGTGTCGGAGTGTTCCGGATCGAGGCGCTTGGCGTGCAACTGTTCGAGCACATCGACGGGAGCCATTTTACTGTGCTTGGGATGCCGCTCCTTGCAGTGCTTGCGGCCCTGCGCAGCCATGCGCAGTTGCCCGCATGAACTATGCAGAAGTGATCGGCGACCCGATCGCGCAATCGAAATCGCCCGCGATTCACAAGTTCTGGCTGGGTCAGTTGGGCATCGCTGCGGATTACCGTGCCTGCCACGTCGCCGCCGCCGGGCTGGCCGACTATTTTGCCGCACGCCGGATCGATCCCGACTGGCGCGGCTGCAACATCACGATGCCGCACAAGCAGACTGCCATGGCGCTGGTTGACGGGCTCGATCCGCTGGCGCGGCGGATTGGCGCGATCAACACCGTGGTCCCAAGCCCCGGTGGCGGGCTGACCGGCTACAACACCGATGCCGCCGGTTTTCTCGAACCGTTGCAGCCGCTGCTTGACGGCAGCCATCTTGTGCGAATGGCGCGGATCGTCGGGGCCGGCGGTGCGGCCCGGGCGATTATCGCCGCGCTGGCAGATCACAACTTTACCCTGGTGCTGGCCGCGCGCGATCCCGCCAAGGCCCGCGCCTTGCTCGATGAACTTGCGCCGGCCGGCGAGCACCACACCCCGCCTTTGTCGCATTTCGCCCCGCCAACCGATTTTGCGTTCGACGACCGCAGCCAGCTGCTCGATCTGGTGGTGAATGCCAGCCCGCTCGGCATGGCGGGACAGCCGCCGTTGCAGTTAGATCCAAGCCATTTCCCGCCGGGCAGCACAGTTTATGATATTGTCACCAATCCGCTCGAAACCCCGCTGCTCGCCGCCGCTCGCGCGGCCGGGTTCGCCACCATTGATGGCCTTGCCATGCTGATCGGCCAGGCCGCGGCGGCGTTCCAGATGTTCTTTGGCCAACCAGCCCCGCGCGAATGCGACGCGGAACTGCGCAAGCTCCTGACCCCGTGAAGAAACCATTTATCCTTGGCCTGACCGGATCGATCGGGATGGGCAAGTCGGCGGTCGCGGCGATGTTCCAGGGGCTGGGGGTGCCGGTGTTCGATGCCGACAAGGCGGTTCATCAGTTGCAAGGCCCGGGCGGCGCATGCCTCGAGCCGATCGAACGGCTGTTTCCCGGCACCACCGGACCCGGCGGGGTCGACCGGCAGAAACTCGGCGCGGCGGTGTTCGGAAATCCGGCAGCGCTGGCGCAACTTGAACAGGTGGTGCACCCGGCAGTCGCGGCGCGGCGCCACGCCTTCCTCGAAGACAACGCCGCCGCGCCGCTGATCGTGTTCGATATTCCGCTGCTTTACGAAAAGGACGGCTGGAAATCGGTCGATGCGGTCGCGGTCGTCTCGGCTCCTGCTGCGGTCCAGCGCGCGCGGGTGCTGGCCCGGCCGGGGATGAGCGAAGAGAAGTTCGAAAAGATTCTTGGCCTCCAGACGCCCGATGCGCAGAAGCGCGCGCGGGCTGACTACGTGCTCGATACCGGCACTTCGCTCGCCGAAACCCGCCACGCGGTGCAGCGGCTGGTTCACGCGCTTTCGGCCCAGCTCGGCAAGCCGCAAAAATAGCGCGTGAGGCCCCTTGTATAGCGCCCGGGTTAGGCAGATATCGAAGGGACGATGCGCGAAATTATCTTCGACACCGAAACGACCGGTCTGGATCCCAAAAGTGGTGACCGGATGGTCGAAATCGGTTGCATCGAAATGGTCAATCGCTGCCCGACCGGCGAAACTTTCCACGCTTACTTCCATCCCGACCGCGACATGCCCGCCGCTGCCGAAGCGGTGCATGGCCTCTCGATCACCTTCCTGTCGGACAAGCCGCGGTTTGGCGAACGTGCGCATGAGCTGCTCGAATTTCTCGGCGATTCTATGCTGGTTGCGCACAATGCCGGGTTTGATTTCGGCTTCGTCAATTCCGAGCTTGAGATGTGCGGGCTGCCGCCGCTGGGGCGTGAGCGGATGATCGACACGGTTCAGCTTGCCCGGGCGCGCCATCCGGGATCGAAACTGTCGCTCGACGCGTTGTGCACCAGGTACGGGATCGACCGCAGCCACCGCACCCGCCACGGGGCTTTGCTCGATGCCGAACTGCTGGCGCAGGTCTATGTCGAGCTGACCGGCGGGCGGCAGATCGGCTTGTCGCTGGCCGCCGACCAGAGCGACGGAGCCGTAGCGGTCATGCCCGGCCTGCCCCAACGCCAACGCACGTTCCGTCCCGCACGGCCCCATGGGCCCAGCGAGGCCGAGCTGGCGGCACATGCCGCCTTTCTCGAAACGGTGAAAAGTCCGCTATGGCTGGACTGATCCTGTTTCGCAGTTTTTCAAGTCAGGAGTACTGTTGATGGACATTCGCGTATCAGGCCACCAGGTCGAAACCGGTGAAGCGCTGCAAAGCCACACGCAGGATCGTCTGGCCGCGATTGTCGGCAAGTATTTCAGTTCCGCCCTGTCGAGCACCGTAACCTTCAATCGCGCGCCAGCGGGCGCTTTTCGCGCCGATGTCATCACGCACGTGATGCACGGGCTGGTGTTGAAGGGCGCGGGGATTGCCCAAGATGCGCACGCCGCGCTCGACCAGGCGGCCGAGAAGATCGACAAGCAATTGCGCCGTTACAAGCGCCGCCTGTCGGATCATTCGGAGCAGAGCGCGCACGCGATCCGCGAAGAAGAGGCGGCTTACACCGTGTTCGCCGAACCCGATGAGGCGGCCGAAGAAGTGACCGGCGATGCGCCACTGGTGATCGCCGAGACCCGGGTCGATGTGCCCGAAGCCACCGTTTCCAATGCCGTGATGATGCTCGATCTGAGAAACACCAACGCGCTGCTGTTCAAAAATGCTGGCACGGGCAGGCATAATATGGTTTATCGGCGCGGTGATGGTTCAATCGGCTGGGTTGAACCACACTGACGCATAGCGTAGAGGCGCGCACGTTTTCCATCAGGCGAGGGGGGCTGGACGTTGGGAGTTTTCCCGCCGCGCTGACCCCTGTCCCGACCACCCAAGCAATTTTTAGAGTAGTGTGCCCGCTATGACTGCACTTTTCACCCTGCTCCCCGAAGCTGTCGGCACGATTGCTGCCGAGAGCAAGCAGCTCATCCTCGTCCAGCTCGCCCAGCGCTTCGCCGGAGTCTACGGGCTCGATCCCGCTATCGTGCTCGAGCGGCTGGAAGAGCGCGAGAAGCTTGGCAGCACGGGGTTCGGGCGCGGCGTGGCGATCCCGCACGCGCGGATTCCCGATCTCGGCCGCCCGGTTGCGGTGTTCCTGCGGCTCGATACCCCGGTGGCGTTCGATGCCGCCGATGGCATGCCGGTCGACATGGTGTTCGGGCTGCTCTCGCCCGAAGCCGCCGGGGCGGCGCATCTGCATGCGCTCGCCGCGATCAGCCGGATGATGCGCGACGACAAGATGCACGACGCGCTGGGCGAGGCGACCGGCGCCGAAGCGCTTTACGCGCTGCTCGCCAACAGCATCGACCGCGACGCGGCCTGAGCGCCGGTTGGACGCGCGGCTTCCCGCCCATCTCGAAGTTTCGGGCCTGCTCCGCGCGGTCGAGGGCGCTGGCGGGTTCGCCATGGTGCTTCACAAAGGTGAACGCGAGGCCGGGACAATTGTCGTTGTATGTGCCGAAAACGGCGCAAACCGGCGCATTTTCGAGCGCATGCCAAGCCCGGGTGGTGGCCGCAATTGGACCTTGGTTCAGAGCGAAGATGTTGAGAATACAGCAAAATTCGATGAATACCTGGCTCGCAGACAGGCTCAGGACCGCGATTTGTGGATCATTGAACTGGATATCGCGGATGGTGAACGGTTCATCGGATTGGCGGGAACCAATGGTTGACTTTGCTGCGCTGCACAATCAAATGGCCTCCATCTTTTGATGCGTGGGCGGCGCGTTGGGCAATCGGCCCGGCACGCAAGCACGCAGACGGGGGGCAGCCGGCAGGGTTTCCGGTTTGGGGCACAGCATAAGCGATCAGCTCCAGACGATCCTGCGACAGGCGCGCCAACCGCCCAAGAATGACTAGTAATGAGCAAGAAGCTCCACCGCGCCAGTGCAATTGCAGTGGCCGCAATGATTGGTACGATTATTTTCAGCGCCAACGGTTCGGGCGCATCCGCACAGAACGTTGCACCCGCTGCACCGGTTCAGTCGGTGAACCAGCCGACCGAAGCAGACGGTGAGTCGCTTCCCCAGCCCTTCCCGGTTTCGACCATCCCGAACGCCAGCGAAACCGCTGCGCCCGTGCTCGAAGCTCCCTCGATTCGCGCCGCATCGCTCGTCGCACTGGTGGCCGCGCAGCCGCAACCGTATGATCTTTCGCGCGAGCTTAACTGCCTCGCCGGAGCGATCTATTTCGAAGCCAAAAGCGAATCGCTGACCGGCCAGCTTGCCGTCGGCCGGGTGATCGTCGCGCGTTCGAAGTCGGGCCGCTTCCCCAATTCGTACTGCGGTGTGGTTTACCAGCCCTCGCAATTCTCGTTTGTGCGCGGCGGCGGCATGCCCGGCATCGCCAGAACTTCGCGGCAGTGGAAGAACGCTGTGGCGATCGCGCAGATCGCGCACACCGGCACCTGGCGCAGCCCGGTTGAAGGCGCACTCTATTTCCACGCCGCTTACGTCAGCCCCGGCTGGCACCTCAAGCGCGTCGGCCGGATCGAAAACCACGTATTTTATCGGTAGTTTGCTTTCCGGCTAACGCCGGTGCGGGAAACCCCTCCGGGTTTCCCTTGCAACACCAGCCCGCTCCCCCGGCCCGACCACCCTCAGGGTACCTTAAATGGGTGGTCGGGCCGGGGGAGCGGGCTGGTGTTGCAAAGCTATTTGCGGATGCAAATAGCGCACTCAGACAATCAACCAAACTCAAACCAGACCGGCGCGTGGTCGCTCGCCCGCTCGCGCTCGCGGTGACCCTTGTCGACCCCGGCGCTCACCAGTTTATCCGCCAGTTCGGGCGAAAGCAGCGCATGGTCGATGCGGAAGCCGTGGTCGCGCTGCAACGCTCCAGCCTGGTAATCCCAATAGGTCCAGACCCCGCCAGCTGGGTTGAGCGTGCCGAGCGCGTCGGTCCAGCCATCGGCCAACAACCGCGCATAGGCATCGCGCGATGCAGGCTGCATCAGCGCGTCGGGTGCCATCGCAGCGGGCGACCAGACATCGTTGTCGCGCGGGATCACGTTGTAATCGCCCAGCACGATCGCGGGCACTTCCTCCGCCGCGATCTCTGCCATGCGGGCGCGCAGCCGCTCCATCCAGCGCAGTTTGTAATCGAACTTCGGCCCCGGAACCGGATTGCCGTTGGGCAAATAGATGCAGGCGATCCGCACGCCTTTCACGACAGCCTCGAGATAGCGCGAATGATCGTCTTCAGGCTCGCCGCCGAGTCCGCGCTGGATTTCAATTGGCGCGGTGCCGTCAGCCAGGATCGCCACCCCGTTGAAGCCCTTCTGCCCATGCCAGATCGCGTGATAGCCCAGCGCTTCGAATTCCTTGGCCGGGAAGCCTTCGTCCTGCGTCTTGATTTCCTGCAGGCAGGCCACTGTCGGGCGCGTCTCTTCAAGCCATTCGAGCAGCCGCGGCAACCGCGCCTTGATCCCGTTGATATTGAACGTCGCGATCTTCATTTTATGCATGAACCGGCATCGCTTACGCGACACCTTGCGCAACACCGGCCCGCTCCCCCGGCCCGACCACCCGCTGAAGGTACCCTGTGGGTGGTCG
>JANYGC010000124.1 GCA_025359425.1 Sphingomonadaceae bacterium
TTTGGGGGCCAGATTGGGGGCCTTGCTCAGGACGGTCGTTCGACATCATATTGATGTTGAGAGATAATAATTTGGATGCCGAGTCCTCTTCTGGCACCACTTTTTGAGACTTGGCGCGAAAGCGGCCCTGCGGGGCGGTGCGGGGTTGCGTTCTGGGCAAAGGTCACACCAGGGTCACACTAAAACGGCGGCGGCGTGGTGGCGCGGGGTGGGTGACGCTTGGGTGACAAAGGTGACAGTGTGTCACCCTGGCGGCGGTTATGGAAATGGCGGAAATGCGGAGGTTTCGGTCTTTTGGCAGGGCAGGGTGACACCAGTCGTGGCGGCGGGAGGGCGGCGCTTGCTGTCTTTGGGCGGGTTTTGTTGATGGAACTCATGCGCGGAGTGGTCATGCGGAGATTTCCTGTTCCCGGGGTGAGGAGGTGCGGGGCGAAGGTAGCAGGGTCGGGGCGTGTAGGAAAATTGCGCAGCGCGGCTTGCGGGAGCAGGCGCACTCCGCGATGGTGCGCCTTGCATGAGCCGCCAGCTAATCAATGAATATCGCGCCTTGGCGTGGAGTGTCGGGTGAGCCTGCTTTCTGACCTAGCCCGCGCGAAGACTGAAGAAGACGTCAAGGACGCCTACATCAGGGCGCTAGGTCTGAAAGGCGTGTTCAAGGGGCTGGTCGATATCCAGACCGAAGAGGTTTGGTTTGAGGCAAAGGGAGCCGCGACAGCGCCAATCCTGATGTTCGCTCAGTTGCTTGTCTACGTGCGGGCGGCGCGCAAGCGGGGCGAGCCGATCCCTGGCTTCCTTGCGGTGATCGACACCGAGAAGGCGGCGATCATGCCGACTGAACATGCACTGCCGATCCTTGAGGACGCGACCATCGTCTGGCCCAAATCAGGCTCAGCCGCGGATAAGGTACTGGCGGCGCAGATCGCCCGCTACGTCGAAACCCACTACGTGGTTTACGATATCGTGCAGCACGAAAAGGAATTCATTGGCGCGGTGAATACGGCGATCAAGGAGGGGCGGATCATCCGCACTCCGATCACGCCGGACAATCTGCGGCAAGTGTTCGACAAGTGGGTGGAAATGGTCGGCAGCGAGCTCGGCACGGTCAATCCGGCGGATTATGCGGTGCTGTTCTTTGCCGACATCATGCACGATGGTGCCAATGCAGCGATAACCAATTTGCCCGTGCGGCTGTTATTCGATGGCGGAAAACCTGTCTTCTATCTGAAAGACAAAAACCAGACCTATGAACTGGCGAGCGAGCGCGGCTATCGCAATTTCTGGTCGATCTATCACCGCCCGCCCGAGCACAAGCACCGACATTATCTGCTCGAACGGCGCGACAGCCTGCTCCCGGTGGACGAGCAGAAGTTCAAGGGGGCCTATTACACCCCGCTGCACATCGTCGACAAAGCCTACGACTACCTCACGGCCACGCTCGGCGAGAATTGGCAGCAGCGCTATATCGTGTGGGATATGTGCTGCGGGGTCGGCAACCTTGAGGTCAAGCACAGCAATTATCGCAACGTGTTCATGTCCACGCTCGACCAGGCCGATATCGAGATCATGCAGGCCAGCCACACCTGCGTCGGCGCTACGATCTTCCAGTACGATTACCTTAACGACGATGTGACCGATTTTGGCGAGATCGACTATTCGTTGACGGGCAAATTGCCCGCCGAACTGCGGCAGGCGATTGCCGATGCCAAGTCAGGCAAGAAGGGCGCTAGGAAGCTGCTCGTTCTGATTAACCCGCCTTATGCGGAAGTTACAAGTGGCGGCAATATGGCGGCTGACACCTTAGGAAACAGCAAACCGGGCGTGACAAGGACCCTTTTCGCAAAAGCAGGTATGTCGCACTACGGAAAGGCAAGCAATGAGCTTTTCATGCAATTTGTTGCCCGAATTTACCAAGAAATCCCAAGTGCTGTGTTGGCCATATTTAGTAAGCTTAAATATATTAGTACACCAACGCTCAATGAATTCCGTAAAATATGGAAAGCGGAGTATCTTGATGGGTTTGCGTTTCACAGTCGGGCGTTCGATGGTCTCAAAGGAGACTATCCCATTGGTTTCCTTATTTGGGATACTGAAAGGGAAGAAATCATCGATAGTGTAGCAGTCGATGTTCTTGACCGCGATAGCAACATCATAGGAGAAAAGAATTTTATTAACTATGACAACCAAAAATTGCTCACGAATTGGGTAAAGAGGCCACCGTCCAATAGGCAGGAGACAGTGCCCCTCAAGAATGCCATAATTCCAGCAACAGCAACAAAAGATCTAAGGGGAAAGTATTGGTCTAATGATGCGATTGCTTGGTTGAATTGTGGGGGCAATGATTTTCAACATGCAAATCGTGACACTTTTATTTTTTCTTCCGGATATAGTAGCGGACGAGGGTTCTTTGTCACGGCCGAGAACCTTTGGCAGGCCGCAATAATCTTTGGCGTTCGGCGTCTCGTCGCTCAAACGTGGCTCAATGACCGCGACCAATTTCTGCAGCCCTCGCAGCTGCTCACAGACGAATTCAAATCGGACTGCCTCGTGTGGATGCTCTTCAACAACAGCAACCTTACTGCCGGAGCCAACGACCTGAAATGGAACGAACGCGATTGGTCGCTGGTCAACCATTTCATCCCGTTCACCGAGGCTGAGGTTGGTGCGAAGGGGCGTTTCGAGAGTGACTTCATGGTGGGGTACATGGCGGGGATGGTCTTTTCAGCCGAAGCGCAGGCGGTGCTGAACGAAGGGCGCAAGCTGTGGCAGCGCTATCACGCCACCGCCTTCCCGCGCAAAATCCGCGATGAGCTCAAGCTCAACCGGCCCGATGCGGGCTGGTATCAGGTGCGCAAGGCGCATGACGCCTATTGCGACACCGAACTGACCGATTTCGATCCGTTCAAAGCCGCTTACGCCGCGCTTGGCGATAAGCTGCGGCCGATGGTTTACGAACTCGGCTTTTTGCCGAGCTGATCTTCTCCCGGCCGCAGAACTAGAGTTTTGCGCTAAAAAAAGAGTCTCCCCCTCGGGGGAGGTGGCTCGCCGCAGGTGGGTCGGAGGGGGGCGGGCATCAAGCGCGCGATAGCGCGCAGC
>JANYGC010000132.1 GCA_025359425.1 Sphingomonadaceae bacterium
CTTGGGGGAGGGGGACCATGCTCTTGCCGGGGAGGAATTACTCAACCGCCATCGTCAGCGCGCCGTCACCCTCATCGATCTGCACCGTGCTGCCATCGGGTATCTCGCCGCCGAGCAGCATCTCGGCGAGCGGATCCTGCAAGTACCGCTGCACCGCGCGTTTCAGCGGCCGCGCGCCGTACACCGGATCGTAGCCGACCCGGCCGAGCCAGCGCTTGGCCGCATCGGTCAGTTCGATCACGATCTTGCGGTCCTTGAGCAGTTTTTGCACCCGCCCGACCTGAATCTCGACAATCGGCGCCATGTGATCCTGCCCGAGCCGGTGGAACAGGATGATCTCGTCCAGCCGGTTGAGGAATTCGGGGCGGAAATGACCGCGCACGACGTCCATCACCTGCGGCTCGACCGCCTCGACATCTTGCCCTTCCTCCAGACTGGCGAGGTACTGGCTGCCCAGGTTCGAGGTCAGGATGATCAGCGTGTTGGTGAAATCGACCTGGCGCCCCTGCCCGTCGGTCAGGCGACCGTCGTCAAGCACCTGCAACAGCACGTTGAACACATCGGGATGCGCTTTCTCGACCTCGTCGAACAGCACGACCTGGTAAGGCCGCCGCCGCACCGCCTCGGTCAGCACCCCGCCCTCGTCGTACCCGACATAGCCGGGAGGCGCGCCGATCAAGCGGCTGACGGCGTGCTTTTCCATGAATTCGGACATGTCGATCCGCACCATCGCGCTGTCGTCGTCGAACAGGAACCCGGCCAGCGCCTTGGTCAGTTCGGTCTTGCCCACGCCGGTGGGGCCGAGGAACAGGAACGAGCCGAGCGGCCGGTTCGGATCCTGCAGCCCGGCGCGCGCGCGGCGTACCGCTTTTGAAACGGCGATGACTGCGTCTTGCTGCCCGATTACGCGTTTTCCAATGGTTTCTTCCATCTTGAGCAACTTTTCACGCTCGCCTTCCAGCATCCGGTCAACCGGGATTCCGGTCCATTTGCTGACCACCGAAGCGATGTCGTCGGCGGTCACTTCCTCGCGCAGCAGGGCATTGACCGACGCGCCCTGGGCTTCGCCAAGCTGCTTCTCCAGCTCGGGAATCCGCCCGTAAGACAGCTCGCCGGCCTTGCCCAGATCGCCGCTGCGCTGCGCCTGTTCAAGCTCCAGCCGGGCGTGATCGAGCGCTTCCTTGATCTTGCCTTCCGCCGCGATCTTGTCGCGCTCGCCCTGCCAGCGGACGGTCAGCACCGCGGATTGCTCCTCCAGCCCGGCCAGTTCGGCCCTGAGCGTCGCCAGCCGGTCCTTGCTCGCCGTGTCGGTCTCCTTGGCGAGCGCCATTTCCTCGATCTTGAGCTGGATGATCCGCCGGTCGAGCACCTCGATTTCCTCGGGCTTGCTCTCCACTTCCATGCGGATGCGGCTTGCCGCCTCGTCCATCAGGTCGATCGCCTTGTCGGGCAGGAAGCGGTCGGCGATGTAGCGGTGGCTGAGCGTCGCGGCGGCGACGATCGCGTTGTCCGCGATCCGCACGCCGTGGTGCAGCTCGTACTTTTCCTTGAGCCCGCGCAGGATCGAGATGGTGTCCTCGACCGTCGGTTCGCCCACGAACACCGGCTGAAAGCGGCGTTGCAGCGCCGGGTCCTTCTCGATGTATTTCTGGTATTCATCGAGCGTGGTCGCGCCGATGCAGTGCAGCTCGCCGCGGGCCAGTGCTGGCTTGAGCAGGTTCGAGGCATCCATCGAGCCCTCGGAGGCACCCGCGCCGATCAGCGTGTGCATCTCGTCGATGAACAGGATGATCTCGCCCTCGGCGCCCTTGACCTCGTCGAGCACCGCCTTGAGCCGTTCCTCGAACTCGCCGCGGTATTTCGCGCCCGCAATCAGGCTACCCATGTCGAGCGACATCAGGCGGCGATCCTTGAGGCTGTCGGGCACGTCGCCATTGGCGATGCGCAGCGCGAGGCCCTCCGCGATCGCGGTCTTGCCCACCCCGGGCTCACCGATCAGCGCCGGGTTGTTCTTGGTCCGCCGCGCAAGGATCTGGATCGTGCGGCGGATTTCCTCGTCGCGCCCGATCACCGGATCGAGCTTGCCGTCGCGCGCCGCTTGCGTCAGATCGCGGGCATACTTCTTCATCGCTTCATAGGCGTTCTCGGCACCGGCACTGTCGGCGCTGCGCCCGCCGGTGACCTCCTGGATCGCCGCTTCCAGAGCCTTCGCATCGACCCCGGCAGCCTTGAGCGCCTGCCCGGCCGGATTGGTCGTGCCCAGCGCGAGCGCTTGCAGCATCCGCTGGACCGAAACGAAGCTGTCACCCGCCTTGGCCGAAAGCTGCTCGGCGGTGTCGAGCAAACGCACCGCGTCGTTCTCGAAACCGGGCGCAGCTTGCGCGCCGCTGCCCGAGACCCCGGGGATCTTGCCCAGCGCCTGGTCCACCGCTGCCTGCGCCAGCTGCACATTGCCCCCGGCGCGCGCGATCAGCCCGGCGGCCATGCCTTCGCTGTCCTCCAGCAGGGCCTTGAGGATGTGTTCGGGCGTGATCCGCTGATGGTTCATGCGGATCGCCACGGTCTGCGCACTTTGCAGGAATCCCTTGGCGCGGTCGGTGAATTTTTCGAGGTTCATGAGTGTATCAGCCTCCTGTTACACCCACAGGTAGTGTTGCGCATCGGCAACACAAGAGGGTGCCGCAAGATTCTCTGAGCGCGCCCGCCAGCCGCGATCAGCCTCAAATGCAAACGGGGTCAGGTTTCCCTGACCCCGCCAGCAAATGATTGGACTGAATACTAGAAGCTGCGGCCGCGCGGACCTTCGCCGATCGCCCAGAACACGTGCGTCATGGTTTTCTGACCGGGCCCGTCGATCCGCTCGAACATGTCGGGACGGCCATTGCCGTCGAAGTGGACCGCGCGGCCCCATTCGGCTGGCGTGTCGCCCGAATCGGCCCCCATTGCAGCGTTGCCGCGCGGGCTGACCGCACTCGCCGCTTCGAGGTGATTATAGATCGTGCCCAGCTGCTCATAGTCATGCGCGTTGGGATGCTGGTTGGTGGTTGGATCGTTGGTGTAATCCATGCAGGTGTTGAGGTTCGGATTGGTGAATACCTCGTCCTGATGGTTGAGACCGTAATCGTGGCCGATTTCCTGGCAGGTGACCATCGCGCGCCACGCCGGCGTGTTGTATTGCGCGGTGTCGAAGTAGGTATCGTTGAGCTTGGTCGTGCCTTGCGAGATATGCCCGCCCGACAGCGAGATGCTGGCGATGCCCAGCCAGCCGGTTCTGCCATAGGCGCTGTTGCAGACCTGGATTGTACCGGAGACCGCGCCGCAGCGCTTGGCTGACGCGCTGCCCGGGACCAGCGGCGAGTTGATCACCGTCGATTTGTTCCAGTCAACCACAGCCTGCGAGAGATAGGGATCCCACGTGCTGGTGACATTGTCGCCAACCGGAACAGTCAATTCCGGCGACGAGCGCGCCCAGTGATAGGTGCTCCAGCTATGGTTTGCGAGGACCGGCGCGGCAAGCATTGCGACAGGCACCGCAAGCGCGGCTCCCATGGCAAGACGGCGGGCCAACTTGTTCTTGAAAATAGCCATGATGTTACCTCCCAGACACGGGCGAAACAAAATTGGAAATCGCCCGAGCAATTTATAATAATATTACAATATCAGCGCAGCAACGTTTGCAGCAGCGCATGTATCAAAGTGTCGCTGATTGCGTACCGTCCCGCAAGATTTATCAGTGATTAACCATCATTTTTCTTGTGGAGCCACCGCCGGGTCGGTCTGCACAGCCGGGGTGGAAGTTGGCGCGGTATTCTGCTCGCGATCCTCAAACCGCCGATGGCGGACAATGTGGGGAGTGATGACGATGTACAGTTCGGTCGAAGAGCGGGTCGAACGCTGGTTGCGAAACGCTTGCCCGATCAGCGGGATATCGCCCAGCAACGGCACTTTCGATCTGGTCGACAGCGAATTTTCCTGCGTCAGCCCGCCGATCACGAAAGTCTCGCCATCGCGCACCGAGGCCGAGGTTTCGGCTTCGCGCTGGCTGATCGTCGGATAGCCTTGCGAATAGCCGGTCACGCTCGAAACCACGCCATAGATATGCGAGGTGACAAAGCCATCGGTGCTGACCCGCGGCGCGATCTGCAGCGTTACCCCGACGTTGACGTACTGCACCTGCTGCGACACCCCGTTGACCCCCGATAGCGTGATCGAGGTCAGAATCGGCAAGGCATCGCCGGTGATGATCTTGGCGGTTGAACCGCTTTGCGCCGCAATCCGGGGGCGCGAAACGATCCGCCCTTCGCCCTTCTGGACCTGGGCGTAGATCGCCGCTTGCAGGCTGAACCCGGGCTGGACCTTGCCGGCATCCAAACCGAACGGCACGAACTGGCCATACTGGACTGTTGCGCTGGCGATCTGGCCATTGGCATTGGTGAAGTCGATGCCGACCGCCTTGGCCCCGCTCTCAGTCAATTCGACGAACTGGGTTTCCAGAATGACGCTATCGACCGGCACATCGATCAAGTCGATCTGCGCCTTGATCCGGGCGATGCGTCCGGGCGAACCCTTGATCCAGATGGCGTTGAGGCGGCGATCGATCCCCAGGCTGCTGTCGATGGTCTGGCCTTGTGGCAAGGCTTCGTCCTGTTGTTGCGCCTGGACCGAATAGTTGGTCGTCGAATTGGTCCCCGGCGAACCAAATCCCGGTTCACGGCGGATGAATACATTGTTGGGGCGGATGGTGACCCCCTCGGAAAGCAGGCCAACCACTTCGCTCACGTCCGCATATTTCAGCATCACGAGTTCGTAGCCGTCCTCGCCCGGCACCGGATCGAGCGCCTGCGGCACCCGGCCTCCGGTCAGCAGCGGCTGGGTACCCGAATTGATCGGCCGACTGCCCAGCGCTTCAGCCCCGCTCAACTTGTCGACCGTCACCAGAATACTGTCGGTGCCGCTTGCTTCGGCCTTGATCTTGGCCGGGGCGGTCGGCTCGAAGCGGATCATCAGCACGCCCGCTCCAGGCTCGATCACCACCGCGCGCACCAGCCCGCGGAATTCCTGCCGCGATGCCAGTTCGGGGCGGCGCGAAGCCCGTGCAATTTCAAGCGTCGGGCGGACCGGATCGTCGGATTTTGCAGTGAACTGGGTCAGCGCCGGGGCCAGGACGATCTTGAATACCGACTGGGTCGGGCTTTCGGCCAGCTGCCGCACCGCGACCACAGTCGCGCCGCGCCCATCGCTTTGCGCGATTGCCGCCGAAAAGGTTCCGAAGCCAGGCACGATTGCGGCGGCAGCAATCAGCAATCCAACCACCGCCCCACGAAATCCCGACAAGCCATCCTCCCTAGCCCGGCACGTTGCTGCCCGCACCGAAGCGCAAACCATAGTGGGAGCAACGGCATTTGCAATCGCGCCGAATGCGCCTGATAGGGACAAGTGGGAACGCAGGAGCCGGGAAGAGATATGCAACGTGGGAAGTGGGTCGGGACGGCAGCGTGGGCGGTGCTCGGGCTGAGTTTGACGGTTATCGTCGCGCGGGCGAGCTGGGAGCCATTCTTCGCTGAGCAGCCTGGCCCGCCCCCGCCGCGCCGCGCCTATGCCGCCGACATCACGCGCGATGAATTCGGGGTCCCGCATATCCACGGCAAGACCGATCCCGATGTCGCTTTCGGCGTCGCCTACGCGCACGCCGAGGACGATTTCACGACTCTGCAGGACGTCGTCGCGATGACCCGCGGCCGCTACGGCGCCATCGCCGGGCAGGACGGCGCCGGGGTCGATTTCGCCTATCACTGGCTGGGCGCGCGGCAGACTGCGCATGGCCACTACGGCGAACTTCCCGCCGACGTGCGGCTTGTGCTCGATGCCTACGCCAGCGGGCTCAACCGGTTTGCCGCGCTCCATCCCGGCGAGGTCAAGCTGGCGCGGCTGTTTCCGGTCAACGGCGAGGATATTGCCACCGGGTTCGGGCTGCGCCAGCCGTTTTTCTTCGGACTCGACCGGGTGCTCGGCCCGCTCGTCAAGGGCGAACCGATGCTGCCCGAACACGGCCCTGGCCTGACCGGCGCAGCACTACCCGATGCGATCCACGGCGGGGGCGATCAGGTCGTCCCCGAACCGGCGATGCCGTTACCGTTGCCAATGGGCGCGGTGGCCGAAAGTTCGGGTTCGAACGCCTTCGCGATCAGTCCGCAGCGCAGCGGCGACGGGGTCACGCGGCTGTTCTCGAACAGCCATCAACCCTACCGCGGCGGGGTCGCCTGGTACGAGCTGGAGATCGACAGCGACAGCGGCTGGCATTTTGCCGGGGCGACCTTCCCCGGCTCGCCGTACCCGTTTCTCGGCCACAATGAGCACCTGGGCTGGACCAACACCGTCAATCGCGCCGATCTGATCGATGTCTACAAGCTCGAGGTCGATAGCGATGCCAGCCACTACAAGCTCGACGGCAAATGGCAGGTGCTGGAAAAGCACCGCGTCTGGCTGCGGGTGCGGTTCGGCCCGCTGGTCCTGCCGGTCCCGCGCAATGTGTGGCGCGCCGCGCAGGGTCCGGCGCTGGTCACCGCGCAGGGCGCCTTTGCGGTGCGCTATGCCGGGATCGACAACATCCAGAGCCTTGAGCAATATTACCGTATCACCAAGGCGCAGGACTTTGCCCAGTGGCAGGCGGCAATGGCCTTGCAAGGCGTGCCCGCGACCAACTTCATCTACGCCGACAAGGCGGGCAACATCGGCGATTGGTACAATGCGAAAATTCCAGATCGAAAGCCCGGCCCTGACTGGCGCCACGCGGTCAGCGGGAGCGATTCTAGCCTGATTTGGCAGCGGTCAATCCCGTTCGTTTCGTACCCGCATCTGATCAACCCGGCCTCGGGCTTCCTGTTCAATTCAAACAACACGCCGCTGGTCGCCGCGGGGCCGGGCAGCGAGCTTAATCCCGCGATGATCCCGGCGATCTGGGGCGTGGAAACCGACATGACCAACCGGGCGCGCCGCGCGGTGAAGCTGCTGTCCGAGCCGGGGCCGATCACCCGCGACCGGCTGCTCGCGATCAAGTTCGACACGGGCTACGAACGCGCCGGCTATGTTGCCTTCATGCTCGACGGGATCGCGAAGCTGGATTTGCGTGGCGATCCCCAGTTGGCCAAAGCGCAAGCTTTGCTCGGCACATGGGACTTGAAAGCCGACGGCAGGGGCCCGGCCGATGCACTGGCGGTGATGGTGCTCGAAGAAGGCATGTCGGCCAGCTATAACCTGCGGCCGATGCACGATCTGCGAACCGAGCTGGCCAAGGCGGCGGCGCATCTGATCAAGTACTTCGGGCGGCTCGACCCGCCGCTGGGCGAGGTGATCCGCATCCGCCAGGGCAGCGTCGATCTGCCCGGTGACGGCGGCGGCGATACTTTGCGCGCGGCAACCAGCTGGAATGTCGATCCCGATGGACGGCTGTCGATCAAGCACGGCGACAGCTTCGTGATGCTGATCGAATGGGGCAAAGACAGCACGGTGCACTCCGAATCGATCCAGCCCTATGGCGCGGCCACGACCCGCCGCGACAGCCCGCATTATGCCGATCAGGCCCCGCTGTTTGTGGCGCACAAGTTCAAGCCGGTATGGTTCACCCGCGCCGATGTGGCCGCACATGCGGTTCGTCGAGAAACGGTGTCGAATTAAGCGTTCCGCTGGAATAGTTTACGCTCGTATTTTGAAGGGTCCCTGCACCATGCGCCGCTTTTTGTCCGCCTCGCTGCTCGCCATCGCCTTGTCCGCTTGCGCCACCGCTCCGGGCGCGCAGCAAGTTACGGTTGCGACCAAGCAAATGCCGGTTCCGCCCAATCCCGTGGCCCCGCCTGCCTCGCTCAGCCAGCTGGTCCAGACGGTCGACATCCCCTACGAGCGCTTTACCCTCGCCAACGGCCTCAACGTCATCGTCCACACCGATCGCAAAGCACCGATCGTCGGGGTTACAATCTATTACCGGGTCGGCTCGAAGAGCGAACCCAAGGGCCGCACCGGGTTTGCCCACCTGTTCGAACACTTGATGTTTGGCGGCAGCGAAAACGTCCCCAACTTCGATGTGCCGCTCGAAGGTGCCGGTTCGACCTCTACCAATGGCTCGACCTGGTACGACCGGACCAACTATGTCGAAACCGTCCCCACCGGCGCGGTCGATCTGGCGCTGTTCATGGAGAGCGACCGGATGGGCCACCTGCTCGGCGCGGTCAGCCAGGACAAGCTCGATAAACAGCGCGGGGTGGTCCAGAACGAAAAACGCCAGGGCGACAACGAGCCCTATGGCCTCGTTGAATATGCCATTGGCGAAGGACTGTTCCCGGTCGGGCATCCCTATCGCCACGCCACCATCGGCTCGATGGCCGATCTCAACGCCGCGAGCATCAAGGACGTGCGTGATTGGTTCACCGGCAATTATGCGCCGGGCAATGTGGTCCTCGTGCTGTCCGGCGATATCGACGCGGCGACAGCCAAGCCGATGGTCGAAAAATGGTTCGGCGCGATCCCGCGCGGCCCCGAAGTGCGCAAGGTCGCCGCCGGGCCGGTGACGCTGGCTGCCCCGCTTCGCCGCGAAATGAAGGATCAGGTCCCGCAAACCAAGATTTACCGCGTCTGGTCCGGCCCGGGGCTGAACGATCCCGATGCCCCGGCGCTTGACCTTGGCATGCGGGTGCTCGGCGGGCTGGCCAGCTCGCGGCTCGACAACGACCTGGTCAAGGGCCGCCAGCTCGCGACTTCGGTTTCGGCACAGGTCCAGCAGTTCGAGCAGGTCAGCTTCATCCAGATCGAACTGGAGGTGAAGGACGGCGTCGACGTAAAGGTGGCCGAGGCCGCGCTTGACGAAGACATCGCCAAGCTGCTCGCCGAAGGGCCGAACGCAGACGAACTGCAGCGCGCCGCGACCAGCGCGGTCGCGGGCCAGATCACCAGCCTCGAACAAGTCGGCGGGTTCTCGGGCAAGGGCGCGCAACTCGCCGAAGGGTTGCTCTATTCGGGCGATCCCGGGCAGTACAAGAAGGATCTCGCGCGCATCGCCAGCCTGACCGCGCCCGAGGTCAAGGATGCGCTCGGCCGCTGGCTGTCGCGCCCGGTCTATGCGCTGACCGTCAGTCCAGGTGCGCGCACCGAAAAGGGCGAGGCGCTGGGCGGCTGGGGCGATGAAGCGACCAGCGCCCCGCCCCGCGCCGACGCCAAGAAGCCCGCCCCCAAGCTGGCGACCGGGCCTAAGCGCGAAGCCCCGCCGGTCGCCCCGGTTGGCGATCTGGCGTTCCCGGCGATCGAGCGCGCGACGCTGTCCAACGGCATTCCGGTGGTGCTCGCCCGGCGTACCGCAGTGCCGACGGTGCTGGTCAACCTGAGCTTTGATGCGGGCTTTGCCGCCGATGTGCAGGACCGTCCCGGCACCCAGTCGCTGATGATGTCGCTGCTCGACGAGGGCACCCAGAGCCTGACCGGAATCCAGATCGCCGAGCAGCAGGAGCGCCTCGGAGCGCGGCTTTCGGCCGGAGCCGGGCTCGACACTTCAAGCGTCCAGCTGAATGCCCTCACCGCCAACCTGAAACCTTCACTCGACCTTATGGCCGAGGTGGTCCGCCGCCCCGCATTCCGCGACGCCGATGTGGCGCGGGTGCGCGACCAGCAATTGGCCGATATCGGTCAGGCAAACGCCAGTCCGCGCGCGCTGGCGACCCGGATGATGAACCCGCTGCTGTTCGGTGCGGCTCATCCCTACGGCCAGCCGGGTGACGGGCTGGGCGATGCAAAATCGGTCGTCGCGCTGACGCCTGCGGCGCTGCGCGGTGCGCACGACAAGTGGCTGCGGCCCGATGCGATGACTATTACGGTGGTCGGCGACATCACTATGGATCAGCTGAGGCCCATGCTCGAGGCAAGCTTCGGCGACTGGCGCCCGCCCGCCGGGGCCAAGCCGGTCAAGCAGCTCGATGCCGCAATTCCGGCGCCCAAGCCCCGGATCGTGCTGATCGATCGGCCCAATTCGCCGCAATCGGTGATCGTCGCGGGCCGCGTGCTGCCGCTGTCGGGGCGTGACCAGAACCAGGAAGCGCTCGACCTTGCCAACGAAGTGCTCGGCAACGGCTTCCTCAGCCGCCTCAACCTGGACCTGCGCGAAGACAAGGGCTGGTCCTACGGCGTGCGCAGCGTGGTGCGCAGCCCCAAGGGGCAGCGCTCGCTGGTGCTAACCGCACCGGTTCAGGCTGACCGGACGGGCGATTCGATTGCGCTGCTGCTGGCCGACATGCAGCTGTTCCCGGCGCGGCGGGGGGTCGAGTCGGTCGAACTGGGCCGGGTCACCGACGGCAACATCCGCGGCCTGCCCAACCGCTTCGAAACCAACGGCCAGGTCCTCGGCGCGATCCTCTCGAACCAGCTGCTCGGGCGTCCGGACGATTATTACGCCACGCTCCCGACCCGCTATCGCAGCATCGATGCCAAGGCGATCAACGCTGCGGCTGGCAGCTATCTGCAACCCGCCGGTCTGGTGTTCATCGTGGTGGGCGACCGCAAGGTGGTCGAGCCGCAACTGAAGAAACTGGGCCTGCCAATCGAGATCGCGAGCCCCGTTGACAGCGCCGCGCCAACCAGCGAGTGAGGGCCGCTATTTACGTCGATGTAAGGAGAGAGAGAATGTCTGTAGCCGGTACTTATGAGTGCATCACCAAGACCCCGATGGGCGACCAGAAGAGCGACGTGACGATCATTGTCGATGGCGACACCTTCACCGGCAGCAACGTCGGCGCGATGGGCTCGATGGACCTCGAAGACGGCAAGGTCGACGGCAACAAGCTGACCTGGTCGATGAAGATGACCGTGCCGATGCCGATGACGCTCGAAGGCGAAGCGACGGTCGATGGCGACACGCTGACCGGCTCGGTCAAGGCCGGCGCGTTCGGCACTTTCCCGATGAACGGAACGCGCAAGGCCTGATTTCGCAAGGGCGACAAAAAGGGCGCCGGAGCAATGCTTCGGCACCCTTTTTGATTCACTGCGTCGGGCTTAGCCCAGCTTGGCCTTGATCACTTCGTTGACCAGCCCCGGATTACCCTTGCCCTGCATCGCTTTCATCGTCTGGCCGACGAAAAACCCGAACAGCGCTTCCTTGCCGTCCTTGTATTGCTGAACCTTGTCGGCGTTGGCGGCGAGGACGGCGTCGACCGCGGCTTCGATCGCCCCGGTGTCGCTGGTCTGGGTGAGGCCTTCACGCTCGACGATTGCGGCGGCACGGTCGCCGCTTGCGAGCATCTTTTCGAGCACAAGCTTGGCCGCCGAGCCCGAGATTGTGCCGCTGGCGACCAGCCCGAGCAATTCCGCGCCGTTGTCGGGCGTGACCGGCGACGAGGCGAGATCGGTGCCGAGCTTGTTGAGCGCGCCGAACAGTTCGCTGGTCAGCCAGTTGCTCGCTTGCTTGGCGACTTCGGCCTCGCCCTTGCCGGCATTGGCGGCGGTGGCCGTCACCAGCCGCTCGAACCACCGCGCGGTTTCGACATCCGAGGTGAGCACCCGCGCATTGTAGGCCGACAGGCCCAGCGCGCCTTCATAGCGCGCCCGCTTGGCGTCGGGCAGTTCGGGCAGGCTCGCTTCGCATTCGTCCAGAAACGCCTGATCGAGCTCGAGCGGGAGCAGGTCGGGATCGGGGAAATAGCGGTAATCGTGCGCGTCTTCCTTGCTGCGCATCGACCGCGTCTCGTTGCGGTCGGGATCGTAGAGCCGGGTTTCCTGCACGATCCGCCCGCCGTCCTCGATCACATCGACCTGGCGGCGCGCTTCCGCCTCGACCACCGCCATCACGAACCGCACCGAGTTGACGTTCTTGGTCTCGGTGCGGGTGCCAAATTCGTCGCCGGGCTTGCGCACCGAGACGTTGACATCGGCGCGCATCGAGCCTTGGTCCATGTTGCCATCGCACGATCCGACATAGCGCAGGATCTGGCGCAGCTTGGTCAGGTATGCCCCGGCCTCGGCCGGCGAGCGCATGTCGGGACGGCTGACGATCTCCATCAAGGCCACGCCCGAGCGATTGAGGTCGACGTAAGACATCGTCGGGTGCTGATCGTGCATCAGCTTGCCCGCGTCCTGCTCAACGTGGATGCGTTCGATCCCGATGGTCTTGGTGCTGGTTTCGGGCGACTTTTCGTCAAGCACCACATCGATCTCGCCCTCACCCACAATGGGGAAATAGAGCTGGCTGATCTGGTAGCCCTGCGGCAGATCGGCGTAGAAATAGTTCTTGCGGTCGAACCGGCTCCACGGATTGATCTGCGCGTTGAGCGCCATGCCGGTGCGCACCGCCTGGCGGATGCATTCGCGGTTGGGCACCGGCAGCATCCCGGGCATCGCCGCATCGACCAGGCTGACCTGGCTGTTGGGCTCGGCCCCGAACGCGGTCGCCGCGCCCGAAAACAGCTTGGACTGCGAAGTGACCTGCGCGTGGACCTCAAGGCCGATCACGACCTCCCATTCGCCGGTTGCACCGTGGACGCGATAGTCGCTCATCTTACCACCATTTTTCCGGCCGCGCGGCAAACCCGGCGCGCTGCTCGATTGCGAGACCTGCGTTCAGCACACCCTGCTCGTCGAACGGACGGCCAATGATCTGCAGTCCAAGCGGCAGGCCTTCGCGGTTGAGCCCGGCGGGGACCGACATTGCGGGCAGCCCTGCCAGCGAGGCGGGCACCGCGAACACGTCGTTGAGGTACATCGCCAGCGGATCGTCGCTCTTTTCGCCGAGCCCGAACGCAGCGGTCGGCGCGGTCGGGGCGAGGATCACGTCGCATAGGGCGAAGGCTTGCGCAAAGTCGCGGCTGATCAGCGTGCGGACCTTCTGCGCCTGGGTGTAGTAGGCGTCGTAGAAGCCCGCCGAGAGCACATAGGTGCCGATCATGATCCGGCGCTTGACCTCGGCCCCGAACCCGGCAGCGCGGGTTGCGGCGTACATGTCTTGCAGGCCAGCACCATCGGGCAGTTCGCGCAGGCCATAGCGCACCCCGTCATAGCGTGCGAGGTTGGATGAGGCTTCGGCCGGGGCGATGATGTAATAGGCCGGCAGCGCATATTTGGTGTGCGGCAGGCTGATCTCGACGATTTCCGCGCCGGCATCCCTCAGCCAGGCAATGCCCTGATCCCAGCTGGCCGCGACATCCGGGTCCATCCCGTCCATGCGGTATTCGGTGGGTACGCCGACTTTCTTGCCCGTGAGATCGCCGCTCAGGCCCGCTTCCCACTGCGGCACGGCCAGATCGAGGCTGGTCGCGTCCTTGGGATCGAACCCGGCCATCGCCTCAAGCATGATCGCACAATCGCGCACATCGCGCGCCATCGATCCGGCCTGGTCGAGCGAGGAGGCGAACGCGACGATGCCCCACCGGCTGCACCGGCCATAAGTCGGCTTGATTCCCGAAATGCCGGTGAAGGCCGCGGGCTGGCGGATCGAGCCGCCAGTGTCGGTACCGGTCGCGGCAGGTGCGAGCCGCGCCGAGACTGCCGTTGAACTGCCGCCCGACGATCCGCCGGGAGCGAGCGCGGCATTGCCGCCATCCCCCCGCCGCCACGGCGAGATGACATTGCCGAAATAGCTGGTCTCGTTGGATGAGCCCATCGCGAACTGATCGAGGTTGAGCTTGCCCAGCATTCCCGCCCCGGCATCCCACAGCTTTTGTGAGACGGTGCTTTCGTATTCGGGAACGAACCCTTCGAGCATGTGGCTCGCCGCGGTGGTCTGCACGCCCTTGGTGGCGAATAGGTCCTTCATGCCGATCGGGACCCCGCCCATCAACCCCAGCGCTTCGCCCTTGGCCCGGCGCGTGTCGGTGGCCTTGGCTGCACCCAGCGCCAGTTCCGGAGTGGTCACGATGAAGGCATTGAGCGCGCTTGCGGCGGCGACATTGGCGTTGAACGCCTCGGCCACTTCGACCGCAGTGAAGGTCCCCGCTGCCACCCCGTCGCGAATCGCCGCGACGCCCAGATCGGTCAGACTGGTCACTATTCGATCACCTTGGGGACGCCGTAGAAGCCGTCCATCGCCGCCGGAGCATTGGCCAGCACCGCGTCACGCTTGCCGCCGCCGGTGAGCGGATCGGGATCGATGACATCAGCGCGCAGCCGCAAGTGATTTTCGATCACTGCGGTCATCGGCTCGACCCCGCTGACGTCGACTTCGCCAAGCTGTTCGACCCAGGCGAGAATCCCGTTAAGCTCGGGGACCATTGCTGCGAGCTCGGCCTCGCTCACCTTGATGCGGGCCAGCGCGGCGATCTTGGCCACGGTGGCGGTATCAACCGACATTGCGCTATATCACCTTAGCTTGGGTTACTTTGTCTTGGGCTTGTCCGCAGGTTCGCTGGCGGGCTTGCCCGGCTCGGCCTTGCCTGCGGCACCCTCAGGGCCTGCACCTTGCATTTGCTGCATCATGGCTTGCGCCTGCGATGCGCGCTGCTCGGCTTCGGAACGCGGCATGATCGCCACAACCTCGATATCGAACGTCAGGTTGCTGTTGGCGGGTATTTCGACCTCACCGGTTTCAGGATTGCGCTTCTCTTCGGCACCATAGGCTTTGGCCGCCGGGATTTTCAGCCGGTATTTGCCGCCCTGCTGGACCTTGGCCAGACCTTCGGCAAAGCCAGGGATCGTGCCTTCGAGCGCGAGCGGCACGCCATCGGGCAGGACGCCGGGGATCGGAAAGACCGATTTATCGGGTGACCGCTGAAATTCTTTGCCGCTATCCAGCTTGCCGACGTACTTGATGAAAATGTAATCGTCCTTGGTCGGCGTCCGGCCCGCTCCAGCCTTGAGCGTGGTCACGTCGACGCCTTTTGGCAGGCTGGCATAGACCAGCCCGGCGGCGCACAGCGCCACGAACAGCACCCCCAGCCACAGCTTGGTCAGCACGCCACTGGCGACGGGCTGCAATGGTACGCGGGTGATTTCGGTCATGGGTATCCCTGTCTGGTCGGTCTAACTCGGGCCAAGTACGCAAAAGGGCGCGGAATTGACCGCGCCCTCATGGCCCAACACGCGCCGCCGTTCAAGCGGCCATGCGGACCTACTTTATCCCGTCGCGTTCCATCCGCTTGCGCTCCATCTTGCGGGCGCGGCGTACGGCAGCGGCCTTTTCGCGGGCGCGCTTTTCCGACGGCTTTTCGTAGTGACGGCGCAATTTCATTTCGCGATAGACGCCTTCGCGCTGCAGCTTTTTCTTAAGCGCGCGCAGAGCCTGCTCGACGTTGTTATCGCGGACGAGAATTTGCATAAATCGAACTACCTCAATGCAAAAAGACGAGAACCCCGCGGCAATGCAGTGCGGGGGAGCACCTTTTAATTCAAAAACGTAAAACGCACCCGAATCCAACAGGAACGGGTCGAACCGGCGGGCGGCTACCAGTAAACGAACCGCATGGCAACCCTGCGGAGGTGCGGAATGTGGCAATTTTGCCGCGCCCCTTCCGACTTGCTGGACCCGCGCGGCTGACCTAATGCGGCAGCCATGCCAGTACCAAGCTTTCTCACCGCATCACTCTATGTCGTCCTGGGCGGCGGACTGGGAGCATGGCTGCGCTATGCGAGCGGTGTGGCCATGTTCCGCGTCATGGGTCCAGCGACTTTTCCCTGGGCTACGTTGAGCGTCAATGTGCTCGGCAGTCTGGCCATGGGCCTGCTGGCGGGCTGGCTCGCGCGCTATGGCAGCCACGGCGAAGGCTGGCGGCTGTTGCTGGGTGTCGGCCTGCTCGGCGGTTTCACCACCTTTTCCGCGTTCAGCCTCGAACTGGTGCTGATGATCGAGCGCGGGGCAATCGCCACCGCAGCGCTTTATGCCAGTGTCTCGGTGCTGGCCGGTGTCGCGGCGCTGTTTGCCGGGCTCGCGCTGATGCGGGTGGCAGCATGAGCGTTGTCGTCCGCCAGTTCACCGTTGCCCCAGATGACGACGGCGTGCGGCTCGACCGCTGGTTCAAGCGCCACTTGCCCGACATCGGCTTCGCCACGATCAGCCGGTGGGCGCGCACCGGGCAGATCCGGGTCGATGGCAAGCGCGCCGATCCAGCGGACCGGGTATTGACCGGGCAAGTCGTGCGCGTGCCCCCCGGCGGCGATGCCCCGGCGATCAAGGGCCAGCGCGAGCGCAAGCCGCTCACCCCGGAACAGCGCGACCTGGCGCTCGACATGGTGATCCGCACCACCCCCAGCGCCTTTGTCCTCAACAAGCCGCCGGGCTTGGCGACGCAGGGCGGCAGCGGCACCTTCGAACACGTCGACGGGCTGCTCGACGCGCTGGCGCAGGAGAGCGATCCGCGTCCGCGGCTGGTCCACCGGCTCGACAAGGATACCTCCGGCGTGCTGCTGATCGCGCGCACCCCGGGCAGCGCGGCGGCGTTTTCGAAGCACTTCTCGGGCCGCTCGGCGCGCAAGATCTACTGGGCGCTGGTGATCGGCGTACCCGCCATCGAGGACGGGCTGATCGAGCTGCCACTGGGCAAGCAGCCGGGCAGCGGCGGCGAAAAGATGATGGTCGACGAAAGCGAGCACGGGCAAAGCGCGCGCACCCGCTACCGCGTGATCGACCACGCCGGCAACCGTGCCTCGTGGGTCGAACTGCAGCCGCTGACCGGCCGCACGCATCAGCTGCGCGTCCACATGGCCGCGATCGGCCACCCGATCGTGGGCGACGGCAAATACGGCGGACCTGACGCGTTCCTGTCGGGCACGATCAGCCGCAAGATGCACCTGCACGCGCGGCGGCTGGTAATCCCCGCGCCCGGCGGCGATACCATCGACGTGACTGCCGACCTGCCCGACCATTTCGCGTCGAGCTTGGTCAGCCTGGGCTTCGACGAAGCCGATGGCGTGATCCAGCTCGCGGCCCCTTCGGCCCCATCCAAGGAAGTAAAGAAGGCCGAGGCCAAGGCCCACGCCAAGCAATACCGCAAGGAACGCCGGGGTGAGCGGCGCTCGCGTTCGGACGCGCCGGCGGGCGAGCGCCGCTCACGCTCGGACGCGCCAACGCGCCCCGCCAAGAGCCGCGGCCCGACCAAGGGCAAAGGCTCACCCAAAGCAAAGCCCAAAAATGATAAAAAATAGTTCGTCATTGCGAGCGCAGCGAAGCAATCCAGAGTCCCGCGTGCGGCCCTGGATTGCTTCGCTGCGCTCGCAATGACAAGGGAATAGGTCGATGCACCCCAGCCCGGCCTTCCGCCACGGCGCGCGCGAAGATGTCGGGCGCGCGCTGCTTGAAACGATGATCGAGGAGATCGGCTTCGGCATGGTCTTTGCGCAGACACCGGATGGCCCCCGGGTGGCGCACGTGCCGCTCCTCTATACAGCTGACCGCGCGGTGCAGTTCCACCTTGCGCGCGGCAATGCGTTGACCAAGCATTTGCACGGCATGACCGTGCTGGCGGTGATCAACGGCCCCGATGGCTACGTCAGCCCGCGTTGGTACGCCGATCCCGAGCAGGTCCCGACCTGGAACTACGCTGCGCTCGAGCTTGAAGGCCGGGTGCGGCGGCTGGACGGCGATGGCTTGCTCGGCCAGATTACCGCGCTGTCGAACAAGCACGAGGCGCGGATCGCAGCGGGCAAGCCGTGGACGATGGACAAGCTGCCCGCAGCCAAGAGCCGCGCGCTGCAATCCGCCATCGTCGGGTTCGAGCTCGAAGTGATTGCCTGGCGTGAAACGCTCAAACTCAGCCAGAACAAGTCGGCGGCCGAGCGCGAGCGTGTCGCCGCCGGGCTGGAAAGCGAAGGTGCCGCCGGGATCGCGGCGCTCATGCGAAATCTCGCCCCATGACCGTGCGGCTGGCGCTATTCGATTGCGACGGGACTTTGGTCGATGGTCAGGCCGGGGTGTGCAATGCCATGGACGCGGCCTTTGCCGATGTGGGCCTGCCCCCGCCCGACCGGCACCTGGTGCGCCGGATCGTCGGGCTGAGCCTGCCGCAGGCGATCCACCAACTGGCTCCCGCTGCGGACGAAAGCCTGCGCGCCGCAGCTGATGTCGCCTATCGCTCGCGCTTCCGCGCTGCCCGCGAAGGCGGGTCACTGGTCGAGCCATTGTACGAAGGCATCCCTAAACTGGTCGCCGATCTCAGCGCGGCCGGATGGGTGCTGGGCGTGGCAACCGGCAAAAGCCAGCGCGGGCTCGAACATTGCCTTGCCACGCACGGCCTGTCGGCCCGGTTCGCGACCTTGCAGACCGCCGACCACCATCCATCGAAACCGCACCCGGCGATGGTGCTGGCTGCACTCGCCGAAACCGGCGCGAAACCCGCGGACTGCGTGATGATTGGCGATACTGTGTTCGACATCGCGATGGCCGGGGCCGCCGGGGTGCGGGCGCTGGGGGTCGACTGGGGTTATCATACTGCCGCCGAATTGCTGGATGCCGGAGCCGAAGCAGTGGCTCGTGATCCGGCGCATCTCAAGGAGCTGATCGGATGAACGACGACGAAAGCCTCGCCAGGCAGCGCTTCGTGATGCTCAATCTGGTGCGCCTGTCGGCAACCGCCTTGACCGTGGTCGGGCTGCTGATCGTGGCCGGCAAGATCGACGTGCCCAAACCAGCCGGCGTGGCTTTCACGATATTCGGCCTGCTCGAGCTGCTGCTCCTCCCGCCGTTTCTGGCGCGCAAGTGGAAGTCGCCCGGTTCATGAAGCGGTTCTGGACCGAAGCGACTGTTGCGCCGATTCAAGGCGGCTGGCAGGTGCTGCTCGATGGCCGTGTCGTAAAGACGCAGGCTGGCAGCGCGCAGGCGGTGCCAGCAGAGGCCCTGGCGCTGGAGATGGCGGCCGAGTGGTCCGCGCAGGGTGATACGGTCGACCCCGACACCCTGCCGCTGCGCGACCTCGCCGATTATGCCATCGACGTCATCGCCCCCGACCGCGCCGCCGCGACCGCGCAGTTGCTGCGCTACGCCGAGACCGATACGCTGTGCTATCGCGCCGATCCGGACGAGCCGCTCCACGCGCGGCAAATTGGCGTCTGGGAGCCGTTGCTGGTCGCTGCCGAAACGCGCTGGGACGTGCATTTCGAGCGCATCAATGGCGTGATCCACCGACCGCAAAGCGCGGCAACGCTGGCCCGGCTGGAGCGCGTGCTGGCGACGCACGACGGCTTCACTCTTGCCGCATTGACCACGCTGAGCGCGCTAGCCGCTTCGCTGGTGATCGCGCTGGCTGCACTGGAACAAGGCGCCGATGCGTCCGGGTTGTGGACCGCCGCCGAGCTTGAGGAAGACTGGCAGATCGAGCTGTGGGGCGCAGATAACGAAGCCGCCGAACGGCGCGCGCGGCGGCTGGCTTCGTTCAGTGCAGCGCAGCGGTTTGCGTTGCTCGTGCGGCCTTAGCCCACAATCCACGCTGCAACCTGTCCGGCGACATCGTTCGCCGCCTGGTTCAAAGCTGGTCCGATAAATTCAGGTTTGGCCGGTACGCCCGGCACCACGCTTTCGAAGCGCTTGGTCACCACCGCACTGCCTGTGCTGCTGCGGATCGCTTCATACCGCACCACCACCGAACTGGTGCGCGCATCGTACCCCATATCGATCAGCCGGCCCGAAACCCGCACCCCGACATTGGCGGCTGCCTGCGAGTCTTCGAGCACCAGCGCGCTGGTCTTGCTGCGCAGCGTTTCGGCAAGCAGGGCGCGGAACAACCGCGCAGGCCGCTCGACCCACGCCGCGTTCTTGACATAGGCGATGTTGGTATCGTCGATCTGCACCGGCACCCGCACCACCGCAAGCCGCTGGTCGGTTTCGGGTTCCATCACCATGATCGCGGTCCTGGGATCGCCGCTGGTCACGGTGCCCGCCGGGACCGCAGTCGCCGGGGTCAGGGTGAGCAGCGTCGGCGGCGGCTTGCCGCCCAGGCTGAGGCAGCCGCTGAGCGACAGCGTGATAACCAGCAAGGCGGCGAGCGTTCGGTTCATCGCGGAAATCCCTGTCATGGCCCGATAGTTCATGGCTTGTAATCCGGCAATTGCGCCCCGCCGATCAGCCCCTTGGCGCCTTGCTCGTTGAGCTTTTCGGTCATCCCGCGCAGCGCCTTGGTCGTCGCGCGCATGTCGCGGATTGCGGCTTCGGCTTCGGGCAGGGTCTGCTCGCTGAGCCGCTTCGCGCCCGGGCGCATATCGCCAAGCAAGCCATCAAGCTGGTTCGAGGCCCGGTCGATCGATTTGAGCGAATTGTTGAACTGTCCGACCATCGGCTTGAAATCTTCGGTCATCATCCGGTCGGTCGACCCGGCCACCTGCTGGAAGCTGGCGAGCGCGCCGCGGGCTTCTGCCAGCGTGCCCTGCAGTTCCTGCAAAGTCTTGCGCATTTCGGGCGAGGCGTCCGCCAGTCCGTTGGTGAGCCGGCTGGTGTTGGCGAGGATCCCCTCAATCGAGGCCTGGTTCTTGTCGGAAAACATTTGCGTCATCCGTTCGGTCAGCGTCGCCAGCCGTTCGAGCAGCACCGGGGCCGAGTTGAGCAGTTCGCCCAGTCCGCCGCGCTTGGTCGGGATCACCGGCACTCCTTCGGGGCAGGCCGCCTTGCGATCCTGCGTCCCGCAGGCGATCAGCGGCGCGTCCTTGCTCGCGCCTTCAAGCTGGATGTTCGACACCCCGGTGAAGCTGCCCTGCATCGTCGCGGTGGTGCCGACGCGGATCGCCACGTCCTTGTCGACCGCGATCCGGACCCGCACGAAACTGGGGTCCTTCTTCCACAGCTCGATCTCCTTGACCTGGCCCACCGGCACGCCTGAGAAGGTCACCGACGAACCCTTGGCAAGGCCGTCGACCGACTGCTTGAAAAATATGTCGAACTCGTGCTTGCTGCCCTCTCCCAGCCGCGTCATCCACACGATCGCGACCGCGAGCAGCGCCAGCAGCGCCAGTGAGACCGCCCCCACCCAGACATTCTTGGCCCTGGTTTCCATAGCCGCTCTATGCCCCTGCTTTTCTGATCTTGTCCATGGCCTTCGCCTTGGCGCGGCGCTGCGCCGACTGGGCGGCGCGCCCACGCGGCCCATTGAAATATTCCTGGATCCACGGATGGTCGAGCGCGAGCAGTTCGGGGATCGTCCCGACCGCAATCACGCGCTTGTCGGCCAGCACTGCGACCCGGTCGCAAATCTCGTACAGCGTATCGAGATCGTGCGTGATCAGGAACACGGTGTGACCCAGCGTCTCCTGCAGTTCGCGGGTCAATTCGTCGAACGCCGCCGCACCGATCGGGTCGAGCCCGGCGGTCGGCTCATCGAGGAACAGCAGTTCGGGATCGAGCGCCAGCGCCCGGGCAAGGCCGGCGCGCTTGCGCATGCCTCCGGACAGCTCCGAGGGAAATTTGTCCGCCGCATCCTCGGGCAGGCCGGCGAGCTTGATCTTGTAAAGCGCAATCTCACGGCGCAGTTCATCGCCGATCTCGGGATGAAATTCGCGCAGCGGCACCTCGATGTTCTCCGCCACGGTCAGGGTCGAGAACAGCGCCCCGCCTTGGAACAGCACCCCCCAGCGGCTGCGCACGTCGATATCACCGGGATCGCGCTCTTCGGCAACTTCGCCGCCCAGCACTTCGATATGCCCCGCAGCCGGCGGTTGCAGCCCGATGATCGAGCGCAGCAGCACCGACTTGCCGGTGCCCGAGCCGCCAACCACGCCAAGGATTTCGCCGCGGCGAACGGTCAGGTCGAGATCTTCGTGAACCACGTGGCTGCCGAACACGTTCTTCAGCCCTTCGACCACGACTGCGGGTTCGTCCTGGGTTTCGGGAGTATTCATCCCCAGCCCACTTCGGTGAAGAACACCGCGAAAAAGGCATCGAGGACGATCACCGCGAAAATACCCTGCACCACTGCAACCGTGGTCCTGAGCCCGACCTCTTCGGAATTGCCCTGGACCTGCATCCCCTGATAGCAGCCCGCCAGCGCGATGATCAGGCCAAACAGCGGCGCCTTGATCAACCCGACCCAGATATCGTGCAGCGGCACCACTTCGCGAATTCGGATCAGGAAGGTGAAGAACGGGATGTCGAGCGCGAACATCGAGATGAACGCCCCGCCGATGATCGCCAGCACGGCGGCGTAAAATCCGAGCAGCGGCATGATCAGCAGCGCAGCGACAATCCGCGGCACCACCAGTGCCTCCATCGGCGAGACCCCGATGGTGCGCATCGCGTCGATCTCTTCGGTCAGTTTCATCGTGCCGATCTGCGCCGCGAATGAGGAGCCCGACCGGCCCGCGAACATGATCGCGGTCATCAGGATACCCAGCTCGCGCATCGACAGCCGCCCGGTCAGGTTGACGGTATAGATCTCCGCACCGAACTGGCGCAGCTGCACCGCGCCTTGCTGCGCGATCACGATCCCGATCAAAAAGCTCATCAACCCGACGATCGGCAAGGCCCCGACCCCGCTCAGCTGGATCTGCCGGACCAGCGCGATAATGCGGAACCGGCGCGGATGGGCAATCAGCGCGCCCATGGCGATGATCAGCGCACCGAGGAAACCGACCAGCTTGGTGATGCCTTCGAGGTAACCGGTGACGATACTGCCCAGTTTCTGGACCGTCCGGCTCGGCCAGCCGCGTGCTGCGGCTTCGCTCGACGCATCGGCCGACGTCTGGTCGGTCAGGTCTTCATCGATGTGATCGCCGCGCACTGCTGCGATCAGCCGCGTCGCCTTTTCGCTACCGCCGGTGATTTTGGCGCCGCGCTCTTCGGACAGCCGCACCACGATCCACGCCCCGACGGTATCGAAATCCTCCACTTTGGTCAGATCGATCGCCTCAACCTGTCCCTCGATTGCGCGCAGCCGGGTATCAATCCGCCCCACCGAGGATACGCACAGCGGCCCACTCAGCGCGATGCTGATCGCGCCGTCCTTGGCAGTTTCGGTAGTAAAGTCAGCCCATTCGCGCATCGGAGTGCTGTTTGCGTCAAAATTGCGGCCCCGGCAAGGCTGGCGCAAGCTTGCATGGCCTTACCGGCGCTGGCAAAGGCCGCAAACAATGACAGAAGCCAGCCCAAACTCCGAATTGCCCAAGACTTTCGATCCCGCCGCCATCGAGGCGAAGTGGTACGCGCATTGGGAGGCCAATGGCCTGTTCCGGCCTGAGCGGCCCGATGCGGTGCCCTTCACCATCGTCAACCCGCCGCCCAACGTGACGGGCAGTCTGCACATCGGCCACGCGCTCGACAATACGCTGCAAGACGTGGTGGTGCGGTACGAGCGGTTGCGCGGCAAAGATGCGCTGTGGGTGGTCGGCACCGACCACGCCGGGATCGCGACCCAGATGGTGGTCGAGCGCCAGCTGGAAGCCGCCCAGGACAAGCGCGCCAATTACACCCGTGAGGATTTCATCGCCAAGGTGTGGGAGTGGAAGGCGGAGAGCGGCGGCACGATTACCCGCCAGTTGCGCCGACTGGGCTGCTCGATGGACTGGTCACGCGAGCAATTCACGATGGACCCGCACTTCACCAAGGCGGTGGTCAAGGTGTTCGTCGACCTCCACCGCGAGGGGTTGATCTACCGCGATAAACGCCTAGTCAACTGGGACCCCCGGCTCAAGACTGCGATCTCGGACCTTGAGGTCGAGACCCGCGAAACCAAGGGCAGCTTCTGGCGCTTCCGCTATCCGTTCGCCGACGGCAGCGGCGCGGTCGAGGTCGCGACCACCCGGCCCGAGACGATGCTCGCCGATATGTGCGTGGCGGTGAACCCCGAGGATGCACGCTATCAGGCGGTAATCGGCAAGGATATCCTCCAGCCGGTCACCGGGCGCACCTTCAAGGTGGTGGCCGACGAGCATGCCGACCCGGAACTGGGCAGCGGCGTGGTCAAGATTACCCCGGGGCACGATTTCAACGATTTCGAAGTTGGCAAGCGCGCCGGGATCAAGCCCGGTGAAATGCTCAACATGTTCGATGCCGAGGCCAAGGTGGTGCAGACCAGCGATGGGCTAGTGCCAGCGGAGTTTCTGGGCCTCGACCGGTTCGTTGCGCGCAAACTCGTCGTGGAACGAATGAAGGAACTCGGCTTCCTGATCCCGCACCTCGACAAGGACGGCGCGGAACACGACGCCGAACCGCGCACGATCCAGACCCCGTTCGGTGATCGCGGCGGGGTCGAGATCGAGCCGTGGCTGACCGACCAATGGTACGTCAACGCTGCCGAACTCGCCAAGGAACCAATCGCCGCAGTGCGCGACGGACGGATCGAGATCGTCCCCAAGACCTGGGAAAAGACCTGGTTCAACTGGATGGAAAACATCCAACCGTGGTGTGTGTCACGGCAGCTGTGGTGGGGGCATCGGATCCCGGCTTGGTATGGGCCAGAAATTCGTGAAAATGGCCAACCCATGTATGGAAGCCAAACGCCTTGGGTTACAGTCGCCGAAACAGAACAGGAGGCGCTGGCACTTGCTTCAGCCAACTACGGAACACCGAACATTCGCGTTGTGAATGACGCGGTTGAAGCAATCAATGTTGGCGTGTTTGGACATGATCGTGAGGATCAATCGCCATTTACGGGCATTTGCATCTGGCGCGACCAAGACGTCCTCGACACCTGGTTCTCCTCCGCGCTGTGGCCCTTCGCCACGCTCGGCTGGCCGGATGAAAGCCCTTCCCCGGTGGGGAAGGGTTGGGATGGGGGTTCAACGCCAGATCAGACCCCCCACCCCAACCCCTCCCCCACGGGGAGGGGCTTATTGGCCAAACACTACCCCAACGACCTGCTCATCTCCGGCTTCGACATCCTGTTCTTCTGGGACGCGCGGATGGCGATGCAGGGGATGCATTTCATGGGCCAGGCCCCGTGGAAGCGGCTGTATCTACACGGCCTCGTGCGCGCCGCCGATGGCCAGAAAATGTCCAAGAGCAAGGGCAACGTGGTCGATCCGCTGCTGCTGATCGACCAGTACGGCGCCGATGCCTTGCGGTTCTTCATGGCCTCGATGGAAAGCCAGGGCCGCGATGTCAAAATGGACGAGCGCCGCGTCGAGGGCTACCGCAACTTCGCCACGAAACTGTGGAATGCGGCGCGGTTCTGCCAGTCGAACGGAATAGCAGCATCAAGTGACCTAAACGCACCTAACGCCACCTCAGCGGTGAATAAGTGGATCATCGGGGAAGTGAGCGAGACCCTCGCCGCGCTCGATTCTGCGATGGCCGAACTGCGCTTCGATGCGGCCGCGAACACCATTTACCACTTCGTCTGGAACCAGTTCTGTGATTGGTACATCGAGCTGATCAAGGGCAGCTTCGATGCGGAAACCAAACTGGTCGCCGGCTGGGTGCTCGACCAGATTCTGGTCATGCTGCATCCGTTCATGCCCTTCGTCACCGAGGAACTGTGGAGCAAGCTGGGGACCCGCGCGCACTATCCGCTGATCACCGCGAAGTGGCCCGAGCCGGGGGTTGGGGTGGATGCTGAGGCTAAGGCTGAGGTGGAGTGGTTGATCAAGCTTGTCAGTGAGGTTCGCACAGCGCGTACAACACTAAATGTTCCGCCGGGAGCACGCGTTCCTTATTCTCCGTTGGGCGAACATCCTAAGGTCGAACAGCTTCTTGCTCGTCATAGCGCCGCGATTTCTAGATTGGCTAGAATTGAGCGTGGCCCCGCGATCGGCGGTGAAGCGCAAGTTGTAGTGAACGACGTCACGTATATTTTGCAACTTGCCGGCTTCATTGACCTTGCCGCCGAAAAAACCCGCCTGAGCAAAGCCCTCGAAGCCTCGACCAAGGAAGCCAAGTCACTGGAAGGTCGCCTGTCCAATCCGGCCTTCGTCGAAAAGGCCAAGCCCGAGGCGGTCGACAAGGCGCGGGCCGATCATGCCCTGCACGCGGCCGAGGCCGAACGCCTGGCGGCGGCCTTGGCTAGGTTGGGGTGATGTCCTTCCTAAATCCTCCCCTCTTGGGGGAGGTGGCAGCCCGCAGGGCTGACGGTGGGGGCTTGCCGCCAAGTCGGACTTGCGCAAGTCGCCCCCACCGACCTTCGCTCCGCTCCGGCCACCTCCCCCAGAGGGGGAG
>JANYGC010000134.1 GCA_025359425.1 Sphingomonadaceae bacterium
GTCATTGGTGTGGGTGAGGATGATGCGGGATTTGTCGGGATCGGCGATGCGCTCGCGATCCCATGTGTCGATCAGCTCACCGCGCGCCAGCTCGCGCGTCTCGGCGGCATGAACACGGCCATGCTCGTGATAGGCCCGCAACGCCTCCGCCGTGCGTTCGGTCGCCAGTTGGTGCGTGGCATCACGCTGCCAATCTTCCTGCTGCCGCCTGATCTCGGTGATCTCGACGCCGCCATGACGTTCGGCAACCGAACGGAATGCAGCACCGGCTTCAATGGCTTGCAACTGCTCAGGGTCGCCAACCAGAACAACCTTGGCCCCGGCGTCATGGGCATGGGACAGCACCCGCTCCATCTGGCGCGAACCAACCATCCCGGCTTCGTCGATCACCAGCACATCGCGGGATGTCAGCAACTCGCGGCCTTGACCCCATTGATGTTCAAGGCTGGCAATCGTGCGCGACGGGATAGCGGAACCAGCTTCAAGATTCTCCGCCGCAATGCCCGACGGGGCAAGCCCGCGCACCTGATAGCCCGACTCTTCCCATGCCTCACGGGCAACGCCGAGCATCGCGGACTTGCCCGTTCCGGCATAGCCGACAACGATACCCAAATCCTTGGGCGATGTGGCATGATCGAAGGCGTTGCGCTGCTCGCCCGATAAGGACAGACCGCGTTCTTCGGCGCGGGATAATGCCCGTTCCCGTTCCCGGTCACTGACGCGGTGATGCTCGCGCTCCGCCATAAGCTCGGTCGCCCGCGCAAGCCGCGCTTCAACCTCGATCATCTCGCGCGATGTGAACCGCTCATCGCCGCGCCCGTCCCGGCCAAGTGCAACTATGTCGGGTGATGATTGCACCGCGCTTAGCGCGTGATCGAACTGATCCTTGCCGTCCGAATGGCGATGGATGAACATGGCAAGGTCACGGCGCGTAAACGTGGCTTGTTGCTTGGTGATGGCGTCCAGGGCGATAGCGGGATTGGCGATGATCCGTTCGCCATTCTCGCGCGCAATGTCGTGGTGTTCGGCAAGGCGGTCGGCTTCCACCCCGCCGCGTGCCATGCGCTGCGCGGGTGCACCGATCTTGGTTTGCGGCTCCAGGCCGATGCCTTGTACTTCCAATGAGCGGTGATCAATGCGCGCATCAATGTCGAGCGATGCCAGCCGTTCATTGACGTGGCCCGCCCAGCGTTCGCGCCACTGTTCGACCAGCTCAGTCTTGTTCCAATCGCGTACTTTCGCGCCGAAGCCCTCGTCACTGACCTCGCGCATGGTGAGCATCACATGGGCGTGCGGCTTCGCCATGCCGTCTGCGCCCATATCCCAATGCACATTGAGGTCGGCTATCATGCCGCGATCCACAAACTCAGCCTGCACAAAGTCGTGGGCCAGGTCGATGCCCTGTTGCTGATTCAACTCGCGCGGAATGGCAAACTCGACCTCGCGCGATAGCTGCGCGTCCTTGCGCTTCTCGACCGCCTCGACTTCGTTCCACAAGGTTTTCCGGTCGGAAAGATGCTCCGGCGCACCTTCCGGCAACATCACTTCCGAATGAACAACGCCCGATTTGTTGGTGAAGTCATGGTCGCGGTCAAGGCGTTGGTCGTGCAACCGTTCCGCCGCACGATAGGCGGCGGACGCAACGGCGCTCGACCCGGCGGCGCGGGAAATGACTTTGGCCGAGAAGTGGTAGATCGCCATGATGGCAATCCATCTGCACTACAAAGAGCACGTCGGCACGACGTATAAGCGCGCCCTCACATGAATAAATCCTGTTCAGGACCGCCCCGTCCCAGCCCGTTCCGACGACCTTGCAGCCATTGGCAACCACGCCCGCTATGATCGCTCCATCACCGCAACATGGAGATCATCATGCGCAAACCACGAGATTTTGATTCGGAACTGAAGGCACTCACTGACAAGGCAAAACTGCTCAAAGCTCGCAAGGTGCAACAGCTTGGCGAGCTGGTCATCGCAACCGGCGCGGATGGCTTCGACCCCGACACGTTGACGGGTGCATTGCTCCGCATTGTCAAAACCAAGGATGCGAAGGAACGGGAGGCGTGGCGAGCAACTGGCGCAGCATTCTTTCGCGGGCAATCGTGGAAGGCTGATCGCGGAACTCAAGCTGACATACCGGGCGATCAAGCGCACCATAGCAATGACGCACCGCGTTGAAGCCAGTCAGCGCCGCACCGACAATAGGGAGTGGGTGATGCACCGACGCGAACGCACCCGCCATCTCATCGAACTGGGTGGGCTGGTGCAAAAGGCTGGGCTGGTCGAACTGACGGACGATGATCGCGCCGTACTACTGGGTGCATTCCTTGCCATCTCCGCAAAACTCCAAGGTGATGAACGGGATCAGGCGATCACATTATGGCGGCGGCGAGGGCAGCGCGCTTTTGAAGTCGGGCCATGAGGTGAATATGATTCGTTTACATATCAACCTTTATGAGGGGGAAATTTTCGTGCATGGCGTGTTTCTAGATTGCCCTTAACGGCTATTGGTTGCTGTATGGTGCGAGGACAAGGGGCAACATGCACAGCAATCCACTCAATGAATTTGTAGTTCTCATCTTTGGCAATCCAAATGCTGCGATTTTCTTTTCGTTCGGCATAGCCTTATGGTGTGCGTGGATCATTACTTACAACCGCCGTAAATTCCACAAGCCGTTTTCATTGGCACTTAAATCCCGAATCTCTGCTTTGGCGTTCATCGATGAGCAGGCATCTGAAGACGAAGCACAGGCAGCGCTCGCGACACGCTTTGAGGAAGTCAAAGAGGCAATGGATGCTCCGGGGCCGAGATCCCAGGAACTGCGCCATGCATGGAGCCAGTTTCGCGAAACCATCCTCGATGAAACTGAGCAAACTCTTCGAGCCACAAGTCGCCCCGAAGGTTATTTCCTACACCTTGGTGACGACACACGAGTTCTTGCCTGGTGGGCCAATATATTCGTCGCCCTTGGCCTGACTTGCACGTTCTTGGGGATCGTTGCAGCGTTGACGATAACCGTAAAAAGCCTCTCCGATGCTGGCGGTTCCGGCAATATGACGCCTGCGTTGATCGAATTACTCAGTATCACCTCCGTAAAATTCTGGACTTCA
>JANYGC010000051.1 GCA_025359425.1 Sphingomonadaceae bacterium
GCCCGCATCGGTCAGGAATGTGCCCTTGGTCCCGCTCAGGTTGACCGCGTTGCCCAGCGTCAGCGTGGCGGTATTCTCAAGCGTGCCATTGGCAAAGTTGAGCGCACCGGTGCCGACATTGTTGGCGCTGCTGATCGCGACGATGCTGTTGTTGAAGAAGTTCATCTGGCCGGTCAGCCCGGTATTGTTCCCGCTCAGCGTCAGCACGCCGGTGCCGTTGCCCAGGAAGGTCACGAATCCGGCCCCCGAAAGCTGCCCGGCGTAAGTGCCGCTGGTGTTGCCATTGGGGCTGAGCGTCTGGTCGAAGCCCAGGCTGGCCCCCAGCGCGATGCTGATATTGCCCTGCAGCGAACCGTTGGTCGCGGTCGAACCGGCATAGCCGATGATGCTGCCGCCGTTGACCGTGGTCCCGCCTGCATAGGTGTTCGATCCGGTCAGGGTCATCGCCCCGGTGCCGCTCTCGACCAGTGCACCCGCGCCGGCGATCTTGCCGGCATACGTGGTGCTGGTGTTGAGCCCGCCGGTATCAAGAATGGCGCCGGTTGCCAGGTTGACCTGGGCGTTGGCACCCGTGCCAGCCAGCGAACCGATCATATCGCTGAAATTGACATTGAGAATGCCGGTAGTTGTTGCAGTCGAATTGACCTGCACAGCAGTCGTCGCACCGATTGCATTGATGGCAGCGACATTTACCGCGCCGTTGTTGATCTGGAACGTCCCAGGCGCGGTCAGGTTGACGACGTTCGTGCCATTAAGGCTAAAGGTGCCGGTGCCCGACTTGATCAGGGTGCCGGTGCCGACAATCGTCCCCCCGCTTTCACCGAATGCCCCGCTGGTGAGGCCCAGCGAGGTTGCCGAGCCATTGAGGTTGACCGTGTTGGGCCCCGTGCCTCCATCATTTAGAGACTTGAGCGCGACGGCATTGTTGACGATCAGCGTGCCGCCATTCTGGATGGTGAAGTCGCTGTTCGCAGAAAGCGCACCGTTGCTGCCAGTCGCCAGCGTGCCGCCGTTGATCGTGGTGGTCCCGCTGTAGCTGTTGGTGCCCGACAGCGTGGTGATGCTGGGTCCGGTTACTGTGACCTTGCCAGTGGTGGCGCTGGTGGCATTGACGATGTTGCCGGCGAACGTGCCCGCTGCGGTCCCGTTGAAGTTGAGCGTGGTGGCGTTCGACAGCTTGACCGTGGTCGCGGCCGAACCGAGGAAGGCGGCATTATCAGTCGCCAGCGTGCCGCCGGTGACGTTGACGTTGGTCAACTTGCCCGCCGCGCCATCGAGCGTGTTCTTGAGCACAAACGAACCGCTGTCGTTCTTGTTCACGACGCCGAAGTTCAGGATGCTCGACCCGGCCTGCAGAGTGCTTGCGCCGATGCCGTTGAGGTTGAGCGTGTTGTTGGCCGAATTGGCCGCCAGCCCGGTCAAGGTGCCGTTTACGATACCCGTAGGAGTGCCGGTACCATCGACTGCGGAACCTGGCAGACGCAGCCCGTTATCGCCCGATGACCCGGCCGAGCCGGCATTGTACGTGTTGCTGCCGGTGCCGTTCATCGTGACGTTACTGCTGATCGTCCCGTCGTTGGTGATGGTGTTGTTCAGATCGCCCATCGCGACGGCACCGACAATCGTGGCATTGCCGAAAGCCTGGCTGCCATTGGTGATCGCCGAAGTGCCGGTCCCCAGCGTCCCGACCACGATAGTGCCCCCAATAACGCTGCCTGCTGCCGTACCGCCGCCGCGATTGACAATGGTCGTGCTGCCTTGCGTGATAATGGAGCCGAAGATGACGCTATTTTGCACGCTCGTGCCGCCGATCGTGTAAGCTGAAACATAGCCGCCATCGATGCCGTTGCTGATCGTCACAGTGCCCGCGCCGGTCTGGGTAATTCCACCGCCGCCGGCCAGCCCGATCACGCCCTTGTTGTTGACGGTCAGATTGCCGACCGCAATCACGCGGCCATCGATCAGGCCGATATTGTTGACCGCCCCGCTCGACGAATAGTTGTTGTTGAGCACGTTGGTAACGGTGCCAGTGGCGTTGCCGAAAGTTACCGTCCCGCGCAGCGCTGCGCCCGAACTGTTGGTGACAATGCTGCCTGCGCCGACGCTGATTGCGGCATTGGAGACCGAGCCTGCGTCGATTCCGTAAGTCGCGGCGCCGCCGTTGTAGAGCCCCGAAAAGTTGATCACCGCGCTGCCGCTACCGGTGCTGATCACCGCCGGACCGCCGACGTTGGTGGTCGTGGTCGAGCCCGCATTGAGCGTCACGACGATGCCGTTGGTGGCTGAACCGTTCCAGCCGGCGTTGCCGGGATTGTCGCACACCACTTGATTGGGATTGACCGGGGCCTGCGAGACGCAGTCGGCAAAGGCCGGCTGGGCGAACAATGCGCCGGTCAGCGCGGTGGCGGTATAGAGGCTCGTCCGGATGGTAAGCTTGGGCATCATATTCTCCACATTAGCGGTAGTTGTAAACTGGCAATGGCGATGTGCGGCCCGAGCGCCCTTTGCGGGCGTCACAGTATATATAAGCAACTGATAAATAAAGAGTGTGTTGGCGAAGAGGGTTGGGCAACGGAGTGCCGCATACACGCAAGATTCGCAGTAAGTCCTCCTAGCAGCCAGTCTCTGTGGTGACTTCATATTAGACTTAACACCCGAAAGAAAGGGCGCTTTATCAAACTTGTACGAAAAACCGCTGTACGCCGCCGTATGCGCACAACTGTGTTGAAACTACGTGATTTTTTATGGCGCGCGACTTAGGGCAACTGCGTAGTTGCCGAGCATGCGCTTCACCGCCGCCTTACCCGGCGGCGGTGAAGCGCAGCGGCAGGGTCTTGAGCCCGCCGACGAATGTGCTCTTGGCGCGCCTGGGCTCGCCCGCCAATTCGACGCTTTCAATGCGGTCGAGCAGCGTTTCGAACAGGATCCGCATCTCCAGCCGCGCGAGGTGCAGCCCGAGGCACTGGTGCGCGCCGGCGCCAAACGCGAGGTGGCGGTTGGCGGCACGCGCCGCGTCGAACTGGCGCGGGTTGTCGAACTGAGCGGGATCGTGGTTGGCCGCGACATAGTTGATCATCAGCCAGTCACCCGCCTTGACCGGGACGCCGTCGACCATCGCATCGCGGGCTGCAGTGCGCATGAAATGCTGCACCGGGGTGGTCCAGCGGATCGCTTCCTCGACAATCCCGGCGACCAGGCTGCGATCGGCTTTGACCCGCGCAAACTGTTCGGGATCGCGCGCCAGCGCAAGCATTGCGCCGGCCGTGCTGGCGCTGGTCGTGTCGTGCCCGGCGGCGGCGATAATGATGTAGTAGCCCGCCAGATCGCGCGGGCTGAGCGGCTGCCCGTCGATCTCGGCATTGGCGAGGATCGAGGCGACATCGGCGGTCGGCGCGGCGCGGCGCTGCGCGGCAAGGCCTTCGAAATAGGCTTCGAAATCCTTGACGGCGCCGGTCACGATCTGGAGGATTTGCTCGGGCGTCAGGCTGGCGAGGCCGGACTTGTTGAGATCCTCGTCCTGCCCGCCGAACATCTGCTGGGTCAGGAACAGCATCCGCGGTTCGTCCTCCTCGGGCACGCCGAGGATCTGCATCACCACATGGAGCGGGTAGGGCGCTGAGACCAGCTGGACGAAATCCACGATTTTGTCTTCCCCAACCCCGCCCCTCCCTGCTGCAATCAATTTGTCGACCGTGCGCGCGGCAAGATCGCGGATCGCCGCTTCGATGGTCCGCAGGTTCTTGGGCATGAACCAGTCCTGCGTCAGCCGCCGCAGCTTGGGGTGCTTGGGCGCATCGAGCACCACCAGGCTGCTCACCAGATTGGGGCTTTCCTCGCCTTGCTGCTTGGTGATCTGGCGGGCAAAGGCCTCGCCGGTCTTGTTGGTGAACACGGTGGCGCGCGGGGCGTTGAGGAAGCCGGCGTTATCCTTGCTGATCTGCATCGCCGCGTCGTAGCCGGTGACCAGCCAGAATGGGTCGAATTCGCCGCCGGGGCTTTCGATCCAGGTCAGCGGGCTTTCGTTGCGCAGCTTGTCGAACAGGTCGAGCAGCGGGTCCCAGTCGGCATAGCTTTGCGGGTCGATCACCGCGATGGCATCGGCGGGGGAGGCGGTCGGCGCGGTCATTGGAAGGGTCTCCCGGCAATTCGGCTAAAAGCCCCTCCCCGGTGGGGAGGGGAGAAAGAAGGCGCGGCGCTAACTTTGGGCAGCGTCGTAGGCTGCCTTGTATTCATCGCGGAGGTGGCGCTTGTAGAGCTTGCCGGTCAATTCGCGCGGCAGTTCGGCACGGAAATCGATCTGGCGCGGCATTTTGACCCGGCTCAATTGCGGCGCGAGATAGGCCAGCAGTTCCTCCGCCAGCGCCGGTCCCGCATCAGCCATGTCCAGCGGCTGGACCACCGCCACCACCCGCTCGCCCATGTCGGGATCGGGCGCGCCGATCACCGCCGCGTCGGCCACCTTGGGATGGGTGACCAGCAGGTTTTCGATCTCCTGCGGGTAGATGTTGACCCCGCCCGAGATGATCATGAAGCTCTTGCGGTCGGTCAGGAACAGGTAACCGTCCGCGTCCTGGTAGCCAACGTCGCCCAGGCTCGACCAGCCGTGCTGGTTTTTGCTGTCGGCGGTCTTGAACGGATCGTTGTGGTATTCAAACGGCACCATCCCTTCGGTTGGCTCGAAGTAAATCTGCCCCTCGGTGCCGCGCGGCACTTCGTTGCCGGCTTCGTCGCAGACATGCAGGATGCCCGACAGCGCCTTGCCGACCGAGCCGGGATGATCGAGCCATTCGGCGCTGGTGATGAAGGTCGAGCCGTTGCCTTCGGTCCCGGCGTAGTATTCAAACAGAACCGGCCCCCACCATTCGATCATCGCGCGCTTGATCGGCACCGGGCACGGCGCAGCGGCGTGGATCGCGCATTTGAGCGAGGAGACGTCGTATTTGGCGCGGGTTTCTGCGGGCAGCTTGAGCATCCGCACGAAATGCGTCGGGACGAACTGGCTGTCGGTGATCTTGTACTGTTCGATTGCGGCCAGCGCGGCTTCGGGATCGAATTTCTCCATCACCACCACGGTGCCGCCGATCTTGTGCACGGTCATCGACCAGCGCAGCGGCGCGGCGTGGTACAGCGGGGCGGGGGAGAGATAGACCGCGTTCTCGTTAATCCCGTAGGCCATCATCGCCAGTTGGACGAGCACGTTGGTCTGGTCGATCGCGGGGTCGGCGGGCAGCGGGATCTTGACCCCCTTGGGGCGCCCGGTGGTGCCCGAGGAATAGAGCATGTCGACCCCGGCGCGCTCGTCGGCAATCGGGGTGGTGGGCATGACTGCCAGCGCGGCCTCGGCATCGACGTCCAGCCGCAGTTGCGGGACTTGCGGCGCGAGCTTGGCGACTTCATCGAGCAGCGGGGCAAGATAGGCCGAGCCGAACAACAGCTTGGCGGCGCTGTCCTCAAGGATGTAGGCCAGTTCGGGCGGGGTCAGCCGGCTCGAGATGCAGACGTAATGCACCCCGGCGCGTTGGAAACCCCAGGTCAGGCAGAAGAACCACGGGTGGTTTTCGAGGCACAGGGCGACCGTCTCGCCGACCCCGATGCCGCGCGCGCGAAGCAACTGCGCGACCTGGTTCGAGCGGCGATCAAGTTCGGCGTAAGTCACGGTCTCGCCGCTCCCCGCCATGAGAATCGCGGGTTTGTCGGGATTGGTCTGGGCATGAACGGACGGGTGCATTGCGCTGGCTCTCCACTGCCGCGCTGCTGGCGGCTTAGCGGGCCAAGTTAACCGTTCGGTTAAACGGTGCAATGGATTAATTGGTCTGGCGCGCGATTTACGCGCAGCCTGGCCCGCAAAAGAAAAAGGCGACGGTTGCCCGCCGCCTTTTTTCCAGCATCCTCCCGAAGCTGGTACCGGCCGGGGCTTTGCCTCGTGCCGGAAGAATTCTTATTCGCCGTCGTCCTCGCCGCCGCCCATGGCAGCATGTGCGGCGCTGGGCGCGGCAGCGGTCATCACGCCGCCCTGCAGGTATGGAACCGGGTTCACAGCGACGCCGGCGATCCGCACTTCGTAATGCAGGTGCGGGCCGGTCGAGCGGCCGGTGGTGCCGACATAACCGATCAAGTCGCCTTTGTGGACGGCTTGGCCCGCGGCAACATTGAGGCGCGACAGGTGCCCGTAACGGGTCTGGATATTGCCGCCATGTTCAAGGCTGATGAACAGGCCGTAGCTCGAAAACCAGTCGGCGCGGCTGACCATGCCGTCGGCGGTGGCATAGACCGGGCTACCCACGGGTTCGGCCAGATCGACGCCCTTGTGCGCGCGGCGGCCGCCGAGCACCGGGTGGATCCGCATGCCATAGCCGCTGGTCAGCGCGGCACCGTTGACTGGCATGCGCGACGGGATCGAGACGGTGGCGGGACGGTAGGTTGCGGCCGAAGGGACACTGGCGACCTTGGTCACTGCCGACGATACCGGGGTCATTACCAGTTCGCCGTTGTCGAGCGATTTCCAGCCGTTGAACAGCTTGCGAAAGTCGTCATCGCCGCCCTGCGCCGAAGGCTTGGCGGCCTGAGCGGCGCGCAGCGGCGACGTGACGTCGGCGTTGGCGGCAGCGCTGTTGGCGAATGCGGGGGTGGCGACCGAAAGACCGGAGATTGCGGCAATCATGCCGGCTAATATACGGGCCTTGGCAAAAAACGATAAAGTGAGCACTCAAACCAACCTTGCTATTTCAACCGCTATTACGGCTGTGCGAACCCTTGCTTCACTGGCCTGATCAGCCAGTGTGCGCTTGTTTTCGAGATGGTCGGTTAGCCCCCCGCCGTCTCGAGAAAAGGCCTAGCGGGCAGGCTGGTTAACAATCAACCCCGGCAGGGAATCCGCGCGGTAAACCGGCGCTGGAACGGGCTGAGTCGTTGAACGGCAGCTTAACGGCGCTGGAAAAACAGCGCGCAAGCAAGGGTTTCCGCCGGGTTGCAGGAGAATCGTTTTGGTTCCCGGCCAGCTCGATTAAATGCGTTGAACCGATCCGGACGCGGCGGATTTGACCGTCAAGGATTCGTTTGGCGAAGCCTTGCGCCGTTTATAGCGCCTGCGCTGCGGCGAGCACCTCGGCGGCGTGACCCTTGACCTTGACCGGGCTCCATACCCGCGCGATCCGTCCGTCCGTGCCAATCAGGTAAGTCGAGCGGACCATGCCCATGTAGCTGCGCCCGTACATCGACTTTTCGGTCCAGATCCCCAGCGCGTCGCTCAGCCCGCCGCTTTCCGCATCGCTGGCGAGCGGGGCTGTCAGGCCGTGCTTGGCGGCGAATTTGAGGTGTTTGGCGGGCGGATCCTTGCTGACCCCGAGCAAAGCGGCACCAGCCTTGGCGAAAGCGCCAGCCAGCGCCGAAAAGTCGAGGTTCTCGGTGGTGCAGCCGGGGGTGTCGTCCTTGGGATAGAAGAACAGCACCAGCTGGCGCCCGCCGAAGGTGGCTAGATCGAGCGAAGTTCCATCGCTCGCGGTCAGTGCGATTTGGGGCAGGGCATCGCCCACTCCGGGAAATTGAGCCATCACGAAATCTCCAGTTGTTCGCCAAATGTGCCCTGCCAGGCTGCCGCACCGGCGGCGCGCGCCCGATGCAGCCCGGCCAGCAATTCGTCCCAATCGCCCTGTTCGCAGGCCAGCGCCAGCGCTTCGCGAGCGGCTGGCGATGGGTCCTCGCCATCGGGCGCCAGCAGCCGCGCCGCGATCAGGAAGCGGGTCAGGTGCGCGTGCGCCGGGATCAGGGCGGCGGGGAGCAACTCTGCCGCGACCAGCTTGCGCAGCGCCGCCGTCAGATCGGGCAGCAAGGCTTTGCCGGTGCGCAATTGCTGGTAGTGGATCAGAAACTCCAGATCGACCAGTCCGCCGCGCAGCAGCTTCACATCGAGCGCCGACTTGGGCGCTTTGTGCTGCGCCATCTCGCCGCGCATGTGCAGCACGTCGGTGCGCAATTTGGCCGGATCGCGCGGTGCGCTCAGCACCTCGGCGATGATCGCCGCGAGCGCGCCGCGCGCCGCTGCGGGGCCATACAAAGTCCGCGCACGGGTCAGCGCCATGTGCTCCCAGGTCCACGCGCTCTCGTGCTGGTAGCGCGCGAAGCTGCCGAAGGTCACCGCCAGCGGCCCTTGCGCGCCCGACGGCCGCAGCCGGGTGTCGACCTCGTAGAGCGCGCCTTCAGCGGTTGGCACCGACAGCGCCGCGATCACCCGCTGCGCCAGCCGGTTGAAGTACAGCGTTGCGCCCAAGGGCCGCTTGCCGTCCGATTCGCCGCCGTGTTCGCCGGTGAACAGGAACACCAGATCGAGGTCCGAGGCGTGCGTCAGCGCCCCGCCGCCGAGCCGTCCGAGCCCGAGAATAACCAGGTCGCTGCCCGGCACCCGGCCGTGCAGGGCCTCGAACTCGCGCCGCGCGGCATCGGCCAGAGCAATGAGCGCGGCTTCGGCCACCCGGCTGAGCGCGGCGGCAATCTCCAAGGGATCGCGGATCTGCTCGATCAGCTGCACCCCCAGCGCAAACCGCGCCTCACCCACCCGGCGGCGGACGCAGCCGAGCAGGGCTTCGTAGTCGTCGCCGTCCTCGCACCGGGCAAATTCTGCGGCCAGTTCGGGCACCGCGCCGGGCAGATCGAAGGCGCTCGCATCGATCAGCGGATCGAGCAAGTCGGCGCGCCGCGCCAGTGCATCGGCGAGCGGCGGGGCGAGGCCGAGGATTCGCACCAGCAAACCGATCAGCGCGGGCCGCGCTTCAAGCAAGTGGAACAGCCCCAGCGCGCTGGGCAGCCCGGCGAGCAATTGCTCCCAGCGCAGCAGCGCACGGGTCGGCTCGGGAGACTGCGCGAACTCCGCCAGCAGGGGCGCCTGAATTGCATCGAATGCAGCCCGCGCTGCCTCGCTGCGCAGCGCGCGGACCTTGCCGCTGCGCCATCCGGCGATCCGTTCGGCGAGCGCGGCGGAATCGGCAAAGCCCAATTGCGCGAGCTGCTGGGTGAGCGCATCGCCGCGCGGCACTGCCAGCGGGATCGAGGTTCCATCGTCGCTGTGCTGCGCGAGCAGGGCATCATAGCGCGCGCCGACCGCCTCGCTGATCGCCGCCAGTTCCGAAACCAGCGCCGCGCCGTTCGCAAGTCCGTCCAGCCGCGCGGCACCATCGAGCGCGGCGGGATCGAGCGGGAGCATATGCGTCTGCTGGTCGGCGACCATTTGCAGGCGGTGCTCGATGGTCCGCAGCCGGTCGTAACTGGTGCCGAGCAACAGCGCATCGGCCGGATCGATCAACCCGGTTGCGGCCAGCGCATCGAGCGCGGCGCGCGTTCCCCGCTGGCGCAGTTCGGGCCGCCGCCCGCCGTGGATCATCTGGTGGGTCTGCGCGAAGAATTCGATCTCGCGGATCCCGCCGCGCCCCTTTTTGAGGTCGAAGCCCGGGCCGGGGCGCGGGGGTCCGGCATAGTTGGCGCGGATCTGCCGGGTCAGCCGCGCAATCTCGGCGATCGCGCCAAAATCGAGGCTGCGGCGCCAGACGAAGGGCCGGATTGCGGCAAGGAACGCTTCGCCCGCCGGGATGTCTCCAGCGCAGGCGCGAGCGCGAATAAAGGCGGCACGCTCCCACGCCAGCGCCGAGCTTTCATAATGTGTCAGCGCTGCGCCGATCGGGATTGCCAGCGGGGTTACTTCGCTCGCCGGCCGCAGCCGCAGGTCGACCCGGAAGACGTAGCCTTCGTGCGTGACGTGGCTCATGATCTCCATCAGCGAGCGCGCCACCCGCTGCGCCGCTTCGCCCGGATCGTCGCGCGCCCGGCGCGGCAGCAGCGCGGGATCGTAGAGCAGGATCGGATCGATGTCAGACGAGTAGTTGAGCTCGCCCGCGCCGTGTTTGCCCAGCGCGAGCGCGAGGAACCCGGCCGGCTCGGCGTTCGGCACCCTGGCGACAATCGCGGCTGCAATCGCGCGGTCCAGCGCGCGGTCGGCGAACTGGCTGAGCTCGGCCATCACCCGGCTGAGCGGGAAGGCCCCGGCCATGTCGCCAAGCGCCAGCGCCAGCGCCAGCGCGCGCTTCTCCCGCCGCAGCGCCACGCCCGCATCGTCGATCCCGGCACCAGCCAGCTTGGCGAGATCGAGCGCCGCCTCGCCTGCGCCGCTGGCCAGCAATGCAGCCACACCGGGCAGGCGCTCAAGCCCCTGCGCGAGGAACGGTGAATGCGCCTGCGCGCGGGCGATGGCGCCGGTCCAGTCGTGGCAGGTCATGCCGGCGGGATGGACGCTGGGGCATGGGAGTTCAAGCGGTTACTGCCAATCCGCCTTGCGCCCCTGCGCCGCCTTTGCCAGTGTCGCGAGCACAACGCTTGAAGGGTGTGTCCGGCCATGATTCCTGCCAAATTCAAAAAAGTCTCGCTGCTCACCGTCGCCGCCGCCTTGCTGGCCGGGGTGGCCGTTTCGGCCGCCGCGCCGCGCGCGCAACTGCTCCCGGTCCCCAAAGTTGTCGCCCCGGCGATCACCGGCGACACGATCCGCGATGTCACCAAGGAATTGTCGTCCGACGCCTATGAAGGCCGCGGGCCTGCCTCGCGGGCCGAAGACCTGACGATTACCTATATCATCAAGCGGTTCAAGGCCGCCGGACTGCGCCCGGGCAACAAGGGCTCGTGGCTGCAGGACGTGCCGACGGTCGATATCACCGCAAAGAATGCCGACGGCATGACGGTCAACGCGGGCGGCCAGACGCTGCGTTACAAATTTGGCTCGGACATCGTCGCGGGCAGCTACCGCGTCACCCCGCAGACCCGGATCAAGGACGCTCCGCTGGTGTTCGTCGGCTATGGGATCACCGCGCCAGAGCTCGGCTGGAACGACTATGCCGGGGTCGACATGAAGGGCAAGATCGCGGTGATTCTGGTCAACGACCCGGATTACGAGACCGCCGACGAAAGCGGGCTCTTCAAGGGCCGGCGGATGACATATTATGGCCGCTGGACCTACAAGTTCGAGGAAGCCGCGCGGCAAGGCGCAGCGGGCGCGCTGATCGTCCACGATACCTTCCCCGCAGCTTACGGCTGGCAGGTGGTCAATTCGAGCTGGACCGGCACGCAGCACTACATTGCCAGCGCCAACAACGCGATGGACCAGACGCAGGCCAATGGCTGGATTCAGAAACCGGTCGCCGAAGAAGTGCTCAAGGCATCGGGGCAGGACCTTACCGCGCTCACCGCCGCGGCCAAACAGCAGGGCTTCAAGGCCGTACCGCTCGGCAGCAGCGCCAGCCTGAGCTTCGACAACGAGGTCAAGCGCGCCACTTCGCACAACGTGATCGGCATCCTCCCGGGCAAGAAGCGCCCGCGTGAATACGTGCTCTACACCGCGCACTGGGATCACCTGGGCCGCTGCACCCCGGACAAGACCGGCGACGATATCTGCAATGGCGCGATCGACAACGCCACCGGGGTCGGCGCGCTGGTCAGCCTGGCCGAAGCCAATGTGAAAGTCGGCGCGGCGGACCGCAGCCAGGTGTTCATGTCGGTTACGCTCGAGGAATCGGGGCTGCTTGGCTCGCGCTATTACGCCGAGCACCCGGTCTATCCGCTGGCGCGCACGGTCGGCGGGGTCAACATGGACGGGGTCGGCCCGGGCAGCCCGAGCAAGGACGTCTCGGTCACCGGCGGCGACAAGAGCGACCTCACGCGTTACCTTCAGGCGGCGATGAAGGCGATGGGGCTGTACCTGACCCCCGAAGACCATCCCGAACGCGGCGGTTATTACCGCAGCGATCACTTCAGCTTCGCCAAATTGGGTGTGCCGATGTTCTCGGTCGGACGCGGCAGTGACTGGACCCAAGGCGGCAAAGCGGCGGGCCAGGCGGCGAGCGAAGATTACGTCCTGCACCGCTATCACCAGCCCAGTGACCAGTACGATCCGGCCTGGGACTGGTCGGGTGCGGTGCAGGAAATTTCGCTGTTCTACCGCCTCGGCCGGAGTCTTGCGATGACCACCGACTGGCCCAACTGGCACAAGACCGATGAATTCCGCCGGATTCGGGACAAGAGCAGGGCGGGGGTGAAGTAGCACCGTGACGATGCCGCCCGAATGGCATCCGCAGCGATGGTTGTGGGTGGGCTTTCCGCATAATTTGGATGAGTGGCCGGGCTATCTGGGCCGTGCTCAGGAGCAGATTGCGGCGTTCGCCAGTGCGGTTGCCGATAGCGGGCAGGAAGTTCGCCTGATCGTGCGCGATGCCGCCAATGCGGCCCGCGCGCGTCGGCTGTGCTCGGCGGCGGTCACGCTCGAGGTCCGGCATTTCGGTGATGTCTGGCTGCGTGATACCGGGCCGCTGATAGTCAAGGCCGGCGGAGCGCCGCTGGCCATGCGGTTCGGGTTCAACGGCTGGGGCGGTAAATACCTCATGGATGGCGATCAGGAAATCGGCTCTGAACTGGCGGCGAGCGCAGGCCTGATGGTCGAAACCGCCGACTGGATCCTGGAAGGCGGCGCGATCGATGGCGACGGTGCCGGGCTGGTCGTCACCACCCAGCAGTGCCTGCTCAATCCCAACCGCAACCCCGATCTGTCGCGCACCGAAATCGAGGCGCGCCTGGCGCGTGATCTGGGGTTCGACCGGGTGCTGTGGCTGGGCGAAGGCTTGATCAACGATCATACCGACGGGCATGTCGATAACCTCGCGCGGTTCGTTGCGCCGAACAGGCTGGCGCTGCCGCGTGCCACCGGTGCCGACGATCCCAATGCCGCGATTTACGCCGATGCCAAGCGCCGCGCCGAGGCATTCGGGGTCGATGTCCACGAAGCCCCGTCGCCTGGGCGGATCGAGGTGGACGGGCGGATCGAACCCGCGAGCTACATGAATTTTGCGGTCACCACGCGGTTGGTCGTGGTCCCGATTTACGGTAGCAAGCACGATGCCGACGGCGTCGCGGCAGTCGCCGAGCTGTTCCCGGATCGCGACGTGATCGGGATCATGGCCGATGCGGTGCTTGGCGGCGGCGGCAGTTTCCACTGCGCGAGCCAGCAAATGCCCATGCTCTAAGCAAATTCAAGAGGTTCGTCATGGCGAGCGCAGCGGAGCAATCCAGAGTCCCGCTCGCGACGCTCTGGATTGCTT
>JANYGC010000061.1 GCA_025359425.1 Sphingomonadaceae bacterium
CAAACCCGGGGCCCCTTTTCGTTGGAGCCCGAAACAGGCTGGCTGGCATCTATGGTCCCCCTCCCCGTCGGGGAGGGGTTAGGGGTGGGGGAGCGAGACCGACAGGCCTCGCGTCATCGTTGGCGTAGTACCCCCATCCCAACCCTTCCCCGACGGGGAAGGGCTTTTAGGTAGGTCACCCCACCAGCGACGCCTCGATCGCGATGCGGATCGCCTCGGAGGTGTGGCTTGCGCCCATCTTGTTGAGCATGTTGGCGCGGTGAATTTCGACCGTGCGCGGGCTGATCTCGAGCCGCTCACCGATGCGGCGGTTGGACAGGCCATCGGCGACCCCGGCGAGCACTTCGCGCTCGCGCCGGGTGAGCCGCTGGACCCGGCTGCGCGCCATCGCCTCGCGCAATTTGACGCTGCCGATCCCCGCATTGCTGATCTCGGCGAGCGAGATTGCCGCGCGCACCTCGGTCTCGGCGAATGGCCAGTCGAGATAGTCGAGCGCGCCGGCCAGAATTGCGCGGACCACGCGCGGGATCGACGGTTCGGGGGCATAGGCGACGATCGGCAGCCAGTGCCCGCTGGCGGTCATCGCTGCAAACAGGTCGTGAACGATATCGTCCTCGTCGCCGATCAACAGAATCGATCCGTGCGGCCAGCGCCGGGTCATTTCCTCGATGCTTTCGAACGGCTCGACGTGGATATTGGTCCCCGCCAGGCAATGCGAAATGGCCGCGCGGCGGCGGAAATTGCTGTCGACCAGTACGACCGAATACCCTGTGTTCATTGCCGTTTTCCCCTAGCTAATAACGCCTAAGGGTTATGTCGGATCGGGTGGTTAGGCATGCCGGGATGGCTCGGATATGAAAGCAACCGCGGCTGATCTTTCAGGACAAACACGTATGGCAGCGCTGAAAAGCGGTGCATTGGGCGCACTTGGCTGCAACCGGATTGGCACCGTTTTGGATATGGCTGGCGGCTAGGCGGCGTCGGCCAGCGCCCGGGCAACTTCGGCGAAGTCCTGCCGCAGCGCGGCAATCGCGGCGGGGTCGAACGCCAACACATTGCCCAGCAGCGTGCGGCGCGCGGCGGCATAGTAATGGGTCAGCGATGCCGCGACGCCGTCACCGCCGTGGATCCCCAGCTGCAAGGCGGTAATCGCTGCCAGCGCTCCGGTCAGCCCGGCACTGCGCCGCTGGTTGTCGCCCGCCTGATCGGCCCCCAGCGCAGCGGCTAGCTGCCGCCCGAATTGGTCGAAGCAGACCAGCACGAGCCCGGCCGGATCGGCACCACTGACCCGGGCGTCGAATTCGACCCGGCGGTAAGCTTCGTGGGGGGAGCGCAGCGGGTGCATCGGATTGGTTCCTAATTGCTCTTCGCGTTCCACGCGTCGATCTGGTTCTTGAGGAACGACAGCGTCGCCCGGCTGGCACCGACCCGGGCGTCGGTCCCGGCGAACCGCGTAATCATCTGCGACCGCAGCTTGTCCTGCGCGGCGGCAAGGTCGGTCTTCTCGGCGGCGAGTCTGGTCTTCTGCTCGCTCAGCCGCCGGAGCGATCCCGCGAGCGTCCCCGGATCGGTCGGTGAGGCGACTGCGCGGCCAAGCTTGTCGAGCGCGGCGAACACCCCGAAAATGCCGTTGGTGAGCATCGCCGAAACCCCTGCGGGCGAGGCCTTGGCACTGGCAGACAGCCGCGCCGCATCGAGCCGGAAGGTGCCGTCACGGTTGGTCGCAAGGCCCAGATCGGCGAGCGTGGCGGGCTGGCCGGCCGCCGCACCGGGCATCACGATGCTCCCGGCCAGACCCGACAACGCGCGCCGCAGGGCGCGCGCGCCAGTGTCGCGCGACAGCTCGCCGGTCTGCGGATCGACATCCTTGTTGAGCTCGGCGACCACTTCGTTGAGCGCATTGGTCAGGTCGGTCATGAACGTGGTCACCGCACTGCCGGGATCGCTGAACCGCACCGTGGTCGGCGCGCCCACGTTGGTCCCGGTCAGCGTCAGGCTGAGCCCGGGGACCAGGTCGGCAATCGTGTTAGACAGGCTGACCATCGCCAGCCCGTCGACTTTGAGCGCCGCGCTCGACGCTGTGCCAAGCTGGCGCAGCGGTTCGCCCGGGGTCCAGCCCAATGCGGCCACGTCCGGGTCGCCGCTCGCTTCCAGGACGAAGGCATTGCTCGCCCCGGTCGGGCCCTTGAGCATCAGGTGCGCGCCGTCGTCGCCGTTCAGCACATAGGCGGTCACGCCGCTCCGCGCCGCGTTGATCGCGCTGGCGACGTCGGCCAGCGTGGAGCCCGCAGGCACGGTGATGAGAACCGCGGCGTGCGCCGGGTCTTCGCTGAAGGCCCCGCCGGCAATCGAGCCGAACCGCAAGGTCAGGCTGCCCGTGCCGACGACCGTGGTCGGCGCTGCCACCGGCGGGCTTTTGATGATTTGCGCGGTGGCCAATGCCGTCACCTCGAGCGCATAGGTCCCGCTGCCATTAACCGCGCCCCTGCTGACCATGGCGACTCCGCCGTTGGCGATCTGCGGCTGGACTGACAGATCGCCGCTGCGAACCCGTTCGCCCACCGCGCTGACCAGTTGCGCGACCTGGCTCTTGAGCGTCGCAGCGGCGGACAGCTGGCGCTCGACCGTGTCCGAGCGGGTGGTGTTGCGATCAATCCGCGCGGCAAACTGCGCGGTAGCGAGGCTTTCGGCCAAGGCCGCCATATCGATCCCGCTGCCCCCGCCGAGCGAGGAGATGATTGTGCTGGTGACCGAAGTGGTGGGCATGGATCGTAGAACGGCGCGGGCGCGGCTGGATTAATACGCCTGATGGCTTCCCGCCCCGTCGGGGATAGGCTTAACGAGCCGGTTCAAGCCGCCCCTCGGCATCGAAGCGCAAGGCCAGCGGCACCTCGATCGCGGGACGCGGTGGGCTTTCCCCCCGGCGCAGCGAGAAGACAAAGGCGAGCACTGCGGCGACCGCAGCATAAAGCTCCTCGCGGATCACCTGATTTTCGCGGGTGGTGAAATAGACCGAGCGCGCCAGCGTGGGATATTCGAGCGTCGGCACTTGCAGCTCGGCGGCAAGGTCCTTCATCGCCAGCGCTTTGTCGCCGCGGCCCTTGGCGAGCACGATGGGCGCCCCGGCCTTGAGCGGATCGTAAGCCATCGCGACCGCAAAGTGCGTGGGGTTGGTCAGCACGAACTGGGCCTGCTGCATCGCCTTGGCGACCGCGCCGGTGGCGTATTGGCGGGCGCGCTGGCGCTGTGCCGCCTTGCGTTCGGGTGAGCCGTCGCTTTCCTTGTGCTCGTCGCGCATCTCCTGCTGGCTCATCCGCAGCCGCGCGGTGCGGCGCAGCCACTCAATCGGCCAGTCGGCCATGGCGATGCCGAGCAGCCCGAGCGAGAGCAGCACCAGCAGTCCGGTCAGCGCGTCCCAGGCCTCGCCCAGGGCAGCGCCGAGCTCGGCCCGTCGCCCGAGCGACAGCAGCGCCGGGACATGACCGCGCGCCCAGATCCACGCCAGCGTGCCGAGTACGGCAACCTTGGCGAGGCCCTTGGCGGCCTCGATCCAGCCCGCCGCGCCGAACATCCGGGCAAGGCCCTTGAGCGGATTGAGCCGCGATGCCTTGGGCAAGGCATTGGCCCCGACCCAGCGGCCGTGGCTGGGCGCCAACTGGACCAGCAGCACGGCCACCAGCACCGCTCCGGCCAGTACGATCAGCGGCGGGATGACGCTGAGCGTCAGTGCGATCATCGCACTACCCGGATCGAATTGCTCGATCGCCCTGCGGTCCCAGCTCAGCCCGCGCCCGGCGCCCTGGACCAATGCGTCAAGCAGCCACGGCCCGGCGAACTTCAGCCATAGCGTTCCAGCGAGCATCGCCACCGCAGTGCCAAGGTCGCGCGAGCGCAGCACGTCGCCCTTGCGCGCGGCGTCGCGTTTGCGCTTCTCGGTCGGGGCAAGCGTCTTCTCGCCGTTCATCGGGTCAGCAGGCTCGCAGCTTGTTCGACCGCTTCCTCGCTGAGCGAAGCGAACTGGTCGGCCATCAACGGCGCGGCCGCAATCAGCGCGGCGATCCCCGCGAGCACGCCCGCCGGCAGTCCCAGCGCGAACAGGTTGAGCGCCGGGGCCGAGCGGCTGAGCACGCCGGCGCCGAGCTGGACCAGCAGCAACAACAGTGTCACCGGCAGCGCGATGACCAGCCCGGCGAGGAACATCTGGCTGCCCAGCAAGGCGATCTGCTGGAGCGCGGTTGGGCCCATCCAGCCCGAGCCCGGGGGCAGCACGCGGTAGCTATCGACCACCAGTTCGAGCCAGGTCAGATGCGCGCCGAGCCCGAGGAACACGATCGTCAGCAGCACGGTGAAATATTGCCCGAGCGCGGGCGAATGCGTCCCGCTGATCGGATCGACCGCGGTGGCGATGCTCATCCCCATCGCCCCGCCGATCTGCTCGGCGGCGAGCATCGGCGCGGCGAATGACAATTGCAGCACGAAGCCGAGCGACAGCCCGATCAGGGCCTCGCTCAACACCGTGAGCAAGCCCGGCAGGCTCATGATCGCGGGCGGCACTGGCACCGGCACCCAGGTGCAGACCAGCAGGGCAATCGCCCCGCTGATCGCGATGCGCAGCTGCACCGGCACCGCTGCCGCGCTGAAGAACGGCGCGGCGAGCAAGGCCGCACCGATCCGCACCATCACGAACAGCAGCCGCCACAGCTCGGCTTCGAGTGCGCCAAACCCGAAGGTCGGGCCGATCACGCCGAAATATCCGCTATCCGCGCGAAGATCTCGGTCATGAAGTCGGCCACCAAGGTGATCATCGATGCGCCGAGCAGGACCAGCACCAGCGCGATCACCATCAATTTGGGCACGAAGGTCAGCGTCTGTTCGTTGACCGAAGTTGCCGCCTGCACGATCCCGACCACCAGCCCCACCGCCAGGCTGGCGAGCAGCACCGGCGCGGCGACCAGCGCCGTCACCCACAGCATCCGGTCGGCGAGCGAGATGAGGGCGGTGTCATCCACTACCCAAAGCTCGCGGCGAGGCTGCCCATCAGCATCGCCCAGCCATCGACCAGCACGAACAGCAGCAGTTTGAACGGCAGCGAGACGATCGTCGGGCTCATCATCATCATCCCGAGGCTCATCAGCACCGAGGACACCACGAGGTCGATCACCAGAAACGGCAGGTAGAGCATGAACCCGATCTGGAACGCGGTCTTGAGTTCGCTGGTGACGAAGGCTGGGAGCAGGATCGAGAACGGCACGTCGTCGGTCTTCGCAAACTGCGGCGCCTTGGCCATCTGCGCGAACATCTGCAGGTCCTTCTGGCGGGTCTGGCGGATCATGAAGCTGTGGAACGCCGCGCCGCCCGCGCTGAACGCCTGCTCGGCGTTGATCGTGCCCGCCGCATAGGGTGCGATTGCCTCGGCATTGAGCCGGTCGAGCGTCGGGGCCATGATGAACAGCGAGAGGAACAGCGACAGCCCGATCAGCACCTGGTTCGGCGGGCTTTGCTGGAGCCCCAGCGCCTGCCGCAGGATCGACAGCACCACCAGGATGCGGGTGAAGCTGGTCATCATCAACAGCAGACCGGGGAGCAGCGTGAGCAGCCCCATGACCAGCAGCAATTGCAGCGATAGCGACAGGCCGGGGCCTTGACCGGGGCTGGCCTGCGCCAGCGCCCGGTCGAGCGCGCCGGGAATCGCGCTCTGCGCGTGAGCGAAAGTGGGGAGGAGGAGCAAGGTGAGGCACAGGCAGAGGGCGGCGAGCCACTTCAATCCTCCCCCCTTGGGGGAGGTGGGCCGCCGTCGGCGGGTCGGTGGGGGAACGGGGTGCGGGTCAAATGCCCCCACCGTCAGCGCTACGCGCTGCCACCTCCCCCAGCGGGGGAGGATTTTAGGTAGGCCCATCATTCCCCCAGCTCGCGCGCGGGGGCCTCGGCCAGCCGGGTCAGCCCGGTGCGTGAGGCCGAGACCAAG
>JANYGC010000075.1 GCA_025359425.1 Sphingomonadaceae bacterium
GCGCTCGAGTGGAACGACAGTTACTACGAGAATGTCCTCCCCTTCACCAACAACATCCCCCAGCGCGATGGCGGCACTCACATGGCCGCGTTCCGCGCCGCGCTGACCCGCACGCTCAACAATTACGCCGAGAAATCGGGGCTGTTGAAGAAGGAAAAGGTCCAGCTGACGGGTGAGGACATGCGCGAGGGGCTGACCGCGATTGTCTCGGTCAAGCTGCCTGATCCCAAGTTCTCCTCGCAGACCAAGGACAAGCTGGTCTCGAGCGAAGTGCGCCAGCCGCTCGAAAGCCTGATGGCCGACAAGATGAGCGAATGGCTCGAGGAAAATCCCGCCTATGCCAAACAGGTCGTCGGCAAGATCATCGACGCTGCTGCTGCTCGTGAGGCCGCGAAGCGCGCGCGCGAACTGACCCGGCGCAAGGGCGCGCTCGATATCGCCAGCCTGCCGGGCAAGCTGGCCGATTGCCAGGAACGCGATCCCGCCAAGTGCGAACTGTTCCTGGTCGAAGGCGATTCGGCGGGCGGTTCGGCCAAGCAGGGCCGTGACCGGAATATTCAGGCGATCCTGCCGCTCAAGGGCAAGATCCTCAACGTCGAGCGCGCGCGGTTCGACCGGATCATTTCGTCCAAGGAAGTCGGCACGCTGATCCAGGCGATGGGCACCGGGATCCGCGACGAATTCAACCTTGAGAAGCTGCGCTACCACAAGATCGTGATCATGACCGATGCCGACGTCGACGGCGCGCATATCCGCACGCTCTTGCTTACGTTCTTCCACCGCCAGATGCCCGAGATCATCCGCCACGGTCATTTGTTCATCGCCCAGCCGCCGCTGTACAAAGTCAACAAGGGCCGCAGCGAGGTTTACCTCAAGGATGCAGCCGAGCTTGACCGCTACCTGGTCGAAGCCGGCACCGCCGGACGGGTGCTCGAAACCGTCGGCAATAGCGCCAATTCGCTGCGCCGCGCCGGGCCTGAGCTTGACGCGCTGGTCCAGCATGCACTGCGCATGCGCAGCCTGATGGGCTTCGTGCCGCGGCGCTATGACCCGGCGGTAATCGAAGCGCTGGCGATGGCCGGACTGTTCGATCCCGACATCGACCGCGCCGGGCGGCAGGCGGCCCTAGCCAAGGCCTCGACGTGGCTCGATCTGGGCGATCGCGAAGCCAGGTGGAGCGCCGAGCTGACCGGCGAAGGCGCGGTCATGGTCAAGCGCGTGTGGCGCGGGGTGACCGACGCGCACCCGATCGAAGCCGCCTTTCTGACCAGCGCCGAGGCCCGCAAGCTGGCGCGGCTCGCGGTGGAGAACGTCGAGGTTTACGAAACCCCGGTGCGGCTGGTCCGGACCAGCACGGTCGAAGAATCCGCTGAAGCGGACCCAGCCGAGGGCGAGGAAGAAGTCGCGGCCCCGATCACCGTCAAGGACCAGATCACGCGGCCTTCGGAATTGCTCGACGCGGTACTCGCCGGCGGGCGCAAGGGGCTGGCGATTGCGCGCTACAAGGGGCTGGGCGAGATGAACGCCGAGCAGCTCTGGGAAACCACGCTCGATCCCGACAACCGCGTGCTGCTCCAGGTCAAGGTCGAGGATGCCGACGTGACCGACGAGATCTTCACAAGGCTGATGGGCGACGTGGTCGAACCCCGCCGCGAATTCATCCAGGAGAACGCGCTCAACGTCGCCAATCTGGACGTTTGATTGGGAGGTGTCATGTCATTTGAAGAATGGTGGGGGCGGAAGTTTGAGAGCCGTGGGTCTGTGCCATTTGATCAGATGCCCGACAATTCACCGACCACCATTCGGAGATTGGAGACCGAGCATTTGCTTGAGCTCGTTCGTTCGGAAGACACTCGAAGTGTGAGAGGGCTCCTCGCTCATATGGAGCTACGCCGGAGAGAAAACTGGACCGCGCGGGCAGCTCTTACAATTTCAATTGTTGCTCTGATTGCGGCAATAGTCCGCTAGCAGTCAGCGAACTTCAGGCCGCGCGTAACCCGCTTACCGCTTTGGCCCCGCGATCCGCCGCACTCAGCCCGTCGAACACCGCGTCGATGATCCGCGCCAGCTTGTCGGTGGTGAGCTTGGGCATGATCAGCTCCATCGCCCCGATGTTGACGTACAAGCCGACCATCTGGTTGACCAAGCTCAGCGCCTCGTCGATCGTCAGACCCTCGAAATAGCCCTCGGCCATCGCTTCGCCGATGATCATCGCGAGGTAGTGGTCGCCGAGGTCGACATAGGATCGCACCAGTTCGAAGTGCTCCTTGCCGAGCTCGACATAGTTGGCGAAGACCACCGGATCGCGTTCCCACTCGGCCTTCATCCGGGCGAAGCGGCGCGCGTAGAATTCGTACATCTTGCGGCGCGGGTTCAAGTCGCTGGCGATGACTCCTTCCATGATCTCGATCTTGGGCTGGAACCAGTGTTCGGCGACCGCCTCGATCAGCGCTTCCTTGCTTTCGAAATAGCGATAGAGGTTGGCGGTCGACATGCCCGCGCGCGACGCCAGTTCGGTCATCGTGAAGGCGCTGCTGCCGCGCTCCTCGATCAGTTCGACCATCAGCGCGAGGATGGCCTCACGGCCGCTGTCGAGATCGGTCTGCGGACGCGCCATGCTGCTTTGCTCCTGCCCGGCCAATGTGGCCAGTCGGCAATATATAACGTCACGATGACATTTTCAAGAAACTGTGTTGTGTGCTTAACACGGCCTTGACCATCAGGCTCTGGCTTGCCGCGCCGCCGGGTTCGGCTAGGAATGGGGCATGACCTTGCCAGCTCTCCGCGCTTCGCGATTCGTCCGCATCTTTCCCGCTTTGCTGCTCCCGCTGGTGGCCGCTTGCGCCGCACCGGGCGGGGTCAATTCGGCGCAGACTGGCGCTCAAGTCACGGTTGGCATCGTCGCGATCAACGATTTTCACGGCGCCCTCGAACCGCCGCGCCAGTCGGTCCCCGCGCCCGACGGGCGGGGCGGCACGGTGCGCGTGCCGGCGGGCGGCGCGGCCTATCTTGCCAGCGCTATCGATTCGATCCGCGCCAAGTATCCCCATCACCTGACCGTCTCGGCGGGCGACCTGATCAGCGCCTCGCAGCTCTCCAGCTCGATTTACCTCGATGAACCTTCAATCGGGGTCGCCAACCGCATCGGGCTCGATTTCAACGCAGTCGGCAATCATGAATTTGACCGCGGGCGGAACGAATTGCTGCGGATGCAGCGCGGCGGCTGCGCGCAATTGACCGCGCGAAAACCCTGCCAGGTCGAACAGTTTGGCGGCGCGAAGTTCCAGTTCCTCGCCGCCAGCACCATTACCGAGAGCGGCAAGACACTGTTCCCGGCCTATGCCATCCGCACCTTCGGCAGCGGGCGCAATACCGTGCGGATCGGGATCATCGGGCTGACCCTCAAAGGCACCGCCGACCTCGTCACCCCAGGCGGGATCAAGGGGCTGACGTTTGCGGGCGAAGCCGAAACCATCAACGCGCTGGTCCCGGTGCTCAAGGCCAAAGGCACCGACGCGATCGTGGTGCTGATCCACCAGGGCGGGCAGCAGGACAATCCCAACAACCCGAACGGTTGCGCCGGGTTCACCGGCGAAATCCGTCCGATCCTCGACGCGCTCGATCCGCGGGTCGACCTGGTCGTCTCGGGCCACACCCACAAAGCTTATGTCTGCAATTACGGCGAGCTTAATGCCGGCCATCCGGTGCTGCTGACCAGTGCCGGGGTCTACGGCGTAGAGGTAACCGACATCACGCTGACGATCGATCCCGCCTCGCACAAGGTGGTGAGCAAGCGCGCGGTCAATGTGATCGTGCAAAGCGGACCATATGTGGGTGCCTTGGGCCCGGTAAACCCGACCACACTGTATCCGCAGTTCGCTCCGCGCAGCGATGTGGGGGCCTATGTCCAGACCTATGTCGATGCCAGCAAGACCTTTGCGCAGAAGCCCGCCGGGCATCTTGCCGAACCCGCGAGCGGCCGCGCGCTGGGCCAGCTGATCGCCGATTCTCAGCTCGCCGCGACCCGCGATGCAGGGGCGCAGATCGCGCTGATGAACCCGTTCGGGGTCCGCACCGGGCTCGTCCCGGGCGAGGGCGGCTTGGTCAAGTTCGGCGATCTTTATGCGGTGCAGCCGTTCGGCAACACGCTGGTCACCCAGACGATGTCTGGCGCCGAATTGAAGGCGATGCTCGAGCAGGGGTTCGATGCCACCGGCCCGGTTCAGGCGCTGACCCCGTCGGCGGGATTTGGTTATGCCTACGACCTCAGCCGCCCGCTCGGCGACCGGGTGGGCGCGATGACGCTCGATGGCCGGCCGATCGATCCCGCCGCAAGCTACCGTGTAACCACCAACAACTTCCTCGCGCAAGGCGGAGACAGCTTCACGCTGCTCGCCAAACAGCGCGATGCGGTGACCGGCGGGGTCGATCTCGATGCGATGCAGGCCTGGCTCGAGGCAGTTCCGCTACGCGCGGTTCCCAAGGAAGACCGCGCGCGCGAAATCAAGGATTAGCGATCGGGCTTACGGCACCTTGGTCCACAGTTGGTCGGCGATGAAGCCGGTCAGCGGCGCGTCCTTGCTCGCCAGCTTGTAGAGCCCGCCGTCCGCCACTGCAAAGACCGACTTGTCGCCGGTCAGCATGATCCGTTTGCCGTCCGAATACCAGGCGTACTTACCGGTCGCGGCCTTACCGTCGGTGCCGGTCAGGGTATAGTTCATGTCGGCGTTCAGCCGCAGCGTGCCGTCATTGGCATTACTGTAGCTGCCCGGCAGCGGGACCTTTTTGGGATCGGCGGCAAGGCTGGGCAGGGTCAGCGGGGTCGGGTCGGGCGTAACCATGCCGCTGTCGCTGGCGGCCGGCGCGGGCGCATTGCCCTTGCACCCGGCGAGCAAGGCGACGGCAGCGATCGAGACGAGAATTGTACGCATGGGGTAATCTCCTGGATTTGCTTAAAAACGATCCAGGCGGGGCGCGGTTCCCCCGTTAATTGTGTTTTGGCGGCCACGGAATGAAGCCCGAGGTGCGCTTGACGTAGTCCGCGTAGCCCGGACGGCTCTTGGCGAGACCCTTTTCGAGCAGCGGCTTGCCCGACCATTTGGTCAGGGTGAACGTCAGGAACAGCGGACCGATCACGCTGCCGAGTGCCACCCAAAGCCCGCCCGTCGCCGCGACCAGCCAGATGCCCCACCAGACGCAGGCATCGCCGAAATAGTTGGGGTGGCGGGTGAAGCGCCACAGCCCGGTGTCGAGCACCTTGCCCTTCATCGCGGGATCGGCGCGGAAGGCCTTCAATTGCGCGTCGCCGATCGTTTCGAACACCATGCCGGTCAGCCACAGCGCGAACCCGGCCCAGGCCAGCGGCGAGATTGGCGCTGGATGACCGCTGGCGAGGATGCCGGCTTGTGCGGGCAGGCTGGTCACAAATAGCAGCACCGCCTGCGGACCGAACACCACCTTGAACGCGGCGCTGCCATAGCGGCCTTGGTCGCGCGCCTTGCCCAGCATCTTGGCATAGCGCGGGTCCTCGCCGTGGCCGCGCCAGCGCAGGAACAGGTGGATGCCAAGCCGCAGCCCCCACAGCGCGGTCATGGCGAGCAGCAAGATCGCGCGCGGTCCGGGCTCGGTCACTTGCACGAAGCTGGCGAACGCCAGCACCGCCATCCCCGCGCCCCACACCGCATCGATGAACGAGACATCGCCGATCCGCACCGCGACCCAGCACAACAGCACCATCATCGCCAGATCGACCGCGGCATTGATCAGTAAAGCTTCAAGCATCGTCTCCTCCTGCAGCCTTGGCTGCGGTTTCTGCCAACAACTGCCAGCGTGCATGGCCGGGCATAACGGACCGGTAGAAGGCCAGCAGCTTGGCCAGGTCGGCGGCGTAATCACCGCTGGGCATGATCGGCGCGCCGATCCCGCCGCGCTGGGTGGCATTGTCGACCCACGCCGGAACCAGCGGCACCCCTGCGCCCAGCGCGATGTGGTAAAATCCAGACCGCCACGGCTTGACCGGCGAGCGCGTCCCTTCGGGCGCAATCACCAGCGCCAATTCGTCGCGCGTGCCAAACGCCGCGACGACTTGCTCGACGTAGTTCTTGTCCCGCGCCGAACGGTCGACCGGCACCCCGCCCATGTCGAACATGAACCGGCGTAGCGGCCAGCGGAACAGGCTGGTCTTGCCCATGAAGCTGGGCGCGATGCCGTAGTGGTAAGTCGTCCCGGTGAAGAACACGAAGTCCCAGTTCGAGGTGTGCGGCACCCCCAGGATGATGCAGCGGCGCGGGATCGGGCCGGGCGGCGGGTCAAGCTTCCAGCCCTTCCACCGGAACAGCGCCAGCACCGCGCGCTTGACCAGCCGCGAGGAGAGGCTTGACCCTCTCAAAACCCTGCTCCGCCCGGCCAGGTCGGTGCGGCGAGCCCCATGACCTTGAACAGCAGCCCCATCTGACCTTCGCCGACCAGCCGGTCCTGCGCCGCCGCGATCGCGCCGGCATGTTGCGGGGCTTGTTCGGCAAGCGTCTGCGCGCGCGCCTCGATCCCCAGGTTGCGCAGCCAGCGCCCTTGCGGGACCGTGCCGAGCCAGCGGCAGCCGCGCGATTGCGCAATCGGGGCAAGGCTGGCGAAATCGACGTGCGCAGTCAGGTCCGCTTCGCCCGGGCTGACGAACGGATCGACCTTCAAGTGCTGGCGCACCGCTTGCAGGGTCGAACCGTCGCGGACAGTCTCGTAGCCATAGTCGATGAACAGCGCGGCGCCGCCCTGCTCGATCAGCCGCCCGGCAACCTCGTAAACCGTCGCCGCCGCGCCGGGGTTGGTCTCGATGATCGTGCCCGACGGCGCAATACGGCGCATCTCCGGGACCGCGACGTCCATCGGCTGGCCGCCCGCCATGCACACGAACTTGTCGCCCTCGGGCACCACCATCCGCTCGCGCCAGCCGTCTTCGGTGTTGACCAGTTGGCGCACCGGCAGCGCGTCGAGGAACTCGTTGGCGACCAGCAGGATCGGACCGTAAGGCGGCAGGGTCGAGAGATCATAATGCCACTGCGCGCCGGGGACGGTCGCGAGCTGGATGTCCTTGAGCGCCGTCGAAGCTTCGACGAAATGCACCGACGGCTCGAGCCCGTAGCGTTTGGCTGCGCGCAAGGCATCGTTGGCGAGCGTCCCGCGCCCGGGGCCCAATTCGACATAGTGGACCGGCTCTTCGCGCCCGGCGTTGATCCACATATCGGCCAGCCACAGCCCGATCAGCTCGCCGAACATCTGGCTGATTTCGGGCGCGGTGACGAAATCGCCGGCCAGACCCAGCGGATCGCGCGAGGCATAATAGCGCGCGTTGGCTTCACCCATGTAATGCATCAGGCTGATCGGGCCGGTGTTCGCGATCAGCCGCCGGAATATCGCCGCCAGCGGGTCAGCGGGCGCGGCTTGGTCCATCAGACGGTGGGCGCCGGATCGCTGGCGGGCGGCACGACGACTTCGCCGCTGCCCAGTGCGGGCAAGCGCAGCGCGCGGACGATGAAGAACAGGCCCACCAGCATCAGCGGAATGGTCAGCCACTGGCCCATCGAAAAGCCGGTGGTGCGGGCAAAATCGCTCAGCTGCGCGTCGGGCTCGCGGAAGAATTCGACTGTAAATCGCCCGAGCGCAATGCCCAGCGCAAAGGTGCCGACGAGCAAGCCCGGCCGCCAGCGCGCGCGGGTCTTCCAGAACATCAGCAACAACACCACCGCGAGCAGCGCGCCTTCGAGCAAGGCCTCGTAAAGCTGGCTGGGATGCCGCGCCACGTCCCCGCCGCCGGGGAAGACCATCGCCCAGGGCACGCCCGGACCAGCCTCTTTCCCCCACAGCTCGCCATTGATGAAATTGGCGAGCCGCCCGAACAACATCGCCACCGGCACCGGCACCGCAATGTAATCGCACACCCTGAGGAAACTGAGGCCGTTGCGCCAGGTCACCCAGGCGATTGCGATCAGCACCCCGACCAGCCCACCGTGGAAGCTCATTCCGCCGTTCCACAGCTTGATCAGCTCGCCCGGCTGGCTCCACAGGCTGGGTAAGTCGGTCCCGGCGCCGGTGTAGAACGTCGCATAGCCCAGCCGCCCGCCAAGGATTACGCCCAGCGTGCAATAGAAGAACAGGTCATCGGCATGGCGCTGGGCCATTGGTGCGCCGGGGGCTTTGAGCGTCTTCGAGACATGCCAGTACGCGAACACGATCCCGGCGAGGTACGCGAGGCTGTACCAGCGCAGCTGGAAATCGCCCCAGCCGGTATCGATGTGGAACAGGTAAGTCTTGAGACCCAGGTCGGCCCAGTGCAGCGGCGCATTGGCGGCAGCAGCAGCCAGTTGCAGCGATAGTGACAGCAAGGCAGTAACCCCTTAAACGTGGCGCTGCCCAAGGCGGGCAGCAATGCCCGCGCCTTCTGGCACAGAGCAGTTCGGGAAACAAACCCGGCAACGCAATTTGGGAACAGGAAACGGGCCGCGAAAGGGGCGGGGCCGGTGCCTCGCATAAAGGACGCCGCATGGCCACTGCACTCGACAAGTCCCTTGAATCGATCGTCACCCGGATCACCGCGCCGGGCGAGTTGCTGGAAATCGATCATATCGAGCGGTTCGGGCGCGCCTTGCCCGTGCTCAAAAACGCCCCGCCGACGCTCGCGGCCTATTTCGATCAGTTCTGCGCGCAGCACGGCGACACCGAATTTCTGGTCGACGGCGACATCCGCACCACTTTTGCGCAGGTCCACGCCGCGGCGCGCGAAGTGGCGGGCGCGCTGATTGCCGGGCAGGGCGTGCAAAAGGGTGACCGGGTCGGGATTGCCGCGCGCAATTCAACCAACTGGGTTGTCGCCTACATGGGCGTGCTGATGGCCGGGGGCTGTGCCTGCCTGCTCAACGGCTGGTGGAGCGGTGAGGAAATGGCCGCGGGGATCGAGCTGACCGGGTGCAAGCTGGTGCTCGCCGACCCGCAGCGCGCCGCGCGGATCACCGACCTCCACCTCGCCACGCGGGTGGTGGTGTTCGAGCACGACCGGCCGTGGCGCGACGGGCTCAGCGCGGTTTTGGCCCACGGCGGCGACAGCACCACCCCGCTGCCCGAACTGACCGGCGATGACATTGCGACGATCCTCTACACCTCGGGCTCGACCGGGCAATCGAAGGGCGCCTGGTCCGATCACCGCGCGGTGGTCCAGGCGGTGTTCAACTATGTCGCGCAGACGTTGATGGTGCTCACTCACCTGACCGATCAGGGCGATGCGCCCACCATGCAGCCGTGCACCTTGGTCAGCGTGCCGCTGTTCCACGTCACCGGCGAGGTCCCGCTGTTCCTCCAGAGCTTTGCGATCGGGCGCAAGCTGGTGATGATGCCCAAATGGAACGCCGAAGAGGCGATGCGGCTGATCGCGGCCGAGAAGGTCACCTATTTCGTCGGCGTGCCGCTGATGAGCTTCGAGATCGCCACCCATCCCGATCGCGCCAAATACGACCTGACCAGCTGCACCGCCTTTGCCGCCGGCGGCGCGCCGCGCCCGGTCGATCACGTCAAGCGGATCAAGGAAGCGCTGCCGCACGCCTTCCCGCTGCTCGGCTATGGCCTGACCGAAACCAACGCGGTCGGCTGCGGCAACCTCAACGAAAACTACCTCGCCAAGCCCGGCTCGACGGGCACTGCCTCGAAGCCGCTCGTTGAATTGGGGATCCTGAACGATGCTGGCGAGCAGCTTCCCGCCGGCGAGATCGGCGAGATCGCAATCCGTACCGTGTGCAACTTCAACGGCTATTGGAACAACACCGAGGCGACCAAAGCCGCGATCATGCCCGACGGGTTCTTCCGCTCGGGCGATCTGGGCTACCTCGACGCCGACGGCTACCTGTTCATCGTCGACCGCAAGAAGGACATCATCATCCGCGGCGGCGAGAACATCAGCTGCATCGAGGTCGAGGAAGCGATCTACGCGCACCCTGACGTGGCCGAAGCGAGCGTATTCGGGATGCCCGACGAGAAGTTCGGCGAGCTGCCCACCGGCGTGTTCCTGCTCAAGGAAGGCCGCAGCCTGACCGAAGCCGAGTTGCGCGAATACCTCAAGCAAACAATGGCGCCGTTCAAGGTCCCGGTGCGGCTGTGGCAGGAACACGAGACACTGCCCCGGCTCGGCACCGAAAAAGTTGACAAGCGGACGCTCAAGGCCCGTTACCTGACCGTGTGGGAAAGCGAACAGACAGCGGGGGGATGAGGGTGGCGGAAGCTAACGAACAACTGTGTTTTCAGCTCTCGATTTAGCGCGAATTTGAATTTGACTTCAATAGTACTTGAGTTAATTTGACTGTGCCTTTCTGCAACGAGGCTCCAACCTGAACAGTTTGCGTTCTTTGGTGAATGCAAGTTAACAATGGAG
>JANYGC010000122.1 GCA_025359425.1 Sphingomonadaceae bacterium
TTCCACCACCTGCTGCCCGATTTCAACGCGATGGAGAATGTCGTGCTGCCGCAGCTGGTCGCCGGGACCGAGCGGAGTGCAGCCAATGCGCGGGCCGAAGAATTGCTCGGCGCGCTGGGCCTGGCCGAGCGGCTCGATCACCGCCCCAGCCAGCTCTCGGGCGGCGAGCAGCAGCGCGTCGCGGTCGCCCGCGCGCTCGCTAACAAGCCAGCCCTGGTGCTGGCCGACGAGCCCACCGGCAACCTTGATGAAGCGACCGCCGACAAGGTGCTCGCGCAGTTTCTCGAGCTGGTGCGCGGGCAGGGCGGCGCCACGCTGGTCGCCACGCATAACGAACGTCTCGCCGCGCGGATGGACCGCGTTGTGCGCTTGCACGAAGGCAAGCTCGACTAAGACCGGCTTGATAGCCTCTCGCCTGCGTGCAATGATCAGCCGGAACAAGAGGTGTAACCAATGAAAGCGATCGACTGGAACGCCCCCGCGACGCTGACCGAGCGCGACGATGGTGGTTCCGACCTGCACTACCATTTTCGCAAGTTGCGCGAGGGTCCGCTGGGCGAACTGGTGCGCGATGTTGCTGCTTTGCCCGCCGCCGAGCGGGCTCGGCTCGTGCTGGAAATGGCCGGCGGCAAAACATTGAATGTCGCCGAGATATTAGCGTTGGCGCAACGCGGGGACCTACCATGAGCGAAGCCAAGACGATTGCTGATTTTTCCGCGACCAAGCCGGGCGGCAAGGATGTGAGCCTGGCGGACAAGCTGGGCAAAGTCGTGCTGGTGGTCAACACTGCCAGCAAATGCGGCTTCACCCCGCAGTACGACGGGCTCGAGGCGCTGTACAAGAAGTACCAGGATCAGGGCTTCGAGATCATGGCCTTCCCGTGCAACCAGTTTGGCGGGCAGGAACCTGGCAGCGCGGACGAAATCGCCGAGTTCTGCAAGGTCAACTTCGGGCTCAGTTTTCCGGTGATGGCCAAGGTCGAAGTCAACGGCGCGGGCGAAACCCCGTTGTATAGCTGGCTCAAGAGCGAGGCCCCGGGGCTGATGGGGACCAAGGCGATCAAGTGGAACTTTACCAAATTCCTGATCGGCCGCGACGGCAAGGTCGTGCGGCGCTATGCCCCGACCGACAAGCCCGAGGCGCTGGCCAAGGACATCGAGAAGCTGCTGTAGGGGGTTCTGGAGAGGTCCTTCGAGACGGCCTTTCAGCCTACGGCTTCAATGCCTCCTCAGGACGAACGGAGGTCGAATTGTCCGTTCGTGGTGAGGAGCGACTGAGCGTAGCGAAGGCCCGTCTCGAACCACAGGCCCGTCTCGAACCACCGGGATTGCAAGGCTACTTCGCCAGCCCCGCCAGCTTACCCTGATCGATCGCTGCCACCGCGGCCTTGAGCTCGTCGATGCTGTCCGCCTCACCCTCGGCGGTAATCATGAACCGGCCGCCGACTTGCTGGGTGAATTCGCCATCGTGGTTCTTGTTGTTCCACTTTTCGATTCGCATCTGGCCATCGACCGTACTCGCGCGTTCATAGCTGTCGGCATCTTCGCGGCTGTGCGCGGCACCCAGCGCCGAGCCGATCCCGGCCAGCGCGCCGAGGCCGGCCGAATCGATGATCTTGAGGTGGATCGTCTTTTCACCCTGCTTGTACGTGGCGTCGGCTTCGGTCCCCATCTGGCCCATCGCGTTGGTTTCAAGCGCGGTGCGGGCATAGCCGCCCAGCGCGGCGGGAAGCAGGGTCTGGAGCTGGCCTGCGTCGATTGACTTGACCTGCCCATTGGCCGCCGCCTCCATTTGCTTGCCAGCTTGTTCCATCTTGGCCGTATCAATTTTCCCGAGGCCAGGAATGTTGACTTCGACCGAATCGCCTGAGCCCGCCGCCCCCATGCTCGCAGCGCCCATACCCATTGATCCGGTCACGGCCGAGGTGACTTGGGTGGCCACGATCATCAGCACGATCGCGCTGATCACCAGCGCCGTGGTAAAGATCGGAGCTTTGTCTTCGGGCACCTTCATCAACGGCGTGCTGCCCTTGTAAAGCAGGAACACGCCGTAAAAAGCGGCCAGCATCGCCAGCATCGCCAGCGACGGGACGATCCCCAGAATCCCGGCGATCCAGCCCGGGGTCATCGCCGCCGCAACCAGCTTGAAAGCATTTGTGCGATTGGCCTCACCGCCAAAATTGGGGGCGAGGAAATCGGCCAGAAGGCTGACCACAACCAATGAAACCAGGCTCATCACGAAGCTGGTCAGGGCCATGGTCAGCCCGGTCATCAAACTGGGATGGATCGTCGCGAAGAACAAACTGATTCCGAACAGCTGTCCGCCGATGAACATCGCAATCGGTCCGATTGCGGCAAGCGGCACGGCATAGCGGGTAACGATATCGCCCGGCGTGGTTTGCTCTGCTGCAATGACCGGCCAGGTGGCGGCCGGATTCAGGATGATTGCTTTGGCCCGATCAATCAGTCCGGTTGGTCCGGACATGTTGCTATCGTTCATATTCATACCCTTCTTGCGAGTGGGAATTTGGAATACGACCCCAATTTGTAGCGGCATCGAACCACAGATTGGGCGGTTTGACCAGTGCGGCCGGTGCCGGACAAGCCAAGCGGTGGAAAACATCGCGTTTCAGCTTTTGCGAATCTGCGCTGGTGTGCCTAACCATGACCTCATGTCCCACACCGGCTTTGTCCCCTTGCGCGTCCTCTCCAGCTATTCGCTGCTCGAAGGCGCGATCGAGCCCAAGGCGGCGGTCAAGCTGGCGAAAGAGCGCGGCTTCCCCGCGATTGCGATTGCGGACCGCAACGGACTGTACAGCGCGATGGCTTTTGCCGGGGCGGCGCGCGATGCCGGGATCCAGCCGATCATCGGGGTCACGCTGGGCGTGCGGCGCAGTCTTGACGGGCCGATCGACTGGCTGGCGCTCTATGCGCAGAACGAGGCGGGCTGGCTCAATCTGTGCCACCTCGTCTCGATCGCCCATCTCGAACGCCCGCTCGAGCTTGAACCGCATGTCACGCTGGACGATCTGGCCGGGCATACCGAGGGCCTGATTGCGCTGACTGCGGCGGGGGAAGGGGCCTTGGTCCGTCTGCTGGCGGAAGGCCGTAGCGAGCGCGCGAATGAATACTGTGCGGGCCTTGAAGCACGGTTCCCCGGGCACCTCTACATCGAGATCGCGCGGCGCGGCGATCCGGCCGAAGAAGCGGCGGAGGATGCGCTGATCGCGCTCGCCTATGCCCGCAACCTGCCCTTGGTCGCGACCAACCCGGCGGCTTACGGGGATCCGCAGTTCCACGCCGCGCACGATGCCATGCTGTGCATCGCCAATTCGACCCATCTCGATGCGGCCGAACGCCCGCGCTCGAGCGCGCAGGCCTGGGTCAAAAGCGCGCCGATGATGCAGGAGATGTTTGCCGACCTGCCCGAGGCGCTGGCCAACACCCTCGTCGTGGCCAAACGCTGCGCCTACGTCCCGCCCAAACGCGGGGCGCTGCTGCCCAGCCTCGCCAAGGGCGGCGCGGGCGAAGCGCAGATGCTGATCGACGATGCCCGCGCGGGCCTTGAAGCGCGGCTGCTGCCCTATGGCGAACTGGCGGACGATGCGCGCCAAGTCTATTTCGACCGGCTCGATTTCGAGGCCAATGTCATCAATACGATGGGCTTCGCCGGTTACTTCCTGATCGTCGCCGATTTCATCAAATGGGCCAAGGACAACGATATCCCGGTGGGGCCGGGGCGCGGTTCGGGGGCGGGCAGCGTGGTCGCCTGGGCCTTGACGATTACCGATCTCGATCCGCTCAAACTGGGGCTGCTGTTCGAACGCTTCCTCAATCCCGAGCGCGTCTCGATGCCGGATTTCGATATCGACTTCTGCGAAACGCGCCGCGGCGAGGTGATCCGCTATGTCCAGGCCAAATACGGTGAGGATCACGTCGCGCAGATCATCACCTTCGGCAAGCTCAAGGCCCGCGCGGTGCTGCGCGATACCGGCCGCATCCTGCAGATGAGCTACGGCCAGGTCGACCGGCTGTGCAAGCTGATCCCCAACCACCCGACCGATCCGTGGACGCTGCCGCGCGCCTTGAACGGGGTGTCCGAACTCAAGCGCGCTTACGACGAGGACGACGAGGTCAAGCGCCTGATCGACCTTGCGGTTCAGCTTGAAGGCCTGCCGCGCAACAGTTCGACCCACGCCGCCGGGGTGGTGATCGGTGACCGGCCACTGGCGCAATTGGTGCCGCTTTACCGCGACCCGCGCTCGGACATGCCGGTGACCCAGTTCGACATGAAATATGTCGAGGATACGGGTCTGATCAAGTTCGACTTTCTTGGCCTCAAGACGCTGTCGGTGCTCAAGAAGGCGACCCAGTTGATGGCCAAGCGCCAGATCGAGATCGATCTGGCGCTGCTGCCGTGGGACGACGAGCAGGTTTATAAATTGTTGCAGGCGGGCGACACGGTCGGGGTATTCCAGCTCGAATCCGAAGGGATGCGGCGGGCCTTGGCAGCGGTGAAGCCCAGCACCTTTGCCGACATCATCGCGATCGGCGCGCTTTACCGGCCGGGGCCGATGGACAACATCCCGCTGTTCGGCCGCCGCAAGAACGGCGTTGAAGCGATTGAATACCCGCATGAGAAGCTTGAAGGTATCCTTGCGGAAACTTACGGCGTGTTCGTCTATCAGGAACAGGTGATGCAGGCCGCGCAGATGCTCGCGGGTTACTCGCTCGGCGATGCCGATTTGTTGCGCCGGGCGATGGGCAAAAAAGACCAGAAGGAAATGGATGCGCAGCGCGCGCGGTTTATCGCCGGGGCCAAGGAGGCATCGGGGATCGAACCCGACAAGGCGAGCGAACTGTTTGACTTGATCGACAAGTTCGCCGGCTACGGTTTCAACAAGAGCCACGCCGCCGCCTATGCCTTGCTGTCCTATCAGACCGCCTGGCTCAAGACGCATTACCCCCACGAATTCTACGCCGCGTCGATGTGTTTCGACATGCACCAGTCGGAAAAGCTGGCGGTGTTCGTCGATGACATGCGGCGGCGCGGGATTACGCTGGCCGGCCCCGATATCAATCGCAGCGAGGCCGAATTCACTGTCGAGCGCACAGATGACGGTTATCAGGTGCGCTATGCGCTCGCGGGGATCCGCAACGTCGGCGAAAAGGCGATGGACGCGATCCATGCCGAACGTGAGGCCAGCGGCTGGTTCGAAAGCCTCGAGGACTTGTTCCGCCGCGCCCCGCAAGGTTCGATGAACCGCCGCCAGCTGGAAGGTCTGGCCGGAGCGGGGGCATTCGACGTGCTCGATCCCAACCGCGCCAAAGTCATGGCCAACGCCGAAATGCTGCTCGCCGTCGCGGACGAGGCGGCGCGCAGCCGGACGAGCGGGCAGGGCGGCTTGTTCGGCGGCGAGGATCACGCGGCGCCAACGCTGCGGCTGGCCGATGCCGAGCCGTGGTCGAAGCCCGAGCAGATGGCCAAGGAGCGCGAGAACTTCGGGTTCTATTTCGCCGCGCACCCGGTCGAGCAATGGCGCGCGGTCGCCTCGGCCAACGGCGCGCGGACCTTCTCCAGCCTGATGGAAAGCGGCGCGCCCGCAGGCGGCCGTGCCCAGGCGATGATGGCGGCAATGGTCGAGAGCGTAAATCGCGGCACCACCAAGCGCGGCGGCACCTTCATCCGCGCCGACTTTTCCGACAGCTCGGGCCAGTTCAGCGCGGCGTGCTTCGAGGAATCGCTGGTCGAGCCGATGCAGCAATGGGCCAAAGACGGCACCTGCTTGCTGCTCACGGTCGAACTCGATTCGCCCAGCCCGGATGAACCGCCGCGAATAACCGTGCGCAGCGCGCGGCCCCTGGACGAGGTCAAGAGCGCGGCGAGTATGCTGCTCAAGCTCGATGTCGCGCGCGCCGAAGCCTTCGCCGAACTGGCCGCGCTGCTGGTCGGCGGGGCCGATGGCCGGGGCGAGGTGGTGGCGCGGCTGCACACCGGCAGCGGCAGCGATCAGCTGATCCGGCTTGGCCGCGACTTCCAGCTCGACGGCGAACTCGCGGAACGCTTGGCAAATGTCGCCGGGGTTGCCAATGTGCAGCTAAGCGCGCGGCGCGGCGGGGCTAACCTGCGGTTGGTGGCGTAAGTCTTGAGTTAGGTAAAACGCGGCTCCGTTCGTCCCGAGCGAAGTCGAGGGACCGCTTCGAGCGAAGCCGAGAAGTGTGGGGCATGCGCTGTGGCCTCGGCTTCGCTCGGCCAGCCCCTCGACTTCGCTCGGGACGAACGGGATAGGTGAGATGGAGAGCCGAATGCTGGGTGCAATGCAGGATTGGGACCTTCGGGTAACCCGGATTATCGACCACGCCGCGCGCGAGCATGGCTTTCGTGAGATCGTCACCCGCTGGGCCGACGGCAGCGAGACTGTCACCAACTGGGCCGGGGTGCGCCGCGATGCGCTGAAGATGACGCAGGCGCTGCGCCGGCTTGGCGTGCAGCCGGGCGAGCGGGTGGCGACGCTGGCGATGAACCATGCGCACCATCTGGTCAGCTGGTACGGCGCGGTCGGGGCGGGCGGTGTGCTCCACACGATCAACCCGCGGCTGTTTGACGACCAGCTGGAATACATCGCCAACCATGCCGAAGATCAGGTGCTGCTGTATGATGCGGTGTTCGCGCCCTTGGTGGAGCGGATGAAGCCCAAATGGACCACGATCAAGCACTACATCTGTTTTGATAACGGCGAGTTTTCAGCCTGGATCGAGGCCGAGGACGGCGACGCTGTATGGGCCACCGGCGATGAGCGCGATCCGTGCATGCTGTGCTACACCAGCGGCACCACCGGCAATCCCAAGGGCGTCTTGTACGAGCACCGCTCGACCATGCTCCACGCGATCACTGCGGTGCAGCCGGCGATTTTCGATCTCGATGCGCGTTCGGTCATGTTGCCGGTGGTGCCGATGTTCCACGCCGCCAGCTGGGGCCTGCCGTGGGGCGGCGCGGCGGCGGGGATCAAATTTGTGTTCAGCGCGGTCAACGACGCGGCGGTGCTGTGCGAGCTGATGAACCGCGAAAAGGTGACGCATTCGGCCGGGGTGCCAACGGTGTGGCTATCGATGTTCCAGCATATGGATACGACCGCAGTGACCTTGCCCACGCTCAAGCAGGCGATCATCGGCGGCTCGGCCGCGCCGCGCTTCATGATCGAGCGGCTGATGCGCGCCGGGGTCAATGTCGCGCATGCCTGGGGGATGACCGAAACCAGCCCGATCGGCACCACTGGGGCCAAGGTCTGGAATTGGGACGATTTGAGCTTCGACGAGCAGGTCGACGTCAAGATGATGCAGGGCCGGGTGCCGTTCGGGGTCGAACTGCGCTGCGTCGATCTGGGCGATCCGGCCAAAGTGCTGCCGCGCGACGGCATCACCTCGGGCGCGTTGCAGGTGCGCGGGCCGTGGGTGATCAAGCGCTATTTCAAGGCCGAGGCTGACGCGAGCGTCGAGGATCAGTGGTTTGACACCGGCGACGTGGCGATCCTTCATCCCGACGGCACATTGCAGCTGACCGACCGGACCAAGGACGTGATCAAGTCGGGCGGCGAATGGATCAGCTCGGTCGAGCTCGAAAACGCGGCGATGAGCCATCCGGCGGTCGCCGAAGCGGCGGCAATCGGGATCTATCATCCGCGCTGGGACGAGCGCCCGATCCTGGTGGTGGTGAAGAAGGCCGGGGCCGAAGTTCATGCCGACGAGATTAAGGCGCATTTGGCGATTTCGGTCGCGAAATGGTGGCTCCCCGATGCGGTCGAATTCGTCCCCGAAATCCCGCACGGCGGCACCGGCAAGGTCAGCAAGAAAGACCTGCGCGAACAGTTCCGCGACTATAAACTCGGCGATTAAGACGCGCGGGTATCGGTGAAACCCCCGCGCGCCTTAAACTGAAATCAGGGCTTCTTGACGTTGCTCGCGGCGTCCTGCGCGGCGTTGCCGACGTCCTTGGCGGCATTGCCGATATCCTGCGCGGCTGCCGCGACAGCATTGTCCTTGCGCGACGTGCTGTTCGACTGCATCGCGAAATAATAAACCGCAAAGCCGATCAAGACCACTGCGATCAACCCGAACAGCCAGCCCGCGCCGCCGCTGCTGCTGCCGCCCGAGACGGTGGTGTGACTGACGTTGCCGTCGGGCGAGGTGGTGGTGGTGATGATATGTTCGTCTGACATGATGCGTCCTCCTGTATGCGGGGTAAAACGGTCGGCGCTGCGCAAGGTTCCCGCTTGGCGGCTTGCCAGCAGCTCGCGCTCGCGCCAGATTGCCCGCAAAGGAGAGCGACATGACCGCATATATCGATCCAGGCCTAGACAACTGGCAGCGCTTCAAGGACCTGCCGCGCGACCGCCCGGTCCACATGCTCAACCTGATCAAGTTTCATGATCTAGCGCAATACCCGGCGGATCATCCGGATCACGGCAACGGCATTTCAGGACGTGATGCCTATGCCATTTATGCGCGCGGTTTTCGCGGCGTGGCGGAAAGGCTCGGCGCCAAAATGGTCTGGCAGGGCGATCTCGAATGCGTCGTCATCGGTCCCGATGGCGAGTGGGACGAGGCGTTCGTGATGGGTTACCCGAACAGCGCGGCGTTTTTCGCGATGGTGGCCGATCCGGGTTACAAGTCGGATATCGTCGCGCACCGGACGGCGGCGGTGAAAGACAGCCGGTTGATCAGGTTTGGGGGGTGACCTCAGGTACTGGAGCGGAGTTATGATGTTCAGGATTTTGCTCGTCTTTGCGGCCATCGTATCGCTTCTCGGCTCCGACGCCGACGCGGTCAGCCAGAAAGGCTACCACGTGGTTCACGGCTGGCCAGAGCTTCCAGAAGGCCGGGTGCTTGGATCGGCTGCAGGCGTTGCCGTGAATGGCAAGGACGAAGTCTTCGTCTTTCACCGCGCCGGTCGGACATGGAGCGAGCCTTTGCCGACCGATCCAATCACTGCACCGACTATCGCAGTGTTCGACAGCCGGACCGGCAGGCTCCTGCGCGAAATCGGTGCAGGCGTCTTCGCGATGCCGCATGGCATCTCAGCCGATCGCGACGGCAATCTTTGGGCAACCGATGTCGCACTGCATCAAGTCATCAAAATGGCAACAGATGGCCGGGTATTGATGACACTGGGCACCCGCGGCGAACCTGGAGATGATGGTCGGCATTTTAATCGGCCAACCCAAGTAGGATTTGCTGCGGATGGGACCATCCTGGTCGCCGATGGATATCGCAACACCCGAATCGCGCGGTTTTCGGCGGACGGACGCTTTATCGGTCAATGGGGAACACCGGGCAAGGGACCAGGCCAATTCAACACCCCGCATGCCATCGCGATCGACGCGGCGGGAAAGGTCTATGTCGCCGATCGCAACAATGACCGGGTGCAGGTTTTTAGCCCGGAAGGGCAACCTCTGGCGGCCTGGGCCTCGCCGCAGATCGGCCGACCTTACGGAATCGCAATTCTGGGGCCGGACCTCTTTGCCATTGCCGACGGCGGCGAACAGCCCGCGAGCGGTCCGGATCGTTCGGGGCTAGTGATCGTCGATGGCAAGGGCCGGGTGATCGAACGGGTCGGGCGCTATGGCAATCAAGATGGCCAGTTCCGGATGGCGCATCACCTTGCTACCGATCGCAACGGGGCGATCTACGTGGTCGACATCACCGGCCAGCGGGTCCAGAAATTTGTCCGGCGCTGATGGACTAGAGCAATCTAAACGTTTTTCGAATCGGCTGATCCGGTTTGGGGGTTAGCCCTTCTTCACCAGCGTCTGGATTTCCTCGGTCATCGCATTGTTGAGCGTGATCAGCCGGTGAAGGTCGTCGCTGATTTCGAGCAAGGCTTCGGCGTCGCGGTAGGTTTGATAGGCCTGTTTGTCCGAGGCCGCTGCTGCCACCTTCTGTCCGACCATGATGATCGAGAGCAGGACGAGTTGCAAAAAAGTCTGTGCGATCCACGCGATCAGCAGCGCGGTCCCGCCCTTGATCGCTGCAGGCAGGCTGATCAGCGCCAGACCGGCAAAAGCGTAAGCGCACCACATCGTCCCAACCACGTCAGTGATTCTGACTGCGAGCCAACCGTTGAACCCGGTGTGTTCGCCCTTGCGCGTGGCGACGCCTTCCTCCTTGCGACCGGCGATCCGTTTGTGCGGCCGATGAATTTTGCGTTCGGTCATTGCGTGTAGCTCCCTAACAATCGCGGTCAATTTCAGATCAACTGTAATTGCCCATCAGGGTTTGGTCGAATGAACTTGCTGCAATCCAGCGTGAGCCGGTCCTCGTTCATCGCCAATCGCCTGGTCGCGATGCGGAAGCGGGCGCGGAACAGGTCGGCCCCGGTGCCGAGCGGTTTCATCCGGGTGAAAAAGGTGGGGTCGTTGTCCTTGCCGTGGCGCATCGCCTGGACGGTGTGCATCACCTTGTCGGCGCGATCGGGGAAGTGGGCACCCAGCCATTCGCGGAACAAGGGCGCAACTTCGTGCGGCAAGCGCAGCATGATCCAGCTGGCCGAGCGGACCCCGCGCGCGGCGGCTTCCTGCAGGATGCCTTCGATAAATTCGTCGGTGATCGAGGGGATAACCGGGGCGACCGAAACGTGGCTGGGCACGCCGGCCTGGACCAGTTGGCGCAGCGCATCGAGCCGCTTGGCCGGGGACGAGGCGCGCGGCTCCAACAAACCGGACAAGCGGGGGTCAAGACTGGTCACCGAGACACCGACCGCCACCAGACCCAGTGCAGCAAGTTGCTCAAGCAGGTCAAGATCGCGCGTCACCCGCGCAGATTTCGTCGTGATTGTAACGGGATGCTTTGTTTCAAGGCAGATTTCGAGCACTTGGCGGGTGATCCGGTAGCGGTCTTCGATCGGCTGGTAGGGATCGGTGTTGGTCCCCATCGCGATCGGCGCAGGCTGGTAGCCGGGCTTGGCCAGCGTTTCGCGCAGCAATTTGGCGGCATTGGGCTTGGCGAACAGCTTGGTTTCGAAGTCCAGACCCGGTGACAAGTCATGGAAGGCGTGAGTTGGCCGGGCGTAGCAATAAACGCAGCCATGCTCGCAGCCGCGATAGGCGTTGATCGAGCGGTCGAACGGAATGTCGGGCGACTGGTTGAAGCTGATGATCGTGCGGGCATGTTCTTCGATTACCGTGGTGCGCAGACGCGGAGCCGGTCCATCGATCGTCTCGCGCTCATCGAGCCAATCCCCGTCGGCCGCGCGCGCCTTCAGCCCGAAGCGCTGCGGGACGTGCGCGGTCGGGGCACCACGGCCGTGAATCGGGGGTTGCGGCGGCATCGCGGATGTAGAACATAAATAGAACAAAAAGGCAAGTTGTCTCACGTTAAGACGCCAAGATGTTAGCGCTCGTCGCAGACGTGTCTAACTGTTCTGATGTTGTGCGAATGTCCGGCACTGCGGAAGATGGACGGCTGCGCAGCAAGCGCGACCGCTTGGCGTCTTGGCGTGCGACCCCTAAACCTCCCTGAGCCGCGGCATCAGTTCGACGAAATTGCACGGGCGGTTGCGGCTGTCGAGCTGCTCGGCCAGAATTCCGTCCCAGCCGTCCTTCACTGCGCCGTTCGAGCCGGGCAGCGCGAAGATGTAGACCCCGCGCGCCAGCACGGCGCAGGCGCGGCTTTGCACGGTCGAAGTGCCGATCGACTGGTATGAGAGCCAGCGGAACAGTTCGCCAAAGCCGGGGATGTCCTTGTCCTTGATCCGGTCAAGCGCTTCGGGAGTAACATCCCGCCCGGTCAGGCCGGTCCCACCGGTGGTGATGATCGCATCGGCGGTGCGCTCGTCGATCCAGGTGCTCAGCCGGCTGACGATCAGGCTTGGGTCGTCGCGTTCGATGGCGCGCGCGGTCAGGTTGTGCCCGGCCGCCTTGACCCGCTCGACCAGCAGGTCGCCCGAGGTATCGTCGGCATGGGTGCGCGTATCTGATATGGTCAGCACGGCAATCTTGATTGGTTTGAACTTCCGGCTCGGATCAACGGCCACGCAGCACCGTCCCATCGGCGCGCATCCGCACCGCCAGGCTGCCCGACAGGCCCGGGAACGTCGGCCACATCCCCTGTGCGAGCGCCATCCGGCTGTCCGAGGGCCCGCCGGCCTGGCGTTCATACATCCAGTAATTGCGCATCACGATGTTCACATAGCCGCGCGTTTCCCAGTACGGCACGCTTTCGATCCACAGCAGCGGATCGCCCTTGTCCCTGATCTCGGTATTCCAGCGGGTGATCGGGGTGAGCCCGGCGTTGTAGGCGGCCATCACCTTGGGCAGCAGCCCTTGGGTGCCGGACGAATCGCGCAGCATCTGCAAATGATTCTGCCCGAACGCGAGGTTGACCTCGGGCTTGGCCAGATCGCGTGCATTGCCCGCTACGCCCAATACGCCGGCATGATCGCGCGCGGCGGCGGGCATGATCTGCATCAGGCCTTTCGCCCCGGTCTGGCTGGTCGCGCCGGTGCGGAACACCGATTCCTGCAGCGTGTGGGCATAGACCAGCGCGGGATCGACTTTCCACCCGGTGACCGGGGTCCACTTGGGCGTGGGGAAGCGCGCAGCGGGTTCAGCCTGCCCGCCAGAGGGCACGTTGTACGCCATCCACAGCTGGGTGGCGGGCATGCCAAGGCTGCGCGCGAGGCGCGAGAGCGGCTGGTATTGCGCGGGCTCGCCGATCCGCGCCTGATGCCGCAGCACTTCATCAGCCAGCGTATCTTCGCCGATCTCGGACAGCATCACGGCGGTGCGGACATTGGATACATCGCGCAGCTGCTGCCAGTCGCCCTGGCTAAAATCGGGGGCCTCGTGAGTCTTGGGTACAGCGCTGCCGAGCTGTTCGAGCGCGAGCATCCCGTACAGCGTCTCGTCCATCCGTGCCGCTTTGCGCAGCGGCGCGGCGGCCTGATCGGGCAGGCGGCAGCGGACCAGGGCGCGGCTTTGCCAATAGTATGCTGCGGCAGTCAGTTCGGCGTTTTCGGACGTTCCCGCGGTGCGCGCGAAGGCGTCGGCGGCACCCGTGCAATCGTCCATCCGCCACGCGGCAAGCCCGGCGATCCACCAGCCTTCGGCGACCCACGGGCCGCTGCCGGCCTGCGCGGTCTGGGCGAGCGCATAGGCCGAGGTGTCGTCGTTCTCGATGTAGTATGACCACGCGACCTTGCTGCGCCATTCGGCGCGGGCATTGCCCGACAGCTGGGTGTCGATCCCGTCGAGCAGCGCCTTGGCTCCGGCCGGGCTATCGTCCTTGATCTGGCCGCTGATTGCCGCCGCGACCGGGCCGGGCATCGTCCCGTCGGCGGTTTCGCGCGGGCGAATGCGTTTGGCGCGGCTCGGCAAGGAGGTAAGGACGCGCGCCTGCGGTAGGGCCGGGATCATGGTCGCGCCGCGCTTCTGCGCCAGATTGGCGATCTGTTCGGATTCGGGCAACTGGGTGCCGAGTGCCAGCCAGCCGCTCAGCGGAGCGGCTTCGACCTTGGGCGAACCAGCGGCGAGGTAGTATTCGCCGCGGGCCACCTGGTGCAGCGGGCCGTCGGCTTTCTGCGCGAACATGGCCTGGACGCGCGCCCAGTTGCTGCCTTCGATCGCGGCGAACAGCTCGCGGTAATAGGCGCGCTCGTCCTGCGTGAGCAGCACCGGCACCGCCGTGTTGCTGGCGCGGCTGGCGAAGTAATCGACCGAGGCGCTGTTGGCCGAGGCGCACAGCGGCAGCGCTGCTCCGGCAAGTGCCAGCAGCACCGCGAACTTGCGTGCATTCGGTCTCAAAGTCACCTCGTTACTACCCCGCTCGTCCGGTCCCGATCAGGCCGCCTGCCAGCTGAGCAAAGCCTGCCACAATCGCGCCTTGACCCGTGGCCGCCCCATCAGGTCTTCGAGCCCCGGCGCCATCAGCGTCGAAACTGCGCCATGGCTATGGGTGATTAGGGTTAAACCCTCAGCACTTTTCGCCGGATCGTGGCCAAGCAGCGATGAAACGTGCCGTCCGAAGCAAATCAGCCGCTGCGGAGCGGCCAGAGCGAGGTGCTGGCGGGTCAGTTCGGGCAGTCCGGCAGTGCCCAGATCGTCCCAATCGGCGTGCGGCGTGTGGCGCGGTAGCACGCTGGCGAAATAGGTCTGCTCGGGCGCAACGCCGATTGCTGCCAGGATCGCGCCGAGCAATTTGCCCAGCGGGCCGGACAGCAGCGCATCGCGGTCCTCGGCCTCGGGCTGATCGACCAGCACCATCATCGCGGCCACGGCTGGCCCGCGCGGCGCGACCCGGCCTTCGCGCTGTCCGGCATCGAGCGACGGCTCGCTCAGCCACCACGCCTGGAAGCTCGCCAGATCCTGCGGCCACAATGCCGGATCGCCGCCGATCAGCGCGCGCGGCGGCGGGGCCGGGGGCGGCGGCGCGACATAGGCAGCGGAAGCGGCGGCAGGTTCGACCTTGGGCGGGGCCAGCCAGGTTGCGGCAGCGTCGGCATAGCTGTGCTCGACCCCGGCCGCGCGCCACCACTGCAGCGCGGCTGCAATAGCCGCCACATCGGGCGCGCTGGTATTGGCTTGGCTTGAGAAAGTCACGCTGCGGTCTTGACCTCACTAACCACAGCAATCAAGGGTTCGGGCAGAAAAACCAATGGGCAGGGTAAAGCCATGAGCGAACGCGAATCGATGCCGTATGACGTGGTGATCGTAGGAGGCGGGCCGGCTGGCCTGGCTGCGGCGATCCGGCTCAAACAGGTCAACGCTGACCTCACCGTCTGCGTGCTCGAAAAAGGCTCGGAAATCGGTGCGCACATCCTCTCCGGCGCGGTGGTCGATCCCAAGGCGCTCGACGAACTGCTGCCGACTTGGCGCAATGACGGCTGCCCGATGGCCGAGACCCCGGTGACCGATAACCAGCACTGGGCGCTTACCGCCAAAAAGAAATTCGCGGTCCCGCATTTCATCGCGCCGCCGTTCATGAACAACAAGGGCACCTACACCGGCAGCCTTGGCAACCTGTGCCGCTGGCTGGCCGAACAAGCCGAGGGGCTGGGAGTGGAGATCTTCCCCGGCTTCCCGGCGAGCGAAGTGCTCTATAACGACGACGGTTCGGTCAAAGGCGTGGCGACGCAGGACATGGGCGTGGCCAAGGATGGCAGCCACAAGAGCGATTACCAGCCGGGGATCGAACTCCACGCCAAGTACACCTTCTTCGCAGAAGGCGCACGCGGTCATCTCACCAAGCAGCTCAAAGCAAAGTACGATCTCGACGCCGATGCGCAGCCGCAAGTCTACGGACTCGGGCTCAAGGAACTGTGGGACATTCCCGCCGAACAGCACGCGCCGGGCCGCGTGATCCATACCCAGGGCTGGCCGGTCAAAGACGAGGACGGCTTCGGCGGCGGGTTCCTCTATCATCAAAGCGGGAACCAGGTTGCTCTCGGCTACGTCGTCTGGCTCGGCTACGGCAATCCGTATATGTCGCCGTTCGAGGCGTTCCAGCAGTGGAAGACTCACCCCGAAATCGCCGCGATACTTAAAGGCGGGCGGCGCGTATCCTATGGTGCGCGGGCGATCTGCGATGGCGGTTGGCAATCGCTGCCCAAGCTGACTTTCCCGGGGGGCGCGCTGATCGGCTGCACTGCGGGCTTCCTCAACGTGCCCCGGATCAAGGGCAGCCACACCGCGATGAAGAGCGGGATGATGGCCGCCGAAGCCGCCGCCGACGCAATCTCGCGTCAGCGCGGTCACGACGAGCTGACCGCCTATACCGAAGTCTACAAATCCAGCTGGGTGGAAAAGGAACTGCGCATGGTGCGCAATTTCGAGCCGATCATCGCCAAGTTCGGCGGCACCTTGGGAACTTTGCTGGCCGGGGCCAACCTGTGGCTCGAATACCTCGGGATCCGTTTGCCGTTCACAATGAAGCACCGCAGCGATGCCTCGAAAACCGGTCGGGCCGACCTGTACAAGCCGCTTGCCTATCCCAAGCCGGACAATATGATCAGCTTCGACCGGCTGAGCTCGGTGGCGCAGTCGTTTACCAACCATGCCGAGGACCAACCGGTTCACCTGCAGGTGCGCGACCTCGAGCTGCAGAAAGTCAGCGAGCTGGAGGTCTTCGCCGGACCTTCCACGCGTTATTGCCCGGCGGGCGTTTATGAATGGCTGGAAAACCCCGACGGCACCCCGAAGTATCAGATCAATTCGCAGAACTGCGTCCACTGCAAGACCTGCGACATCAAGGATCCCAACCAGAACATCAACTGGGTCACGCCGGAGGGCGGTGGTGGGCCGAATTATCCGAATATGTGATCGAGTAGCGTGATGGTGGTCAAAAATCCTCCCCCCCTGGGGGAGGGGGCAGCCCGCAGGGCTGACGGTGGGGGCCTATCGCAAGCCCCCTCCGACCTCCGCTACGCTCCGGTCACCTCCCCCAGAAGGGGAGGATTCTGGGTATGATCGCAACCGCTTACGCCAAGATCAACCTCGCGCTGCATGTCCGGCGGCGGCGCGATGATGGGTATCATGAGCTGGAGACGCTGTTCGCGTTTGTCGATGCGGGGGATGTGGTTTCGGCCAAACCTGCCGCTCAGGACGAGCTCAGAACTGTTGGCGAGTTTGCCTCGCAACTGACTGATCCGTTTGATAATATCGTTGGCAAAGCACTGCAATGCTTGCCACACGGGCCGGGTTGGGCGGTCACTCTCGAAAAGAACCTGCCAGTGGCGGCTGGCCTTGGCGGTGGGTCGGCGGATGCGGGGGCGGTGTTCCGGCTGGTCGAGGCGCAATACGGCTTGCCCGCTGACTGGCCGCAACGCGCAGCCAAACTGGGCGCGGACGTCCCGGCCTGCGTGCGCTCGGTCACCTGCATCGGGCGCGGGACCGGGACTGAACTCACCGAGGTGGCCAGCGACCTGACCGGCACGCCAGTACTGCTGGTCAACCCGCGTGTGCCGCTGAGCACCGGGCCGGTGTTTGCCGGGTGGGACGGGCTTGACCGAGGACCGCTGCCGCAGGGTCCGGTGAGCGAAATCGCCCGCGAGGGCCGCAATGATCTTGAACCCAGCGCCATCGCCTTGTGCCCGCCGATTGCCGCTGTGCTGGCGGCATTGGCGCAGACCGATGCGTTTTTGACCCGCATGTCCGGCTCGGGCGCAACCTGTTTCGCGCTCTATGCGAATTCCGACGAACGCGATGCCGCCGCAGCCTCAATCAAGGCCACTCGTCCCGAATGGTGGCAACTGTCGGGCAACCTGCTATGAGTGAACACGAAGCTTGGTGCCTGATCGGCACCCCCCGCTTCGGCGGCATTCTCGTCGTATCCGATCACGCCTCGAACCGCGTTCCCGCCGACATCGACCTGGGCATCGACATGGCGCTGCTGGGCCAGCACATCGCGATCGACCTCGGCGTGGCGGAGGTGGGGGCGCTGATGGCCCAGCGCCCGGGTATCGCCGCATTCCAGGCGGGGGTCAGCCGCCTGGTGTGCGACTGCAACCGCGAGGAGCATGCCCCCGCCGTCATCCCGATCGCCAGCGATGGCCACGCGATTCCCGGCAATGCACTGGATCACGCGGCGCATCAGGCGCGGCTGGCGCGGTTTTTCCATCCTTACCATGCCGCATTGGCCGAGCTGCTCGATGCCAATCCCCCCGCGCTGATCCTGTCGCTGCACAGTTTCACGCCCTTGCTCGCCACCAGCGACGAACCGCGCCCATGGCAAGTCGGCGTGCTCTACAATCAGGACGACCGCGCCGCCCGTCTGGCCATCCCGCTGCTCGAAGCCGAGGGGCTGATTGTCGGCGATCAGCAGCCCTATTCGGGCCACCTCCTCAACGCGACGATGAACCGCCACGCCGAGGCCGATGGGCGGCCGTATCTCGGCATCGAGATCCGTCAGGACCAGCTCGCTACCGCCGCGCAGCAGGCCGTATGGGCGGAGCGGCTCGCGCGGATTTGTAACACTGTGGCGTTGGGGGTGGGGTAATTCAATTCAACGGGAAGTCTTCCTTGTGCTGCTCGATTGCCTTGCGAAAATCACCACTTGGAGCCCAATGAGAACGCTTGAAGGTATCGTGGACCCCTATAGCTTCCAACGGTTCACGCATGAACAGGTCGGCGACGCAGGGAAAATAAAGCGAGAAATTTTCTCCCGCTGCAAGCTGCTTTGGCAGGCCAGCAGCCTAGGGGCGCACGCCTTGCTCAGGATTGGTTAGATCGTGAATAGGGTTCAGCATTCCGAGCGCGACTAGCCGTTTGCACCAAGGCCCAATCTGATGTGGTCATCGGATAGCGATAGCTGATGGTGGAAGGCTATCCAGCCATTACCTCCGTCTCTGCCCCCGCTCAGCCTGGGCTCGTCGAAGGCCTTGACCCGCCCCCACAACCTCGCGAAAGCAGCAGGCACAAAGGAGTTCTCCTGTGCCGCATACATTCGACAAATCGCGCCTGCCCAGCCGTCATGTCTCTGTCGGTCCGGAACGCGCACCGCACCGCAGCTATTACTATGCGATGGGCATGACCGAGGAAGAGATCTACCGGCCGTTCGTCGGGGTGGTCTCGGCCGGGAATGACAGCGCGCCGTGCAATACATTGCTCGATTTTCAGGCCGACATCTGCCGCGACGGGGTGATTGCCGGGGGCGGGACCCCGCGCCGCTTCAACACCATCACGGTGACCGACGGGATCGCGATGGGCCATCAGGGGATGAAAAGCTCACTGGTCAGCCGCGAAGTGATCGCAGATTCGGTTGAACTTTCGGTGCGCGGCCATTGTTATGACGCGCTGGTCGCTTTCGCGGGTTGCGACAAGAGCCTGCCGGGGATGATGATGGCGATGCTGCGGCTCAACGTGCCGGCGATCTTCGTCTATGGCGGCTCGATCCTGCCCGGGCGGTTCCACGACCGCGATGTTACCGTAGTCGACGTGTTCGAGGCGGTGGGCCAGTATTCGGCGGGTAATTGCCCGCTCAAAGAGCTCACTGCGCTCGAAAAGGTGGCCTGTCCCGGACACGGTGCCTGCGGCGGGCAATATACCGCAAACACGATGGCTTGCGTCGCCGAAGCCATCGGATTATCTCTGCCGAACAGCAATATGGCCCCGGCTCCGTATAAATCGCGCGAGGCAGTGGCGATCGCGGCCGGCAAGCAGGTGATGGAACTGCTGGCGCGAAATCTGCGCCCGCGCGACATCTGCACGCGCGCGGCGTTCGAGAATGCCGCGCGGGTGGTCGCGGCGACCGGCGGCTCAACCAACGCCGCGCTGCATTTGCCCGCGATGGCCCATGAATGCGGGATCGATTTCGACCTGTTTGACGTCGCCGAGATTTTCAAATCGACGCCTTACATCGCCGATCTCAAGCCGGGCGGGAAATATGTCGCCAAGGACATGTATGACGCCGGCGGGGTCTATATGGTGATGAAGACGCTGCTCGACGGCGGCTTCCTCGATCCCAGCCCGATGACCGTCACCGGCAGGACGCTCGGCGAGAATATCGCAGAGATCGTTTGGAACCCCGATCAAAAAGTGATTTTCGACGTCAAGGCCCCGATCACCGCGACCGGCGGCGTGGTCGGTCTTCGCGGCTCGCTCGCCCCCGATGGCGCGATCGTCAAGGTCGCGGGGATGGCTCGCCTGGCGTTTCGCGGGCCGGCGCAAGTGTTCGAATGCGAGGAAGATGCCTTCGCCGCGGTCGAGGCGCGCGGGATCAAGGAAGGCAGCGTCGTTGTCATCCGCAATGAAGGTCCCAAGGGCGGGCCCGGAATGCGCGAGATGCTTTCCACCACCGCCGCGCTTTACGGGCAGGGGATGGGCGAGAAGGTCGCGCTGATCACCGACGGGCGCTTTTCGGGCGCGACGCGCGGCTTCTGCATCGGCCATGTCGGCCCCGAAGCCGCCGAACGCGGCCCGATCGCGCTGGTCGAGGAGGGCGACATGATCGCCATCGATGCCGCAGCGGGAACGATTGAGCTGGAAGTCGATGAGGCCGTGCTCGCCGAACGGCGCAAGCGCTGGAAACCGCGCGGACACGATTATAACGCGGGCGCGCTGTGGCGCTATGCCCAGAACGTCGGCCCGGCGTGGCAGGGCGCGGTGACCCACCCCGGCGGCAAGGCGGAGACGCATGTCTATGCGGATATCTAGCGCCCCTGTCCTGCTGCTGCTCGCTGCCTGTTCACCGGGTGGCGGCAACAAGGCGGCAGCTCAGGACGGCGAAAGCATCGCCTGCGCACTGGGCGGCACCCAGCAGTTCAAGCCCGATTGCACGGTCGAGCGCAGCGCGGTCGATGGCGCGCAAGTGATCGTGGTGCGGCTGCCCGATGGCGGCTTCCACCGCTTCGAAGTGAGCAAGGACGGCCAGCAATTGCTCGCTGCCGATGGTGCCGACCGGTCGCAGTCGGCGCTCAAGGGCGACCGGTTCGAAGTGATCCTTGGGCCAGACCGCTTCGTGATCCCGGCGCATGCCAAGCCCTGACTGGGTCCTGACCGCCGCGCAGATGCGCGCCGCCGAGCAGGCGCTGATCTGCGCTGGCACCTCGGTCGATGATCTGATGCAGCGCGCCGGGTGCGGCGCGGCGGATTGGGTCTGGCGCATGGCTGCTGGGCGCAGCGTGACCGTGCTGTGCGGCCCCGGCAACAACGGCGGCGATGGTTATGTAATAGCGCAGACGCTACGCGAGCGGGGCGCGGCGGTGACGCTGGTTGCCGCAGCGGACCCGCAAACCGATGCCGCACGAAATGCCCGCAGCCTGTATCAGGGCGAAGTGCTGGGACTTGAGGCAGCACCGCATGGTGAGGTGCTGGTCGATTGCCTGTTCGGCACCGGCCTCACCCGCCCCCTGTCTGACGAGCTGTTCGCGCTGCTGACCCGGCTGGCTGCTTCGCACCGCCAGTTGATCGCGGTCGATCTGCCTAGCGGGGTGGCGAGCGATAGCGGCGCGGTGCTGAATGCGGGCCTGCCAAGCTATGATCTGACCATCTCGCTGGGGGCGTGGAAGTGGGCGCACTGGATGATGCCCGCCGCGCCGCTGATGGGTGAGCGCCGCCTGGTCCAGATCGGCATTGATGCCGCCGCCCAGCGGGATTTCACGACACCGCGTCTGCTAGCGCGCCCGCGGCTGACTGCTCCGGCGGCCGATGCGCACAAATACACCCGCGGGCTGGTGGTGATCGTGGCCGGCGCAATGCCGGGCGCGGCGATCCACGCCGCGCGCGCTGCCGAGCATGGCGGGGCGGGCTATGTCAAAGTGCTCACCGGTGGGCGCGATCTCAAACTGCCCGATGACCTCGTCGTCGATGCGCGGCCGCTGAGTGAAGCCTTGGCCGACCCGCGCATTTCAGCCGTTGTGATCGGGCCAGGGCTTGGCCGCGACGGGCTGGCGCGCGACAGTTTGCACCAGGTGCTGCACGGCGCTTGCCATGCGCCGACCGTGGTCGATGCCGATGCGTTGCACCTGATCGGCCCGGACGAATGGCTCGGGCCGGGCAAACGGCAAATGGTGCTGACCCCGCACGCGGGCGAACTGGCGCGGCTCAGCAGCACCTGGCCGATTGCCGCATACCAGCCGCCGCTGGCGCACAAGGTGCACGAGGCAATCGCCCTGGATTGGGAAACCGACGCGACCATCGTCGCGAAAGGCCCTGACACGGTCGTGTTCAACCGCGACCTTGGCATGGTGGTGGCCCCATCGGCCAGCAGCTGGCTGTCGGTCGCTGGCAGCGGCGACGTTCTGGCGGGCCTGATCGCGAGCCGGCTGGCCGGTGGCTTGGATGCGGTGACCGCCTGCGCCGAGGCGCTGTGGCTCCACGGTGAGGCAGCGCGGCTCGCGGGACCGGCCTTCACCGCGAGCGACCTTGCCGCCGCGATCAAGCCCGCAGTGGCAAGCTGCCTCTAACGCCTTTCCCCCCTCCCCGTCGGGGAGGGGCCGGGGGTGGGGGAGCGAGGCGAAGCCGAGTGTCAACGCTGGTGCCGTACCCCCACCCCAACCCCTCCCCAATAGGTAGGGGCAAGAAGGGACAGTTACAGCCCTTCGACAAGCTCTGGGTGAACGGCTAGGGGGGCGCGGTGAGTACCTCCGAACCAATCATCCGCATCGCCGCCAAGGGCGACGGCATCACCGCCTCGGGCCGCTTCGCGTGGGGCGCGGCGCCGGGCGACTTGCTGCTCGCCGACGGCAGCCTTGAGCCGGGGCCGCACCATGTCACGCCGCCGTGCCGCCATTTCGGGCGCTGCGGCGGGTGCCAGTTGCAGCAGCTCGACGAGCAGACGCTGGCCGAATTCGTCTCGGCGCGGGTCAGCAATGCCTCGGCCTCGCAGGAACTGGGCGCGGAGCTGATCGCGCCGCCGCACCTTTCCCCGCCCGGCTCGCGCCGCCGCGCGTCGCTGCGCGCCGAAAGCTCGCAAGGGCGGGTGGTGATTGGCTACCGCGAGGCCAAATCGCACCGGCTGGTCGAGCTGACCGAATGCCCGGTGATGCTACCCGAATTCGCCGCGCTGCTGACCCCGCTGCGCAAGCTGCTGATCGCGGTCGGCACCGGCAAGGGGCAGGGCAAGGGCCGCCACGCGCATGCCAAGCTCGCCGCCGATGTCGATCTGGCGATGACCGAGCAGGGCATCGATGTGTCGATCAAGGGGCTGACGGTCGAAGGCCTGACCGCCACCGAAGCGCTGCTCGATTTCGCCCGCGACCACGGCCTCGCGCGGCTGGCGCTCGATCAGGGCTATGGTCCCGAGGCACTGTGGGAGCCTGAGCCGGTGACTGTGTCGCTCGGCGGAGTATCGGTGCCGTTCCCGCCGGGCAGCTTTCTCCAGGCGACGCTCGACGGCGAACAGGCGCTGACCAGCGCGGTAACCGAGTGGCTGGCGGGCGCGGGCAGCGTGGCAGACCTGTTCGCCGGGCTGGGGACATTTGCCTTCGCGCTCGCCGGGCAGGGCAGCAAGGTGCTGGCGGTCGAGGCCGCGCGCGATGCACACAGCGCTTGCAAGAGCGCCGCCGGCCGGGCGCAATTGCCGATCCATTCGCTCCACCGCGACTTGTTCCGCAACCCCTTGCTCGCCGAAGAACTCGACCGGTTCGACGCCGTGGTGCTCGATCCGCCCCGGGCCGGCGCGCGCGATCAGATCGAACGGCTGGCGGGCAGCACCGTCGCCAAGGTGGTTTATATCAGCTGCAACCCGTCGAGCTGGGCGAAGGATGCGCGGACCCTGGTGGACGCGGGGTATCGCCTGAAAGAGCTGCGTCCGGTCGGCCAGTTCCGCTGGTCGACCCATGTCGAGCTGGCGAGCCTGTTTGTGCGGGGAGATGCCGCGTGAAATTCTTCGTTGTGACCATGAGCCACCCCGACGGTCCCGGCTGGGGCGAGCATGTCATGCCGCATGTCGAGTATCTGAACGGCCTGATCGCGGCGGGCAAGCTGCGCGCCTCGGGCCCGGTGGTCGGCGGCGAGCTGCGGGCGGGGCTGCTGCTGTTCACGGTCGCAACCCGCGCCGAACTCGACGCGCTGATCGCCGCCGATCCGTTTGCAATCGAGGGCCTGATCGAAGCGCTGACCGTGACCGAATGGAACCCGCTGTTCGGGGCGTTCGCGGGCGAGGCCGCGCCCTTCCTCCCCGGCCCGGGGAGGAATTAAACCGCAGCCTCCCGCCATTCCCCCGGCTCGAGCCCCTCAACCGACCACTCGCCGATCCCCCAGCGCACCAGCCGCAAGGTCGGAAACCCCACCGCCGCCGTCATCCGCCGGACCTGGCGGTTCTTGCCCTCGCGCAGAGTGAGTTTGATCCAGCTGTCGGGGATCGACTGCCGCACCCGGATCGGGGACCCGCGCGGCCATAGCGGGGGCGGGGAAATTGCTTCGGCCCCGGCCGGACGCGTCAGCCCATCCTTGAGCTGCACCCCGCGCCGCAACGCCTCCAGCGCGGCGGCATCGGGCACGCCCTCAACCTGCACCAGATAGGTCTTGGCGAGCTTGAACTGCGGATCGGCAATCCGCGCCTGCAGCTGGCCGTCGTCGGTCAGGAGCAACAGCCCCTCGCTGTCGGTATCGAGCCGCCCGGCGGGATAGACCCCCGGCACCTTGACGTATTGCGCGAGCGTGGGCTTGCCCGACCCGTCATCGCTGAACTGGCACAGCACGCCGAAGGGTTTGTTGAACAGGATCAGGCGGGACATGGGCCAGTCTATTCCGGCGTGCCGCCAACGGCAATCGGGATGGACCGGGAATTGCGGCAAGGGCATGCCCGAGATGGCCGATACGCTGCAGCCGGGACAGGGTTGCTGCCAGCGCCGCTGTAGGATAGCGCCGCAAGTTCAGCAAACCGGCAGACCCATGTCCCGCAAACATTCAAAGCACGATCCTTACGCAGACCTGCACCGGGCGGTGGAGGTAGCGGAGACCATTGCGCCGTGCTGGTTATGCGGCAGACCGACCGGCAAGACACTCGTCTGGCATCATCCGGTGCCCAAGAGCCGGGGCGGGCGCGATGTCGTGCCGATGCACCCCATTTGCCAACAAACCCTGACCGCGAACTTCACCAATTCCGAATTGCAGCGCTATGGGATGGATGTGGACGGCCTGCTGGCTAACCCGGCGGTTCGCAAATTCGTCGATTGGGTAGCCAACAAGGATCCCGATTTCACCGCGACAATAGCCAAAAAGCCGCGCTGAGGCATCTAACAAAATCAGCTGAAGACGAGCAGCCACGAACCGATTGGGCCGCGTTTGGGGTGGACAGCGGACCCACGGTGACACGCGCGAGCGGACGGTTTGATTGCAACCCCTCGCTGCCTGTATCGAGCCGCCCGGCGGGATAGACCCCTGGCACCTTGACGAAGTTCGCCAGCGTGGGCTTGCCCGAGCCATCATCGCTGAACTGGCACAGCACCCCGTAGGGTTTGTTGAACAGGATCAGGCGAGGCATTGCATCCGTCTAAAGCGACGTTGACTTCGCTATAATTGCAGATCGTTCAGGCCCTGTACTTTGTGGAGCCAATTGCGCAGCAACACGAAGCCTAAAACTGTCAACGGCACGATGCTGAAGATAAAGATGGTTGTCAGTACGCCCATTACAATGGACGTCTGAGGGCAGGGCACGCGGTCAAAATCGCACTTGCGCTCAATTGGAACTGGTATGAAGCCAAAGCCAAAGAACAGTATCGCCAGCCAGCTTAGTCCTGCAATCGGCAGGTAAGCGAGGTAAGCAATGTATCGGAAAAGTCGCTTGGCCATGTGCGGTCGACTGCAGTGCCCCCCAAATGCAAATGGGGCCGACATTGCTGTCAGCCCCAAGCACACCTGCATTGCTTCCGGACGATTTTGGGCGATCGCCTGTCCCGGGTTTGCTTCCGCTGGCCTTGCATTCTCCTTGCGGGGTTTGCGCTGCCTGCCTTGGCTTGTCCGGTGGCTCGTGAGAGCCGGCTTTCTTCGCCCGGTCACTTTGCCGGTGTCCGGTCCCGTCAGGCGGTGGTTCCGGTCTCCCCGGCAAGCCGGTTTGGCCTTCTCCATCACCTGGCGGTTCCGTGACCACTTTGATGCTTTGTCGTTCCGGTCTTCCGGTCCGCTTCGCCGAAGCTCTGCTTTCCGTCCGTCCTTCCCGACCGCTGTCAAAACCGGTCTTACTGACCTCGCGCCACTCACTGCATCTGCGGTTCGCCAGATTCCGTCCGAAGACTTCCTGAGGCGTGTTTTCCGACGCTGCTAGCGGGCATCGCTGCCAGATCGAGCCTTACGTTTTCCCTTTCCGTTTCAGCCGTTTCCAGCCTCATCTTCAAGTTCGATGTCACCGTCTCGACCAGTTCAAGCTGCGCCCCGGATCCGAGTCGCGCAAGCGGAAAATGATGCACTTATCCACAATGTGACACTTTGACGGTGGATAACCCTTCTGGCGCGGTGGACAGGCTACTTTGGCGCAAATTGCCAGTCAGACTCAGGTCGTCAGAAGAGAATTTCGCGCAGCGGTGCAGAGGCGCGGAGAAGTGTAAGAGTTAG
>JANYGC010000071.1 GCA_025359425.1 Sphingomonadaceae bacterium
TCAACGCAGTTTGACAGAGCCGACTTGGGCGGTCTTTGGGGGGCAAACAGGGCATGCGCGTTGATTTCACGTTGCAGGAGCGTTCGGCGCTGTACGGCCTGCTGGCCGACCATCCGACCGATATTATTCTCAAGACCGATCGGCGCGGCTTCGTGCTTGCCGCCTCGCCGGCGCTCGAGGGGCTTGGCTTGACATTACCGGCGATGTTGATCGGGCCGCACGTCGGCGACCTCGTCCACCCCGACTATTGCGACCTGATCGAGCAGGAACACCGCGCCGTAATCGCGGGCCAGGGCAGCGGCACATGGCTCGAACTTCCCGCGGTCCACACCGGGCACAAGGAGCATTGGTTCGAAACGCAGCTCCGCCCAATGACCGATCAGCATGGCCGAATCTATGGCACGCTGGTGGTGATGCGCTGCATCGCCATGCGCAAATCGCTCGAAGAGCAGCTGTTCGCCGCCGAATTTACCGACCGGCTCACCCGTCTGACGAACCGTATCGCCTTTGTCGCGATGCTCGATCACCTGGTCTCCCATCCGCACCGCGCGGCGCTAGCGCTGTTCGACATCGATCATTTCATGACGCTAAACATGCGTTTCGGACACCGCGCTGGGGACGATCTGCTGCGTGCATTCGCCGGGTTGCTGCGCGCGATGACCCGCAGCGAGGACATCATTTCGCGGGTCGACGGCGAGCGCTTCGGGGTGATCATGCCCGGGCTGAAGCCAGAAGCCGCAGCGGCGATCTGCAGGCCGATCGTCGAAACCCTTGCCGAGGCGGGGGGAGCGGCGTTCGGCGGCAATTTTGCGGTTTCGACCAGCGTCGGCATCGCAGGGATCGCCCGATCCACCGACGGCACGGTCAAGCGCGCCGAACTGGCGCTGTTCATGGCCAAGGCCAAAGGCCGCTCACGGATCGAAACCAGTCCCGAAATGATCAGAAGAAACAGCGCTGCGCCCCTGTCGCAGTTCGACCTGGCGGAAGTTGACTGACCCGCGCTGCGACTCGGGCAAAAACGTGCTCACCCCGTCCCGAACGGGTTCTTCGAACTGCGCAGCATCAGCCTCACCGGCACCGCGTCAAACCCCAGATCGCGGCGCTGGACTTTGGTTTAGCTGGTCTGGGCGCTGATCCTGGCGTGGAGCCAGCCGTGGCTGACGCGCTACCGCCAAGGCCCGCTGGAATGGCTGTGGCGCAGTCTGACCGAATGGCGGGTGTTGCGGTTTAGGCGGTGATGGGGACGCTAATGTCGGCCCGATTGCCGACAAACACTAAGTGGCCGGCCTTTGATAGGTGGGCTCTGCGCTTGGCTTCACGACGTATCCGGACGGTGTCCGAATTAAGTCACGAGCTAACGGGATTGCTCCGGTAGGCATTATCGGCAGCGCTGCGGTGTCAGGCCAATTCTTCTTGATAGCTGGTACAAGTGCCTCACGGAACCGGCGTGATCGATCAGCATCTTGTCCGAGCGAGAATGTAATCCAGACCCGTCCAAGATGATCTTGGAAGTCCATGGCGGAAGCAATTGGTTCATCGTCGTTTTCTCCCCGCCAGACTGTCGCGTTCATTGTTTGCGGGGAGATTTCAGATGTCACCTTCAATTGCTGTTCAGTAGCTGCATCAACGTGAAAGCCCGAAGCTTTAGCTTGCCCCGTCAGCACATCGATGAAGCGCTTTTTGTCGGCAGGGGTTGGTAACGGAACTTCAAAGGCGGCGACTGTTACCGCCCATTTGGGCTGCTCTACCGGTCCGCAGGCAGCCAACATCAACCATACGCTGAGAACCGGTCGGAGCATAAGGACAGGATCGGTCATGAAATGCGCTTGGTCAATGGCTACATTCGCAACCAATTCGGACTGCGCAGTTATTGTTTTACCCCGTCCCGAACGGGTTCTTCGAACTGCGCAGCATCAACCTGACCGGCACCGCATCGAACCCCAGATCGCGGCGCAGGCTGTTGATCAGATAGCGCTGGTAGCTGACCGGCAGATCATCGAGCCGGGTGCCGAAAATCGCAAAGCCCGGCGGGCGGGTCTTGGCCTGAGTTATGTAGCGCAGCTTGATCCGCTTGCCGCCGGGCGCGGGCGGCGGGTTGCGGTTTACGGCATCTTCGAACCAGCGGTTAAGCGCCGAGGTCGGCACGCGCTTTGACCAGGCGGCGCGGATTTCGAAGGCGGCCTTGAGCAGTGTGTCGAGCCCCTTGCCGGTGCGCGCCGAGACCGTCAGCACCGGCAGGCCCTTGACCTGGCTCAGCCCTTCATCGAGCGCGGCACGGATCCCGTTGAACAAGCCGGAGGCTTCCTGCGCCACGTCCCACTTGTTGATCGCGATGATCAGCGCGCGGCCTTCTTCGAGCACCAGACTGGCGATCTTGAGGTCCTGATGCTCAAGCCCGCGAGTGGCATCGAGCAGCAGCACGACCACTTCGGCAAAGTCCACCGCGTGGCGTGCGTCCGCCACCGCGAGCTTTTCGAGCTTGTCGACCACCAGCGCCTTCTTGCGCATCCCCGCCGTGTCGATCAGCCGGACCACGCGGTCCTCGTCCAGCTCGGGATCGTGCCAGATCCAGTCGACTGCGATCGAATCGCGGGTGATCCCGGCCTCGGGTCCGGTCAGCAGCCGGTCTTCGCCCAGGAACGCATTGATCAGCGTCGATTTACCGGCGTTGGGCCGCCCGACGATGGCGAGCTTGAGCGGGGCGCGATTGAGCGCTTCTTCGTCTTCCTCGTCGATCTCCTCGGGGACAAATTCATCGCGCTCGCGCTGGCCCTCGTCAAGCAAGGGCAGCAGCGCCTCGAACAGGTCGCCCAGTCCTTCGCCGTGCTCGGCCGAGAACGGGACCGGATCGCCGAAGCCGAGCGAGTAGCTTTCATACAGCCCGTGATCGCCCGAGCGGCCCTCGGCCTTGTTGGCGACCAGCACCACCGGGACCGAGCTTTCGCGCAAGTACCGCCCGATTTCCTCGTCCATCGGGGTGAGCCCGGCGCGGGCATCGATCACGAACAGCGCAACGTCCGCGCCGACCAGCGAAGCCTCGGTCTGTGCGCGCATCCGCCCCGGCAGGGTCGCGCTGTCCTCATCTTCCCACCCGGCGGTATCGACCAGCGTGAAATCGAGCCCGAGCAGCGTCGCATCGCCCATCCGCCGGTCACGCGTGACCCCGGGCTGATCGTCGACCAGCGCCAGCTTCTTGCCGACCAGCCGGTTCCACAGCGTCGATTTGCCCACGTTGGGACGGCCGATAATGATGACTTGAGGGAGCGCCATGGCCGCCAACTGGGCGCAGACGCGCTTTTTTGCAAGCGGTGTGAAAAATCCCTAATTCGCTGTTAACCATAGTTCGCAGCCCACAGCTAACCATCTCTGTGCGACTCCCCGAGCCATGGGACTGCGGGGCTTGCTTATCGGATGCGGATTGATCGCGCTGGGCGCGGTGCCGCTCAGCGCGGCTATCGCGATCGACGACGATTCGGTCGTGGACGGCGGCGGCAGTGTCAGCTTGCCCCCTTACCTGCAATGCGTCCCCTATGCGCGCCAGATTAGCGGCATCCAGATCCGCGGTGACGCTTATACCTGGTGGGGCCAGGCCGAGGGGCGCTATGCCCGCGGCTTCTGGCCCAAGGTCGGCGCGGTGATGGCGCTGCGCCCGCACGGCAATTCGCTCCTGGGCCATGTCGCCGCGGTCAGCCGGATCATCGACGAGCGGACGATCCTGATCCGCCACGCCAACTGGAGCCCGATCAACGGCCGCCGCGGCCAGATCGAGGACAACGTCAAGGTGATCGATGTCTCCTCCGCCAACGACTGGAGCGAGGTCCGCGTGTGGTACGCGCCGATCCAGGCGCTGGGCGGATCAGTCTGGCCGGTGCAGGGCTTCATCTATCGGGGCAAACCGCCCAAGATTTCCCCGAACATCGACAAGGTCAAATTGCGCGGCGCAAGTCCCGCCTCGTTGCTACCCCCGCAATACGCCAATGCCCCGACCAAGCGCCGTGCTGCCAAAGCATCACGCAGCCCGATCGGGGACATTATCGGCAAGAAGATGGGCTGGTAATCAGCAATAGCTTTTCGTCATTGCGAGGAGCGAAGCGACGAAGCAATCCAGGGCGTCGCGCAATGGACTCTGGATTGCTTCGCTTCGCTCGCAATGACGAAGTGGTTTCGCTTAGAACCGGAAGCCCAGCACCGCGCGGAAGCTGTGGAAATCATAGCGGATGTCCTGCGGTCCGGCGTTGACGCCGCCAGCGAGCACGAACGGGTTGGTCGGGCCAGCCGTGCCGTTGCCGATGGCGACGAAATACTTGTCATCGTAATAGCGGTTGTAGAGGTATTCCATCCCGAGCGTGAGCCCGCCGCCGAGCAGCACTTCGGCGCCGCCGCCGGCCTGCCAGCCCAGCACCATCTTGTCGGCATTGACCGGGGTGAAGCTGTTGGCGGTGTTGGTGGTGGCGAAGGTGTGGTCGATCTTGGCGTAGCTTGGGCCGCCGGTCACATACATCAGGCCGCGGTTGCCGGGCGCATAGCCGATCCGCGCACGCGCCGAGACGGCATAATCGAGCCCGCGGGTGAAGCTGTAGCTCGCCGGCGTGCTGCTGAATGCGGTGGTCGAAGCGGTTGCATCGCTTTTCGCACCTTCGAGCATGACACCCATCACGATGTCGCCGTAGCGGGCATCGTAGCCCACGCGGACCGCATATTCGGCGGCATCATGATCGCGGGTGCACGGCGTCGTGGTTTGCGAATTGAGTGTCGTGCTGCCGTTGCAGAAACCCGGGCTGAACGCATTGGCGCCCGTCGAGGTCCGCACGGTATTGTCAAACTTGCCGTCGCGGTTGGTGTCGAACACGATCGTGTCCGCGCCGTGATCGTCGTGCGTGGCGAGGCCGCCCGACACAGCGATGTACGGACCGTTGTAGTCACCGGTGTTTTCATCGGCGAAGGCGGGCGAGGCGAGCCCGGCGAGGACGAGAGCCACCAGGGCGGGATAATTGCGAAGGGTCATGGGGACGTTCCGTTCGTTAAGGGGTCGGTATTAGCCCTAACGAACCGCCAAACGATTCAGACGCACAGACCGGCAAAAAACGATCGACTGTTGCTGCACTGCAACACAACGCGGGATGGTGAGGTCAGGTCTTTGCCACCGGCGGCTCTTCGCCGAGGTCTTCGAACCAGGCTTCGACCGGACCGGTAAGCTTGAGCAGCAACGGGCGGCCGTGGCGGTCCATCGTCTTGCCGGCCTGGACTTTAACCCAGCCCTCGGAGATGCAATACTCCTCGACATCGCGGCGCACGCTGCCCTTGAAGCGGATGCCCACGCCGCGTTGCAGCTTTTCGGCATCAAAGTGCACGCTGCGCGGATCGACCGCGATGTGATCGGGCGGCACGTCGGGGCCGCTGCTCGGTGCAGCTTGGATCGGTGCTTCTTGCGGGGAGGTATCTTCGCTCATGGCAGCGGCACCTAGTGCGCTTTCCCGGCTTGTCAATTCACCCCCGCACCTCTAATGGCCCGCGTCACCGCGAACGCGGGCGCAGCGCGCCAGCCGACGTGGGCGCGTAGCTCAGTGGTAGAGCACACCCTTCACACGGGTGGGGTCGCAGGTTCAATCCCTGCCGCGCCCACCAGTTCCATCAGTACTGAACCTCCCTGCTTTCGTCATTGCGAGCGTAGCGAAGCAATCCAGAGTCGCGCGCGGAACTCTGGATTGCTTCGCTACGCTCGCAATGACGAAGCGGGAGTGTTGCGCGAGCCGCAGCGAGACGCCATAGCGCCCTCACCATGCACGACATCAAATTCATCCGCGAAAATCCCGAGGCTTTCGATGCCGGCCTGGCGCGGCGGGGGCTGGGGTCATCGGCTCAGTTGATCCTGCGCGACGACGAAAAGATGCGTGCAGTGCAAACTCAGCAGCAGGAATGGCAAGCAAAGCGCAATTCCGTTTCAAAAGCGGTTGGTATTGCCAAAGCCGCAAAGAATGAAGCCGAGGCAAGCAAGCTTCTGGCCGAGGCGGAAGACCTGAAGCGACATATGTCCGACGCTGAAGGTCATGAAGCTACTTTGAGGCAGATGGTTCGTAGCGCGCTTGAATCGCTTCCCAATCTGCCAGACGCCGACGTACCCGACGGTGAAGATGAGGCGCTGAACCTCGAAATTTCCTGCTCGGGCACACCGCGCAGTTTCAACTTCGCGCCCAAGGAACACGCCGATATCGGCCCTCCACTCGGCCTCGACTTCGAAACTGGTGCGGCGATCTCCGGGTCTCGGTTCACCTTCCTGCGCGGCCAGATGGCGCGGCTGCAGCGCGCGCTCGGGCAATTCATGCTCGACCACCAGACGCTCGCCAACGGTTACACCGAATGCGCGCCGCCGCTGCTGGTGCGCGAGGAAGCGTTGTTCGGCACCGGCCAGTTGCCCAAATTCGCCGAGGACAATTTCCAGACCACCGACGGGCGCTGGCTGATCCCCACCGCCGAAGTCTCGCTCACCAACTCCGTGCGCGAGCAGATCCTCCCGGACACCGCGCTGCCGATCCGGATGACCGCGCTGACCCCGTGCTTCCGCTCTGAGGCTGGCGCAGCGGGCAAGGACACGCGCGGCTTTATCCGCCAGCATCAGTTCGAGAAGGTCGAGTTGGTGACGATCTGCAAGCCCGAAGACAGCGCCGCCGAACACGAACGGATGACCGCTGCGGCGGAATCGATCTTGCAGGCACTGGAACTGCCCTATCGCAAGATGTTGCTGTGCGCCGGTGACATGGGGTTCACCGCGCGCAAGACCTATGACTTGGAGGTGTGGCTGCCGGGGCAGGACGCTTACCGCGAGATTAGCTCGATCTCCAACTGCGGCGATTTCCAGGCGCGGCGGATGAACACGCGGTATCGGCCTGAAGGCGGTAAAGGCACCGAATTCGTGCACACCCTCAACGGCTCGGGGCTCGCGGTCGGTCGAACATTGGTGGCGGTGCTGGAGAATTACCAGCAGGCCGACGGCTCGGTCGATGTGCCGCCCGCGCTGCTCCCCTACATGGGCGGGATCACCGCCTTGGTGCCGGCCTGATGCGCATCCTCCTCACCAACGACGATGGCATCCACGCCCCCGGGCTCGAAGTGCTCGAAGCCATCGCGCGGCAGTTTTCGGACGATGTGTGGATCGTCGCCCCCAGCGAGGAGCAATCGGGCGCGGGCCATTCGCTGACGCTGGGCCGCCCGGTCCGGCTGCACCAACACGGCGAGCGGCGGTTCGCGGTCTCGGGCACGCCGACCGATGCGGTGATGATGGCGCTGCGCAAGGTGCTGCCGGGCGCGCCCGATCTGATCCTCTCGGGGGTCAATCGCGGTGCCAACCTGGGCGACGATGTAACCTATTCGGGCACCGTCTCGGCCGCAATTGAAGGCGCGCTGGCGGGGATCCGCTCGATCGCGTTCAGCCAGGTTTACGAAAAGGAAGGCATGGGCGACACTGTGCCGTTCGCCGCCGCCGAAGCCTGGGGGACCAAAGTGCTCGGCCCGCTGCTCGGCGCACCGTTCGCGCCGCGCACGATGGTCAACGTCAATTTCCCGCCGATTGCTGCCGCTGCGGTGCAAGGCATCCGGGTGTGCCGTCAGGGGTTTCATGACTATGCACGCGGATCGGTGGTTGAAGGGACCGACCCGCGCGGGTACCAGTACTTCTGGTTCGGGCTCCACGGGATCGAGCACACCCCGGGCAACGCCACCGACCTCGAGGCTATTCAGGATGGATATGTGTCAGTGACCCCGCTGCAACTCGATTTGACTCACGGGCCGTCACTGGCCGCGCTGGCCGAGCGTTATTCGGGATGATCGGGCGCTTCGGCCTGGGCCTGGCTGTTGCGGCGCTCGCCGCCATGCCGCTCATGGCCAAGGACACGCCGCCCAAGACCGATCCCAAAGCCGAAACGCTGCACGTGGTCGAGCCGGGCGAAACCCTCGCCGGGATTGCCAACCGCGCCGAAGTGCCGCGGGTGCTGATCATCGAGGTCAACCGGCTGAAAGCGCCCTACACGGTCAAAGCCGGGCAGAAACTGGTGATTCCGCGGCGCCGCAGCCATACGGTCAAAGCCGGGGAAACCACCTTCGACATTGCGATGGATGAAGGCGTGCCGTGGGATCAGATCGCGGCGGCGAACGGCATCAAGCCCGGCGCGAAGATCAAGACCGGACAGAAGCTGGTGATCCCGACCCTGGCGGGTAATGGCGAGCTCATCCCTTCCCCTTCGATTTCGACCGATGCGCCCAAAGGCCTGCCCGACACCGTGGCTCCGGCGTTTGCCTGGCCGCTGCAGGGCAAGGTCCGCCGGCCCTTCAGTATGCCGCTCGGCAGCAATCCGGGGCATGAAGGCCTTGACGTGCTGGCGGACGAAGGCACCGCAGTGCGCGCGTCCGCTGCGGGCAAGGTGATCTTCGCCGGGCAAGGGCCGGACGAATACGGGCTGACCGTGATCATCTACCATTCCGGCCGCTGGACCACGACTTACAGCTACCTGGGCAAGCTGACGGTCAAGGAAGGCGACAAGGTCAAGGCGGGCGAACGGATCGGGCTGGTCGGGCAGACCGGCCTCGCCAGCGAACCGCAGCTGCACTTCGAGATCAGGCGCAACAAGCTGGCGCTCGATCCGGTGCGCTATTTGAAGCCGATCGCCCAAAAAACCCCGCCCATCGCCAGATAGGCGAGCAGGAACGCCGCGCTGTCACGCCAAGTCTGGCGTGCGCTCACGCCGCTGCGTGACTGCACGATCCACAGCGCCGGAATCACGATTGCCAGCGCCAGTCCGGCCGACTGCATCGCGAAAAGCTGCGGTTTGGCCGCCAGCTTGTCGGGCCCGATCCGGGCGAGCGCATGGCCGAGCATGGCAGCGGGGATGATCTGGAGCAGATACACCCAGTTGCCGCGCCCGTTCCCTCGGCCGACCAGCCACAGCACCGCCGCCGCCAGCACCGCGGCGAGGATCACTGCAAGCCAGTTGACCGGACCCATCAGCTCAGGCCAGCGCGCCGAAGATGGCGCCCATCACAGTATAAACCAGCGTCCAGTAGCCCCCATCGATCAGGAACAGCTTGAGCGATTTGCGCGCAAACAGGTAATTCACCCCGATCGAGGTAGCAACAAAACCCAGCCCGATGCCGAACCCGATCATCGCCGAAATGTGCAGGCCCGGGTGCTGATACGTCGTCATGACATGCGCCAGGATGAACGCGGCGACCAGATTGAGCACGAAAGTCAGCCCGAAGATCCTGCCCATGTTGGCGCTCTTCATCGCCTCGTCCGA
>JANYGC010000008.1 GCA_025359425.1 Sphingomonadaceae bacterium
GGCGAGGGTGCGGGCGATATCCTGATCGCTGTCGACCCCGAACTGCGCGAGGTAATCGTGCTTGTTGCGCATCTCCTCGTATTCGAGGAACATCCCGTATTCGCTTTCGGGCATGCCGATCGTATCGAGCAGGTGCGAGTAGGCGGCGATGTGCACCGTCTCCATGTTGGAGAAGGCGGCGAGCATCATCTTGACCTCGGTCGGCTTGAACACCCGGCCGTACTGCTCGTGATAGCAGTTCTGCACGTCGATATCGGCCTGGGTAAAGAACCGGAAAATCTGGGTGAGCAGGTTGCGCTCATGCTCGGAGATCTTCTGCGCCCAATCGCGGCAATCCTCGCCCAGCGGCACTTCCTCGGGCATCCAGTGGATCTGCTGCTGGCGTTTCCACATGTCATAGGCCCACGGGTATTCGAACGGCTTGTAGGTCTTGCGGGCTTCTAGCAGGGGCATGGGTCGGACTCCGTCAGGCGAAAAGGTGAGGTAGCACAGGTGGCCGCGGCGGCGTAGCGCGGCGGGGTGTGCGGGTTGGGGATAGCGAAGATAAGGGTTGGTTCGCGCAAAGGCCGCAAAGCGCGCAAAGAGGTTGTGCCGGGCCGCAGGCCCATGAACCCCTTGCGAACAGCACTTGGCGCAACGTCCGAAGGAACGGGCGGCTCTGCCGCAAGCACAACATCTTTGCGGACTTTGCGGTCTCTGCGCGAAACAAATTCTGGAGCAGCTGCGGTCATTTCCAGAACCAGTACGGCTGGTGATTGTTGGTGCGGCGGTGCGACCACATGCGGATGTACAGCCACAGGCCCGAGAAGGCGAAGAACACCATGGCAAGCCCCGACAGGATCGAGATCACCACCCCGGCCGGGCCGAATTCCTCGCCCGAATGGAGGTGGTGGAGGTAGCTGACCCAGGCCCGCGCAGGATCGGGCGCGGCCTTGGGTTTGCAGGTCATGTCGGCCGGGCAGACGAATGGGGCCGGGGCGGCCGCTCCCTCCTGCGCGCGCGCGGCGGGTCCGATCGCTTGCTGCGCCGGGGCGGCCTGCTTGGTCCCGCGCTCGGCGGCTTCCTGTTCGAACCCGCCATTGGCGACCAGCGCGGCGACCTGGCTCAGCACGCCGGTCACCGCGATCCACAACAGGAACAGGCCGAACAGCACCGACAGCCAGCGGTGGTATCTGCGCATCAGAACAGCTCCATCAGGCCAGCACTCGTGAACCGGTTGAGCGCCAGCCACAGCAGCCCGGGCAGGGCGAGAGCAGCAAACAGCGCGGTCAGGATCGCGCGGCGCTCATTCCCGCGGCGGACCGGATCGGCCCCCAGCCCCGAGGCCGCGGGCAAAGCCGATAGCGCCGCCGCAGCGCGCGCGGCGAGCAACACGCTGCCGAGCGCGGCCATGGCGGGGGCGAAGGTTCCCAAGGTCATCGGAGGGCGTGCGGCCTGGCTGCCTACTGGCAGGCCAGGCATTCCTCGTAGTCGGTCTGCTCGCCCGCGGTCAGTTCGATCCGGGGTGCGTCCGAGGTGTTGTCGGCCTCGACCCCGCCGGCAAACCCGGCGCGCTGGACCGACTTGCTGCGCAGGTAATAGAGGCTCTTGATGCCCTTTTCCCACGCTTGCAGGTGGAGATGCATCAGGTCCCACTTCTCGACATCGGCGGGGATGTAGAGGTTCAAGGACTGCGCCTGATCGATGTAGGGCGTGCGGTCGGCGGCGAATTCGAGCAGCCAGCGCTGGTCGATCTCGAAGCTCGTTTTGTAAACGTCCTTTTCCTGCTGGCTGAGGAAGTCGAGGTGCTGGACCGAGCCGCCGTGTTCGAGGATCGAGTTCCACACATTGTTCGAATCCTTGCTCTTCGCGCCAAGCAGTTTTTCGAGATACGGGTTCTTGACCACGAAGCTGCCCGACAGCGTCTTGTGGGTGTAGATGTTCGCCGGGATCGGCTCGATGCAGGCCGAAGTGCCGCCGCAGATGATGCTGATCGACGCGGTCGGCGCGATCGCCATCTTGCACGAAAAGCGCTGCATCACGCCCATGTCGGCGGCATCGGGGCAGGCCCCGCGTTCGTGCGCGAGCATCAGGCTGGCCTCATCCGCCTTGGCCGCGATGTGGCGGAACATCTTGAAGTTGAGCGCCTTGGCCATCGCGCTTTCGAACGCGATGCCCTTCATCTGCAGGAACGAGTGGAAGCCCATCACCCCCATCCCGACCGAGCGTTCGCGCATCGCCGAATACTTAGCGCGGGCCATTTCGGGCGGGGCGCGGTCGATGTAATCCTGCAGCACGTTGTCGAGGCAGCGCAGCACGTCTTCGATGAAGCGCTCGTCCGCGTTCCATTCGTCCCAGGTTTCGAGGTTGAGCGAGGACAGGCAGCACACCGCGGTGCGCTCGTTGCCGAGGTGATCCTTGCCGGTCGGCAGGGTGATTTCCGAGCACAGGTTCGAGGTCGAGACCTTGAGCCCGAGGTCGCGGTGATGCTTGGGCATCATCCGGTTCACGGTGTCGGCGAAGACGATGTACGGCTCGCCCGTGGCCAGCCGGGTTTCGACCAGCTTCTGGAACAATGAGCGCGCATCGACCGTGGCGCGGATCGAGCCGTCCTTGGGGCTGCGCAGGTGGAATTCCTGCCCGTCGCGCACCGCTTCCATGAACAGGTCGGTGAGCAGCACGCCGTGGTGGAGGTTGAGCGCCTTGCGGTTGAAATCGCCCGACGGCTTGCGGATTTCGAGGAACTCCTCGATCTCGGGGTGCGAGACGTCGAGGTAGCAGGCGGCCGAGCCGCGCCGCAGCGAGCCTTGCGAAATGGCGAGCGTCAGGCTGTCCATCACCCGCACGAACGGGATGATCCCGCTGGTCTTGCCGTTGAGCCCGACCGGCTCGCCGATCCCGCGCACGTTGCCCCAGTAGGTCCCGATCCCGCCGCCGCGGCTGGCGAGCCAGACGTTCTCGTTCCAGGTCCCGACGATGCCCTCAAGGCTGTCGCTCACCGAATTGAGATAGCAGCTGATCGGCAGACCGCGGTTGGTCCCGCCGTTCGACAGGATCGGGGTGGCGGGCATGAACCACAGCTTGGAGATATAATCGTACAGCCGCTGGGCGTGGTCCTGATCGTCGGCATAGGCATCGGCGACCCGGGCGAACAGGTCCTGATACTGCTCGCCGGGGAGCAGGTAGCGGTCGTCGAGCGTTTCCTTGCCGAAGTCGGTCAGCAAGACATCGCGCGAGTGATCGACCACCACATCGAAGCGGCGATCGTGGATCGATTTGGAATCGTCCGGCGCGGGCGCGGCGGCGGCCTGCACCGCTCCCGCGAGCGCAGCGGCGCCGAGCTGTTCCACCAGGTCGTTCGAACCCGTGTCGGTCTTGTCGTGCATCGGTAAGGCCATTTCTTCTGCTGCGGGCGGGACCGGCTGTTTGGCGCGCGCCGGGAGCACTGCGGCGGACGCCGGAGCGCTCCCGTGAGTTCCTGCCAGCATTGTTTCACCTTCGACCATCTGCGGCTCGTCCCCGTTCCTGAATTCCACTTGTCGCCCCCGTCTTCTGTATGAACCCGCACCACGGCAGGTGTTCTCATTTCGTTCGAATCGGCGAGCGTACTTTTTTGGCCGCCCACCCTAGCAAATCAGGAGAACGAAACGAGAAAAACTTATCCCCGTTTCATCCCCAAGCTGTCCCTGCGAAGGACCCCTGTTCAGGCCCGAATCGATCCGTTCGGCGCGAATGGCGCCAAACGGCGGATACTAGGTCTGGTAGGTCCCCCCCGAACTAGGACCACCACCTATAGTGCCTCATCCTGATTCGCGCGCAAGGGGTAAATTCGGCGTTTACCATCGCGGGCAGCTCGCGCGGGGGCTCCCGCGCATGCCGCGCCGCAGCGACGCGCGGGAAATGCGCCACTGCTCGCCAACGCAAGAGTCAAAATGGATTTGTGAAAAAAATTTGTCCGGCAAAACAGCGCTGCGCACGTTGACACGGAAAGAATCGAAGCCGGCAATTTTGTTGCGGCTGAGGTGCAGACTGCGCAAGCCGCAGCAGCCGCCACCTGGCGCGAATTGCCGCCGGGCAATTGCTGCCTGAACGATGCCGGGCATCCGGCAATCACCGCCAGGCAGAAGCGCTGGCGCCACCGGCGCAGGCTGCGTAAGCTCAGGCGCGATGACCAGCTCAGCCCCCGCGCTCCATGTCTTTGCCATCTCGCACTATTGCGAGAAGGCGCGCTGGGCGCTCGATCATTTCGGCATTGCCTATCGCCTCCAGCACGTCGTGCCGGGGCTCAACCGGGTGATTGCCAAGCGGCTGGGCGCGGCCAGTGGATCGCTGCCGTTCCTTGCTACTCCTGCGGGCGTCATCGCCGGGTCCGGGGCCATTATCGACTGGGGCGAGGGCCGCCGCGCGCCTGGCCGGGCGAGCCTGGCCGGTTTCGATCCGGCTGAAGTTCTGGCGCTTGAGGGCCGTCTCGATCAAGTCGCCGGGGTGCATATCCGCCGCTACTATTATTCGGACGCCTTGCTGAGCGATCCCGGCGCGGTGCGCCCGATCTTCACCCGTGACCTCGCGTTGCTGCCGCGCCTCGCGGTCACCTTTGGCTGGGGCAAGATCGTGCCCAGGATGATCGCTGGCATGGATCTCGGCCCGGAGCAGGGCGCCCAATCGCGCGAGCGGTTGCTGGGCGAGCTCGACTGGCTCGATGGCTTGCTCGCCGATGGCCGCGCTTACCTGACCGGCGATGGCTTTACCCGCGCCGATCTGACCGCCGCCAGCCTGCTGGCCCCGCTGGTCAACCCGCCGCAGCATCCAACCTATGCCGGGCTGGCCATGCCGCCTGCGCTGCAGGAAGACATCGCGCGGTGGCGGACGCGACCTCTGCTCCAGTGGGTCAGCCGGGTTTATGCAAGCAATCGGTAGCGTGCGGGCTTGCACTGCCGCAGTGCCTGCCTAGATTGCAGAAACGGTTCATTCGAAAGGCCTCTCCACCATGTTCAATCTGATCGGCGCAATCATTTCCGGGCTGTTTGTGGGCGTCCTCGCGCGCTGGATCTATTGGGGCGATGTGACGATGGGCTTCTGGATGACGATCCTGCTCGGAGTGGGCGGTTCGCTGCTGGCCGGGCTGGTCGCCGGACGCGGCCGCTATGGCGAAGGCGTCAACCGCGCCGGCTGTTTCGCCTCGGTCATCGGCGCGATCGTGCTGATCTTCGTCGGGCGGTTGCTGGGGTGGCATTTCTGAAGCGGCGCGATGACGGGTAAGCAATCCGGCGTCTTGGGCCAAGACCAGACTGTCCCGGTTTCGACCCGGTTGCGGACGTAACAGCAGGTCCGATACCGAAGCGCGCTATCCTGTTGGACCCTTCGCGAACTAGGCTCTAAACTTAAGCCTAAAGGCGCAGGATTTGGTGATGGCAAACCCAGTAAAAGTGATGCGCTTTTCGTGGAGCGGCCCGATGTCTCGCTGGCCGTCGTCCCATTCACGCCCTGTTGGCGTCGCCCTCAATTCACTGGACTTGTGTCCAGCACCGCATCCACAGGCCCTTCAAATGCAATGAATAGCGTGCACCGCTGCTTGCTCAGACAAACTGCCAGATGGGGCGCGCCGGCAGGGCCATACGCATAGCTGCCTGGCACCAGTGTAACAGGCGGGGCACCCTTGTAATCGACCCGCAACCGCCCACTAACAAGGATCATGCGCTCAGCCGATGAGTGCCGGTGCACGGGAAGTGCGGTGCCGCCACCAATGCGCAGAAAGACGTCGGCATTGGGCTTGGCCGGATCACCATGCAAAACTGCGATCTTGCAATCGCCAGAAAAAATTGGCGGGCACGGACCCCATTTCAACTTAGAGTCGGTTGCCTGCGTTGCAAGCGGTGACTCGTTCAAGTTCTGAGCAGGTGCCGGTTGGGCAGACGACGCGCCCGCGGCGATGCACATCAAGCTAGAGAACAGCTTCATCGGTCAGCTCCTTACCTAAGGCGACCGACGCTATGGCGCGCAGGCTCAGCTGTCAACGCTGCCCCGAAGCTGGGTGCGGAACGATCGCGCCGGGCCGACCGGCGTAAGGGCAGCTTTCTGAGGCCAGTGCTGTAATCTGCCAAGTCCGCTAACCACCCCAGATGCGCCGAAGCGTGAGGTCGATGTATAATCCGATTGCGGACGTTAGCGGCGCGGGAAATATCTCAGCAGCCGGGCCCGCGACAACCGAGTGTTACGTAGGTTTCGGACACGACCCGCCATTGTCCGGTCGCCTTCGTCCAGTGAACGAAGTAGCTACCATAAGGCCGGGCAACTCCGGCAGCTTTGTGGTCGAGACCTTCCCACCGCCCGAGCTCGGCGGCCCGGAGCACCCCCTTGCGCTCGCCGACCTCAATCTTTGTTGCCGTGCGCACGTAGCGATCATGCCCTTTGGTTGCGAACTGCTCCGCCCAGCCCTTGCGGTTCTCAGCCGGGCTGCGTTCAATGCCGCTGTTGCCCCCAATCAGCACATAATCGTCTGCGACGATGCGCATCGCACCGTCGAGATCATGAGCGGCAAGTGCCCGGTTGTTCTCGGCCCTTAATGCGAGGATTGTCTTCCTATCGTCGGCGTAGGTTGGAGCCGCGTGTAGCTGCGCGCCGATCATCGCCATGCCCAAAACAGCATAAGAGAGTCTTGAATTCATGTTGCATCCCCCCGGGGGTCGGCGATCGAAATTTCTGCCATCAGTTCTTGGTTGGGTCAACTTCCGGTAACCACCCCAAAACGGTTATTCGTTCCGCACCGCACACTCACTCAAAGCCGCCGCAAAACGAACGGCTGTGGCATGGGTGGGGGGCAGGCTCAGCGCACCTGCCCATCACCTCCTACTTCGCATGTTCCGCAATCGCGTCGGCCATTTGCTCGACCAGTTCGGGGGGCAGGTCATGGCCCATGCCGTCGATCTCGAGCAGCTTGGCACCCCGGATCGCTTGCGCCGTATCGCGCCCGCCTTCGACCGGGACCAGCGGATCGTGCACGCCGTGAATCACCAGCGTCGGGGTGGTCACTTTGGCGAGCCGCTTGCGCCGGTCGCCATCGTCCACGATCGCCGAGATCTGCCGCGCCGCGCCTTCGGGGTAGAAGCTGCGGTTATAGTCCCGGGTGATATTGGCGCGGAGGCGTTCTTCTGCCGCCGGGTAGCCAGGCGAGCCGATTGCGCGGTTGACGCTGATCCCGATCGGCATGACCTGTTCGAGCGTTGCGCCAGCGGGCGCGCGGTTGAGCAAGGCCTGCATCGCCTCGGGCTTGGCCGGGGGGACCTTGCGGTTGCCGGTGGTCGACATGATCGAGGTCATGGTCAGGACTTTCTCGGGATGCTCGATCGCCAGCAATTGCACGATCATCCCGCCCATCGAGGCGCCGACCACGTGCGCCTTGGCAATGCCCAGTGCGTCGAGCAGCCCGGCGGCATCCTTGGCCATATCGGTCAGCCGGTACGGCAACTTCGAGCGCAGCCCGAACATGCGCTTCAGCGCAACCCGCCGGAAATTTGGAATGCCGTGTGTCCCGAACTTCTGGCTCAGCCCGATGTCGCGGTTGTCAAAACGGATCACGTAATAGCCGCGGGCGACCAGCGCCTCGACAAATTCCATCGGCCACAGCGTCAGCTGCGCGCCCAGCCCCATCACCAGCAGCAGCGGCGGCTGGGCCGTGTCGCCATAGGTTTCGTACTCAAGCTGGATTCCGTTGGCAGTGATCTGCGGCATGTCTGCTCCCCGTTGATGCGTTTCGGGGAGAGACCTAACGGGAACGGTGGTCAGTGCAAGCCCGGCTGCAAAAACCAGCTACCATGCACTCTTTTTAGAAGAACTTGCGTGCTTGAACAATCGTGAGCAGCACAGATCAATGGATTTTGATCTGAACCCAATCTTTCAATTTCGCGATAACCGGAGAAGCTTCGCCTTTGACCGCAGCGAGCACGGCCAAGCCCATCACTATCCCAAGGAACATACCTAGCCCTATCAAGGCGACCAATTGCCGAAACCTGCTTCGTGGCATTCTTCCGGTGAAGTATTCGCCCTCGGTCGGGGGGCGCTCCAAGAATGATCGACGCAAGCTCATCGCCGTTTAGGATAACACTACAAAAACCAAGATGAAAGCCAGACAGAGGCTCCCGGGCAATCACCCCTTTTCGTCGCGCTCGTGGATCACGCTGGCCGGGCCGACAATCCGCGCATCGACCGCGCCGACCCGTTCGGGGTCCTTGTCCTTGTAAGGCAGCGACTGCAGCACGAAACGCATCGCGTTGAGGCGCGCGCGCTTCTTGTCGTCGCTTTTGATCACGGTCCACGGGCTGTCGGCGGTGTCGGTGGCGGCGAACATCGCCTCCTTGCCCTGGGTGTAGTCATCCCACTTGTCGAGGCTGGCCAGATCGATCGAGGACAGCTTCCACTGCTTGAGCGGATGGACCTTGCGCTCGGTAAAGCGGCGGCGCTGCTCTTCGCGGCTGACCGAGAACCAGAACTTGAACAAGTGGATCCCGCTGCGCACCAGGTTGCGCTCGAACTCGGGGGCCTGGTGGAGGAATTCCGCGTACTCGCTGTCCGAGCAGAACCCCATGACCCGCTCGACCCCGGCGCGGTTGTACCAGCTGCGGTCGAACAGCACGATTTCGCCGGTGGTCGGCAGATGTTCGGTATAGCGCTGGAAATACCACTGCCCGCGCTCCACCTCGCTCGGCTTTTCGAGCGCCACCACGCGCGCGCCGCGCGGGTTGAGGTGTTCCATGAAGCGCTTGATCGCGCCGCCCTTGCCCGCCGCATCGCGGCCTTCGAACAGGATGATGATCCGCTGGCGGTCTTCCTTGACCCACGATTGCAGCTTCAGGAGTTCGGTCTGGAGCTGGAACTTCTGCCGCTCGTAATCCTTGCGCAGCATCTTGTATTTGTAGGGATAGCCGCCGCTTTGCCAGTCGTCCGAAAGCTCGTCGCTGGTCTGGCGCGGGTGCCCGGCGGGCTTGGGCAGGCCCAGATACGCGCGGATCCGCGCCGCGTCATCGGGCGCGGCGACCGCCAGCAGCGCGTCGATCCCGGCGCGCGCTTCCTCGCCGCCCTGCTCCGCGAGATCGTCCAGAGTGGCGTCCTGCATCGCTTGCGCAGCGGCGCTGCGTTCGTCGGCCAGCACGCGCGAAATTGCGGCGGCGACCTTCTTGCCTCCGCCCGATTGCGAGGTCATCGTTTGTCCTTTCAGCCCCGTTTCGCGCCATAGTCCGGCGCGCGGCGAATCGCTACATTACTGTGCAATTGTTCCCGATCGCTTAGCCTATGACCAGCAAGCCATGACAGCGGTGTGACAGCTGGCTTAAGGCACCAGCACCGGATCCTTCGCTACCGCCAGAAATTCGCACTTGATGAGACGCGATGCCGTGCGGCACCAAACGAAAAAGTGCGCGCTTTCACCGCGCGAATTCGAGCGCGAACAGGCTCAGGCTGCCGGTCAGCGCTAGCCATGCCACGACCATGGGGCAGCGGAACGCGCCTTTGGGTAGCGGATCGCCGCGCCGCTTGATCCGGATCAATGCGAGTGCGACGCCGGCAAAGACCAACAGCGTCCCGCGCGAGGCGAATTCGGCGAGGCCCGTCAGCGGCACGGTGAGGGCCAGCACGAGGATGGCCCCCGTCGCAACCGCCGTCGCCCGCAACGGCGTCGTGGTTCGCGCATCGACGACTGCCAAGGCGCGCGGCAGGTTACCTTGCGCGGCCATACCGTAAAGCACCCGCGCGATCATGATGACGTGGACGACAATGCCGTTGAGGGTTGCGGCGATCGCGATTCCTGCCATCCACCTTTGCGGCAGACCGGTCAGCCGTTCGAACACCAAAGCGAGCGGCGCGGGTGAAGCGGCAAGTTCGGCGGGTGGGACCGCAGCGACCGCGGTCCATGCGACCAGTGCATAAAGCACCGTGGTCACCGCCAGGGTCAGGAACAGCGCACGCGGCAAAGTCCTGCCCGGATCGCGAATTTCCTCGCTGATGTTGACGAGGTGCTCAAAGCCGATGAACGCGAACACGGTCAGTAGCGCGCCGCTGCCGATCCCCCGCCAGCCGGTGAGGTCTGCGGGAGCAGGCAGCAATTCGGGGAGGCGAGCGAGCAGTGGGACGTCGCCCAGCGCGCCTCCGCCAAGCAGCAGCACGAGGCCGCCCACCTCAATCAGCGTCATGGCTCCGGCGACCGCAATCGCTTGGCGCGTCGCGAGCCCGGCGACTGCGCCCATCATCAGGACGACGCCCGTGACAATGACGGCACCGGGAAGCGCAAGAAAGCTGGCGACATACCCGGCGCTGCCCGCGCTGATGGTCGCGGCAGAAATCGTTGCGGTCAGCAGCACGAGCAGGCCCATCGCCAAGGTAAGCCCGCGCCGGCCGAATGCGGCGGCGACATAGGCCGGTTCGCTGGCGCTGACCGGCAGGCGTGTGCCGAGCTCGGCGAAGACCGCAGCTGTCGGAGCAAGCGCAATCGAGGACAGCACAAAGGTGACCGGCGCGTGCATCCCGCTGCGCCCAGCGACCACCCCGACGAGCACGTAAATCCCCGCGCCGATCGTGACGCCAACGCCGTAAAGCAGCGCATGGACAAGGGTCAGCGAGCGGGCGAGCCCGCTGCTCACGGCACCAGCACCGTATCCTTCGCCACCGCCAGCGTCTTGGGATAGTCGAGCGTGAAATGCAGCCCGCGGCTTTCGTGCCGGGCGAGCGCCGAGCGGACAATCAGGTCGGCGCATTGGAGGAGGTTGCGCAGTTCGATCAGGTCGGTCGAAACGCGGAAGTGGCCGTAATAGTCCTCGACCTCGCCGAACATCATCTGGATCCGGTGCGCGGCGCGTTCGAGCCGCTTGGTGGTGCGCACGATCCCGACATAGTTCCACATGAAGCGGCGGATTTCGGTCCAGTTCTGCTTGATGATCACCTCTTCGTCCGAGTCCGTGACGCGGCTGGCGTCCCACTGGCGCACCGGCGGCGGGGCCTCGAAGCTGTCCCACCGGGCGAGGATGTCCGCCGCGGCCGCTTCGCCGAAGACGAAGCATTCCAGCAGACTGTTGGAGGCGAGGCGGTTGGCTCCGTGCAGGCCAGACTCGGTGCATTCACCCGCGGCATAAAGCCCGGGGAGGTCGGTCCGGCCCGCCAGGTCGATCATGATCCCGCCGCAGGTGTAATGCTGCGCCGGCACCACCGGGATCGGCCCCTTGGTCATGTCGATGCCGAGCCCGAGCAGCTTTTCGTAGATGTTGGGGAAGTGCTCACGCACAAATTCAGGTGGCTTATGGCTGATGTCGAGATGGACATAGTCGAGCCCGTCGCGCTTGATCTCGGCATCGTTGGCGCGGGCGACGATATCGCGCGGGGCAAGTTCCGCGCGCTGGTCGTAATCGGGCATATAGCGGTGCCCGGTGCGCGGGTTGAGCAAGTGCCCGCCCTCGCCCCGTACCGCCTCGGTGATCAGGAAGTTCTTGACCTCGAGGTTGTAGAGGCAGGTCGGGTGGAACTGCATCATTTCCATGTTGCCAACCCGGCAGCCCGCGCGCCAGGCCATCGCGATGCCGTCACCGGTCGCGCCGCGCGGCGCGGTGCTGAACTGATAGACCCGGCCCGCGCCGCCGGTGGCCAGCACGGTCGCCTTGGCGGTGTGAGCCACGACCTTGCCGGTGGTCTCGTCGAGCGCATAGACCCCCCAGACCCGGCCCGAGCCCGAATAGCGCAGCTCGTGCCTGCCGGTGATCAGGTCGATGCAGGCCTGATGCGGCAACAGGGTGATGTTGGGGTTGGCCGCGGCCGCATTGAGCAATGCTTCCTGCACCGCCCAGCCGGTTGCATCGGCGACGTGGACGATGCGCCGGTGCGAATGGCCGCCCTCGCGGGTGAGGTGGAGGTGCTCGTCCTCGGTGTTGAAGGGGACGCCGAGTTCGACCAGCCGGTCGATCGCCAGCGGCGCGCGTTCGATCACGAATTCGACCGTCTCAAGCCGGTTAAGCCCGGCTCCGGCGACCATCGTGTCCTTGATGTGGTTCTCGAACGTGTCGCCCGCATCGAGCACCGCCGCGATCCCGCCCTGCGCCCAGGCGGTCGACCCGCCGGTCAGCTCGCCCTTGGCCAGCACCAGCACCTTGCGGCTCTCGGCCAGGGCAAGAGCCGCAGTGAGGCCAGCGGCACCCGAGCCGATGATGATGACATCGTGATTCACTTGGAGATCTCGCCATCCACAGGCTTCAACCCTCTAGGTGAAGGTCTCAGAACAATACCCCCGAAACGAGCTTCATCGGCCCAGCATCGGCGGCCGAGCACAAAACAAAGATGACTTTCATGCGGGGAGCCATCGTCAAGGTGCTTGGCTTCAAAACCACCTGACAGTCCGGCGTTGGAAAAGCGAAGATGCCTGCCGCCTTCTGTGACAGCTTGGCCAGCGCACTCAGAGCAAAGGTAGTCAGGATACCTCGCATTTTCACGCACGCTCCGATTGCAGATCGGGCAAGGCTGCGAGTAGTCCGTCACGCCGCGACTTTGGCCGCAGTCGTCAGGCTGACGAACACATCCTCCAGGTCGGCTTCGCGGGTTGTCACATCGACGACTGTCAGGCCTTGCGCCTGAACCTGCGCGAGCACTTCGCCGGCATTGCTCTTGTCTTTGTCGTAGGTGATCTCGATCGTGCGCTCACCGGCGGAGACGCATTTCAGGAAAGCCGGGCTCGACGGCAGCCGGGTCACATCGCCATCGACCGTCACAACCACCACCTTCTCGCGCGCCATCTCGACCAGTTCGCGGGTCGGCTTGTTGGCGATCAGCTGGCCGTGGTTGATGATCGCAATCCGGTCGCACAGCTGTTCGGCTTCTTCGAGGTAGTGGGTGGTGAGGACCACGGTCACCCCGCCATGGTTAAGCTCGGCGACCAGCTCCCACAATTGCCGGCGCAGTTCGACATCGACCCCGGCGGTCGGCTCGTCGAGCACGATCACCGGGGGGGTGTGGACCAGCGCCTTGGAAATCAGCAGGCGGCGTTTCATGCCGCCCGACAGCGTGCGGGCATAAGCGCCCGCTTTGTCCGCCAGATGGACCTGGCCGAGCAGTTCCATCGATCGGCGCAAATGCTTGGGCACGCCGTACAGCCCGGCCTGGTTTTCCAGCACCTCGAACGGCGTGAAGAACGGGTCGAACACAATCTCCTGCGGGACGATCCCGATCGAACGCTTGGCGTTGCGCAGGTCTTTGTCGATATCGAAGCCCCAGATTTCCGCAGTCCCGCTGGTTTTCATCACCAGCCCCGCAAGGATATTGATCAAGGTTGATTTGCCCGCACCGTTGGGGCCGAGCAGGCCGAAGATCTGGCCTTGCGGCACATCGAAACTGACATCGTCAAGCGCCAGCTTGGGCGGGGCATTGCCCGATGCGGCATAGCGTTTGACGAGGTTGCGGATCGAGATTGCGGCGGGCTGTTCCATCGCTCCCGCTTAGCGGTTCGTCCCGGCAAGGCAAAGCCCTTGGGTTCGCCCGGGGCAGCCAGTGCAACCCAGCGCGGTCAACAGGCAAAGTTACGGCTGCGTTAACCATACAAGTGCAAGGTGCCTTCAGGCCAATTCGCTAGGTCCAGTGGATGACTTGGGGGGTAACCATGCCAGATGGCCGCGTGCGGGCCGTCAACCGCGCTGCCTGCGCGCTGCTGGCAGGCGCTTGCGGGATACTCGGGGCAGCACCGGTAGCGGCCAGGAACACCCCCGTGTCCGCTACCGCCAATGCCCGCGCCACCGTAGTCGCGCCGCTCACCCTGATCAAGGTTCAGGACCTGAAGTTCGGGCGGATCGTCCCGCGGCCGCAGGCCGGGACGATCACCGTCGATCAGGTCACTGGGGCCTGTACGGTGACCGGCCCCATTCTGGAAGTGGGCCAGTGCCAGTTCGCGCAATTTGCCGGCATGGGCACCAAGAACATGGGCGCGCGGATCAGCCTGACCAGCGTGGTCAACCTGACCGGCCCCGGTCAGGCGATGGTGCTCGACCAGGTCAAGCTGGGCACCAATTCCACGATCAGCTTTGCCGGCAACGCCAACGCCAACGGCAAAGGGGTGGGCCTGACCAAGGGCGGCAATGCGGAACGCTATACCATCGTCACGGCGTCGGGCATCTATGTCCTCAATATCGGCGGGCGGCTGAACGTCAACGCCAACCAGGCCCCCGGCGTCTACAACGGATCGATCACGGTTTCAGTGCAGTACCAGTAGGCTGGAATTCGGCTGAAACCGGTGGTAGTGGGCAGCCATGACCAATCCGCCTGAAACCGTTCTCACCACCAGTCACCGCGTCAAGTGCGACGGGGCCAGCGACATTCCCGGCGGTGCCGCGCTGGGCCATCCGCGTGTCTGGCTCGAAATCGACGAGCACGGCTATGTCGATTGCGGCTATTGCGACCGGCGCTTCGTGCTGGCTGGCGGCCCGGCCGATGGGGCCGATCAGGCGGGGCTGCACGATGTCTCCTCTGGTATGAGCGCCTGAACGCCTTATATCTCCGGGCATGACCCCGCCCGATCCCCGTTCGCTGCTGTTCGCCCAGCTTGACCCCGCCCGCGCTGCGGTGCTGACCCGCGATGCACTGGCGCGCTGCGACGATGGCGAGCTGTACCTCCAGTTCATTGCGTCGGAAATGTTCGTGTTCGACGACGGCCGGCTCAAGACCGCCGACTATTCGCGCGATGCCGGGTTCGGTCTGCGCGGGGTTTCGGGCGAGATGACCGGGTTTGCCCATGCCAACGAGATCAGCGAGGCATCGATCCGCCGCGCCGCCGAGACCTTGCAATTGCTCGATCCGGCCAAGGCGCCGCCCGCGCCGCCGCCGCGCCGGAACAATCGCCACCTCTACACCGCTGCATCGCCGCTCGATGCGCTGGGCTTTGCCGAGAAGGTCGCGCTGCTTGAAACGATCGACGCGGCCGCCCGGGCGCGCGATCCGCGCGTGGCGCAAGTCAGCGTCAGCCTCGCCGCGAACTGGTCGGTGATCGAGATCATCCGCGCCGACGGGTTCACCGCGGGCGATGTCCGGCCGATGGTCCGGCTCAATGTCAGCATCGTCGCCGAGCAGAACGGTCGCCGCGAAACCGGGACCTTCGGGATCGGCGGGCGGCGGCTGTACGATGACCTGTTCGAGCCCGCGACGTGGAACCGCGCGATCGACCATGCGCTGGCGCAGGCGCTGACCAACCTCGAAAGCGTCGACGCCCCAGCCGGCGAGATGACCGTGCTGGTTGGCCCCGGCTGGCCCGGGGTGCTGCTCCATGAAGCGGTCGGCCACGGGCTCGAAGGCGATTTCAACCGCAAGGGCACCAGCGCCTTTTCGGGCCGGATCGGCGAGCGGGTCGGCGCGCCCGGCGTAACCGTGGTCGATGACGGCACACTGCTCGGCGCGGGCGGCCAGGGCCGCCGCGGCTCGCTGTCGATCGACGACGAAGGCACGCCCAGCCAGGAAAACGTGCTGATCGAGGACGGGATCCTCAAAGGTTACATGCAGGACCGGCTCAACGCCCGGCTGATGGGCGTCCCCGCCACCGGCAACGGACGGCGCGAAAACTATGCGAGCACCCCGATGCCGCGGATGACCAACACCTTCATGCGCGCGGGCAACGACAATCCGGCCGAGTTGCTGAGCCGGGTCAAGTCGGGGATTTTCGCCGAGAGCTTTGGCGGCGGGCAGGTCGATATCGTGTCGGGCAAATTCGTGTTCAGTTGCACCGAGGCCTACAAAATCGAGAATGGCAAGCTGGGCGCGCCGATCAAGGGTGCGACGCTGATCGGCGATGGGCCGACCGTGCTGACCCGGGTGATCGGGATCGGTAACGATCTCGCGCTCGATGAAGGCGTCGGGATCTGCGGCAAGGGCGGCCAAACCGTCCCCGCCGGGGTGGGGCAGCCGACGCTGCTGATCGACGGGCTGACCGTGGGCGGCACCGCATAATTTTCAGGCCCGGTTCAGGCAATTATGGTATGAACAATGCCTCACTCTTAACTGGAGTCGAACCCCATGCGCACTTTCGCCATCGCGCTAGTCGCCGCCGCTGCCCTGCTGACTGGACCCGCGCTTGAAGCCAAACCCAAGCTGAGCCCCCAGCAGCGGCTCGACAAGCTGCTTGACGGCCGCATCGCCGGGGTGCCCGAACATTGCATCTCGCACTTCGACAGCCGCGAGATGCAGGTGCTCGACAAGACCGCGATCGTCTATGGCTGGGGCAACACGATCTGGGTCAACACCCCGCGCAATGCAGAGGATCTCGATGACGACGATATCTTGGTGACCCGCACCTCGGGCAGCCAGTTGTGCGACCTCGACATCGTCACCACGCTCGATCGCAGCAGCCAGTTCTTCAACGGCTCGATCAGCCTGGGCAGATTTGTGCCTTACCGGCGGGTCGCCAGAGCGAACTGATTGCGGTCAGCCGAAGTCCAAACCCAATGGCCGCGCGGAGCAATCCGGGCGGCTTTTGTGTGTCTGCAGCCAGCCTTGACTCCTGCGCCGTCCGGTTTAGGGTCTTCCCCCTAAACAGATTCCATAAGGGACCGGGAGAGAGAACGATGGCGACCGCCGCAACACTGGATCGAACTGCTTCGCCGATCGCGCCGATCGATGTTTCGGAAGCGGCCTTGTATGCCGAAGATCGCTGGCAGGCGCCGTTCCGCCAGCTCCGCGCCGAGGCACCGATCCAGTATGTCCCCGATTCGAAGTTCGGACCCTATTGGTCCGTCAGCACCTACAAGCCGATCGTCCAGATTGAGGCGCTGCCGAAGATTTTCTCGTCTTCATACGAATATGGCGGGATCACCGTTGCCTTTTTCGTCGACAAGCTGCTCGAAGGTGAGTTCCGCATGCCGATGTTCATCGCGATGGATCCCCCGCAACACACCGGGCAGCGCCGGACCATCGCTCCGGCGTTTGGTCCCAGCGAAGTTGCGGCGATGCGCGATGAAATCCGCCAGCGCACCGGCGAAGTGCTCGACAGCCTGCCGATCGGTGAGCCGTTCGACTGGGTTGAAAAGGTGTCGATCGAGCTGACCACCGGGATGCTTGCCCGGCTGTTCGATTTTCCGTGGGAAGAGCGTCACAATCTGACCCGCTGGTCGGATACGCTGGGCGATGTCGAACTGCTCCATGCCCCCGGCGGAATGGAAAAACGCAACGCCGATGCTTACGAAATGGGCGCCGCCTTCACCCAGCTGTGGCAAAGCAAGCTCGGCCAGGAAGGTGGCAGCGATCTGATTTCGATCATGCTGCGCTCCGACGCCATGAAGGAAATGAGCGAGGCCGAATTCATCGGCAACATGATCCTGCTGATTGTCGGCGGCAACGACACCACGCGCAATTCGATGTCGGGGTTTGTCTATGGCCTGAACCAGTTCCCCGAGCAGCGCGCCAAGCTCGAGGCCAATCCGGCGCTGATCTCCAATGCGGTGAGCGAACTGATCCGCTGGCAGACCCCGCTGGCGCACATGCGCCGCACCGTGCTCGAAGATACCGAAGTCGACGGGGTGCACATGAAAAAGGGCGACAAGGTCGTGCTGTGGTATCTTTCGGCCAATCGCGACGAAAGCGTGTTCGAAGACGGTGACAGCATCAATGTCGAGCGGGAGAACGCCCGCCGCCATCTCTCGTTCGGCTACGGTATCCACCGCTGCGTCGGCGCGCGCGTGGCCGAACTGCAGCTGACGACATTGCTTGAAGAAATGGGCAAACGCCGCCTGCGCGCCAATGTCCTGGCTGAACCGAGCCGGGTCGCCGCAAGCTTTGTCCACGGCTACAAAACGCTGCAGGTCGAACTTTCGCACTACTGATGAAGACCAAGGACCGGATCGCCGAAACCGCGCGGGCCCTGTTCAACGAACAGGGCTACGGCGCGGTGAGCACGGCGGCGGTGGCGGCGGCTTGCGGGATCGCCGAGGGCAACCTGTGGTACCATTACAAGACCCGCCGGGCGTTGCTCGACACGATTGGTGAGCGGTTTGCGGTGGTGATCGAAATGCGCCTGGCCTTGCGCCCGGCAAGCGATCCGGTCGGTGATTATGCCGCGATGGTCGCGGCGATGATGGCCGAATTCCGCGATTTTCGTTTCCTCTACCGTGACCAGCACAGCTACGGCGAACACGCCGAGATCGTCGGGATCAACGCGCCCGACTGGACCCGTCGGACTTTTGCCCAGCTTGAGCTGTACCTTGCCGCGCTGGTCGATGCAGGCCAGCTCGACTGGCCGCGCGAACGGCTGCGCGACCTCGCGGTCAACGCCACGATCATCCTGCGTTACGGGCTTGAGCACTACCGCGAAATGGGTGAGGCGACGGGCAGCGGAACCGGCTCGGTCCAGCGCACCCTGCGCCGCCACCTGACGCTGTTCGAACACCGGCTGGGGGCCGCTGCGGCGCTGCGGCTCCACGCGGCGATCGACCAGATCGAGGCTACGCCGCTCGCCGCTTGAGTGGCGGCCGCAAACCCGCACTTCAATTGCAAGGATTCCGTAAATGACCACTGCCCAAGCCCCGATCATTTCGCCGTTCGGCTACGGCTCGACCGCGCAGGAGGTGATCGCCGGGATCGATCTGACCGGCCGGACCGCGCTGGTCACCGGGGGCTATTCGGGGCTGGGGACCGAAACGGTGCGCGCGCTCGCCGGGGCCGGGGCGCATGTGATCGTCGGCGCGCGGCGGCCCGATGCGGCGCTGGGCGATCTGGCCGGGATCGATGGCCATATCAGCGTGCTGCCGCTCGATCTGGCCGACCCCGCTTCGATCGATGGTTTTGCGGCAAGCGTCGCCGCGGTGACCGACCGGATCGACAGCTTGATCAACAATGCCGCGATCATGGCCAATCCGCTGACGCGCGATGCGCGCGGCTATGAAAGCCAGTTTGCGACCAACCATCTGGGTCATTTCCAGCTCACCGCGCGGCTCTGGCCGCTGCTTGCCGCAAGTGGCCAGGCGCGCGTGGTCTCGGTCTCGTCGGTCGGGCACAGATTGGGCGGGCTCGATCTCGGCGATGTGAACTTCGAGCGCCGCGCCTATGACAAGTGGACCGCTTACGGTCAGGCCAAGTCGGCCAACGCGCTGTTCGCGCTCGAGCTCGACCGGTTGGGGCAGAACGCCGGCGCCGGGGTGGGCGCCTTTGCGGTCCATCCGGGCGGGATCATCACCCCGTTGCAGCGCCACCTGACCACCGAAGAGCAGATCGCGATGGGCTGGATCGACGCCGCGGGCAAGGTCAACGAACGGTTCAAATCGACTCAGGAAGGGGCCTCGACCAGCGTGTGGGCGGCAACCTCGCCGCTGCTCGAAGGACTGGGCGGGGTCTACTGCGAGGACTGCAACATCGGCGCGATGGCCGACGAAAACACGCCGCGTGGATCGGGGGTTTCGGCTCACATTCGCGATCAAGCACTGGCCAAAGCGCTGTGGACCAAGTCGGAAGAGATGACCGGGACCGAGTTCAGGCCCTAGTCGATGACTTGCTCGATCTTGTCGCGATCGACCGGATCGAGGCAACCTCGCTCGCTGCCTGAGCGAGCCTTGCTGGATCACCCGCCTCCACCGACGTAATCGGGACCATAGACGGCGGCACGGATATCGTGATGCAGCGACCCGTCGAACGGCATGACTTGCACGAAAAACACCACCGCCAGGTCGTTGGCAGGATCGACCCAGAAGAGGGTCGTCTCGGCCCCGTCCCAAAAGAATTCGCCGACTGTGCCGCGATTTTCCTGCGCATTGCCGGGCTGCCCGGTGCGGACCGCGAAATCGAGCCCGAACCCGACTGCGCCTTTTTCCGGCAGGAAGAAACGCCGCGAAATGCGCGGATCGAGCTGGTCGGTTGACATCAGGAGGACAGTCGGCGGAGCGAGGATGCGCACCCCCTCCAGTGTGCCGCGGCCGAGCAGCATGCGGGCAAAACGCATATAGTCATCGAGCGTCGAGGCCAGGCCAGCGCCGCCCATCGTCAACCGCCGCGGACCGAAATTGAGTGCGCGGGTTTGCTCGTCGGGCAACCGCGTCAGCGCGCCGTCCGCTTGCTTGACATAGCTTGCGGCAAACCGCGCGAGCCGCTCGGGCGGCTGGGTCCAGCCGGTATCGTGCATGCCCAGCGGACGCAGAATGGTGCGCTGGACATGCTGCTCGAACGGGTCGCCGGTCAGATGTTCGACCAGCAGCGCCTGGACATCGACCCCGGTGCTGTAGCTCCACTCGGTGCCTGGATCGAATAGCAACGGCACCCGCGCGAGCCGGTCGCCCATTTCGTCGAGGCTGTTGGTCAGTGCCAGCGGATCCATTTGGCGGAACATTACGTCCGCCGCAGTGTCGCGCATGCCGTAGGAAAAGCCCGCGGTGTGGCGCATGATATCGCGGATCACGATTGGCCGGCTGGGCTCGCGCAGGACAGGTTTGCCATCCGCGCCCGTGCCGCCAATTACCTTGACCGCGCCGAACGCTGGCAAATACCACGCGAGCGGATCGTCGAGGCCGAACTTGCCTTGCTCCCACAGCTGCATCAGCGCGACGCCGGTCACCGGCTTGGTCATCGAAAATATCTGCACCAGAGTATCGCGCTGCATGGGCCGCTTGGCTTCCCGGTCGGCGTCACCAACTGCGCCAAAATAACGCTCCGCGCCGCGCTGCCAGATCAGCGCAGAGGCGCCAGTGGCGCGCCCAGCGGCGACCATTTGCCGAAGCGCCGCATCGATCCGGCGGCGGTTCAGGGCGAAGCCCGGCGACTTGGCCAGCGCGTGGGCCCTGGCCAGACCTGGGGCGGCTAATCCCAGGGCGATCATCGCCATTGCGCGGCGTCGCTGCATTCCGGCCACTAGTCGATGACCTGCTCGATCTTGGGGATGACCCGGGCCCACCATAGCGCTCCGAATGCCGGCACCGCCGCGGTCAACGCGAAGGCCCAGCCATAGCCGCCAAGATGATCGATCATCAGTCCGGTTGCGACCGGGCCGATGATGCCTGAACAATTGCCGATCGCGTTCTGCACCCCGACCCAGCCCCCCGCTGCGCGCGGGCCGGCAAAGATCTGCCCGATCGCGAAGACATTGGTCGAGGTCAGCCCGGTGCCGATCCCTGCCAGCAGCAAGAGTCCACCCAGCAGCGCCAGATCGTGCGCGAAGAACAAAGCGCCGATGGCGAGGCTGATCAGCGCCTGGCCGGTCACCATCAGTCGGCGGCGGACCGCACCTTCATCGGCGCCGCTCGCAACCCAGCGATCCGACAGCCGGCCCATGACCAATGCGGTGACGCCCTGCGCGACAAACCCCAGCGTGGTCAGCATGGTCATGTCGGCAATCGAAAAGCTGCGGGTCTTGACCAGGAACAGCGGGAGCCAGGTCAGCAGGAAATAGAACCCGTAATTGGTGGTGAAGTGTCCGATCCCCATCAGCCACACCGTCCGGTGGCGCAACAACCGCGGCATTGCTACCGGCTCGGTCACCGGCTTGGTCACGCTCTGCGAGCGCAGCGGCGCCGAAACCAAATGCCACGGGAGCAACCACAGCAGCGTCACCGCGCCGAAAATCCAGAAGATCGGACGCCAGCCGCTTTCCTGCAGGATCATGCCCCCGGCGAGCGTGCCGACCGCCGGGCCAAACGCCAGCGCCGCCGCGACCAGCGCATTGGCGCTGCCGCGATGCGCCGCCGGGACCTCGGCGGCGAAAATCTTCGAGCTGCCGGGGAAGGCGATGCTTTCGCCCAGCCCAAGGATCAGCCGCAGCGCGATCAACAGACCGATGCCCTGGACGAACCCGGTCAGCAAGGTCGCGGCCGCCCACAACGCCACCCCGGCGGCGAACATGCGGTAAACGCAGAACCGGTCGCACAGCCACCCGACCACCAGGCACAGCGGCGCATAGACCCAGAAGAACGCCGATACCGCAGTGCCAAACCCGGTCGCCGACAGGCTCAGCTCCTGCTTCATCAGCGGTGCCGCCACCCCGATCGCGCCGCGGTCGACGTAATTGAGCAGCACCGACAGCGCGAGCAGCGCGACCACTGCCGTTATGCGCAGGGTGGAAGCCCGCGCCGAGCCTGCTGGAGTTGCCGCGGTCGTTGCCATCATGTGTCCCCTCGCGCGCCCGACGCAAGGCTAGCATGGAACCAACGGGTTCGGCTATGGCCGCGCGATGGACACACCCGCGATCCTCGTGCTCACCACTGGCGGCACGATCGACAAGCACTATTTCGACGCGCTGAGCGAATACCAGGTGGTCGATTCTGGCATTCCCGCGCTGCTCAAGGAAGCCCGCGTCGCGCTGCCGTTCCGCATCGAAGAGGTGTGCCGCAAGGACAGCCTCGAGCTGACCGATGCCGACCGCGCCGAGATCGCGCGGCGCGTGGCAGAGGCGGCCGAGACGCGCATCGTGATCACTCACGGCACCGATACGATGACCGATACCGCCAAAGCGCTCGCCGGCATTCCCGGCAAGACTATCGTGCTGACCGGCGCGCTAAGCCCCGCGCGCTTTGCCGAGACCGACGCCGGGTTCAACCTCGGCATGGCCTTCGCCACGGCCCAAGTCGCGCCGCCGGGGGTTTATATCGCGATGAGCGGGCAAGTGTTCGGCGGGCTGAAGGTGCGCAAGGACCGCGCAGCGGCACGGTTCGTGGCGCTCTGAGGTTGGCCCGGCAGGCCGACCCCGTCGGGTTCCCCGGTCACACTGAGATCAGCGCGCGGATCGCAATTACCAACTGCGAGTTATGGATTCAGACGAATGGCCTCGTGAACGCAAGTGGGAACAGAACAGAACGCCGATGACCGACTACCTGATCCTGTTTGCAATCGTTCTGGGGGTGAACCTGATGCCCGCATTCGGGCCGCCGACCTGGTCGGTGATCGTGATTTACGGTATCAATTCAAAGATGCCGGTGCCGGCGCTCGTGCTGATCGCCGCGGCGGCGGCGGCGACGGGCCGGTTCGTTCTGGCGCATGCGTTCCGCTTGCTGGCCAGCCATGTCTCGGCAAAGACCAAGCGCAATGTCGCCGCAGCGCGGGCCGCGTTCGAGCGCAGTAAACGCAATTCGCTGATCGCGCTGGGCGTGTTTGCTTTCTCGCCGATTCCCTCCGCACAGCTGTTCGAAGCCGCCGGCTTGACCAAGGTTCCTTTGCTCGGGTTCACCGCAGCCTTCTTCGTGGGCCGGACGATCTCCTACACGCTCTATCTGCTCACGACGAAGAGCATCGAACATACCAATCTGGGCGAAGCATTCCGCCATGCGATCACCAGTCCGGCCGGCATTGCGGTGCAGGCCGCGATGATCGGCCTGCTGGTGCTGTTCACTCGCATCGATTGGTCGAAGCTCCTCAAGGTCGAAGCCAAGTGACCCGCCGTTAGGCGCCTGCCTCTATGTGCGGGCAAGGACTGCACGGGCCCGGGGCGACTTGTGCCGATGGACTGACCCTTGGCACTTTCGCTTTGCGTTACGAGTGTTGCCGCATAGGTTCGCGGCCAGCACGCGGGAACAGCCGCGCGCGCCGGGGGGATATCAGGGATATGGCGTCACAAGTCGGGCGAGACGTTCGCGCACCAGCAAAGGGCTCCAACGCCGCCAGTACGCTGGTCCTGCTGCTCGCGCTGGCGATCTTCATCAACGCGCTCGATCGCGGCAATTTTTCGACCGCCGCGCCGCTGATCAAGGATCAGCTGCACCTGACCAATTCGCAGATCGGGATTCTGATCTCGGCGTTTTTCTGGACCTATGTGCCGGGGCATTTCCTGTCGGGCTGGCTGTCGGAACGGATCGATCCTTACCGCACGCTCGCGCTGGGGCTGCTGGTCTGGTCGCTGGCAACGCTGCTGACCGGGTTTGCGGTTGGCTTCGCGATGCTGTTGGGGCTGCGGCTGCTGCTTGGTTTGGGCGAATCTGCGGCCTGGCCGGCCAGTTCCAAGCTGCTGGCGATGCACGTTTCGGGCGAGCGGCTGGCCTCGGCCAATGCCATGACCGGCGCCGGACTGATGATCGGTAACGGGGTGGGGATCCTCCTCGGCGGGTTGATGATTGCGCAGTTCGGCTGGCGTGCGTTGTTCTTCGTGTTCGGGGCCCTGTCGCTGCTGTGGCTGGTGCCGTGGCTGCGGCTCAAGCGGCCCGAGCCGATGGCGCAGGCCGATGGTCAGGTGATCGATCACGGTCCCGCGCCCAGTTTCCGCACGATGCTGGGCAAACGCGAAATGTGGGGCACCGCGCTGGGCCATTTCTGCAGCAATTATCCCTATTTTCTCGTGCTCTCATGGCTGCCGCTCTACCTGGTCAAGCAGCAGGGCTATTCGATCACCGCGATGGCCTGGCTGGGCGGCGCGGTTTACCTGCTGTCGGCGATTTTCGGAGTGGTCGGCGCGCGCATTGCCGACCGCTGGATCGCACGCGGCGACAGCCCGAGCGGGGTGCGCAAGTTCATGGTGCTCGCCTCGCTGGGGGTCGCGCTCGGCTGCATGCTGGCCTGCGCATTCGGCAGCCCGCAGATCGCGGTGCTCGGTCTGCTCGCCTATTCGCTCGCCAACGGCCTCGGCGCGTTCAGCGTCTTCTCGATCGGCCAGACCATCGCTGGCCCAAGCTGCGCGGGCAAATGGGTCGGTATCCAGAACGGCGTTGCGGGCATGTCGGGCGTGATCGGGCCGCTGCTGACCGGCTGGTCGATCGACCAGACCGGCAACTACCGCGTGGCGTTCCTGATCGCGGCGGGGGTGATCGTGGTGGGTATGGTCTGCTGGGGGCTGGTCGTGCGCAAGGTCGAACCGCTGGAGTGGGGCGAGCTTTAGAGCCAATCAATCGGATAGCGGCGGATTTTGGCGTCGGCAGTCACTAGGGTCATCCCAGCTAACACTGCGTGTGCAATCAGTAAGCGGTCAATCGGATCGCGGTGAATGTCCGGAAACTCCGCGACAACACGCCAGCAATCGAACGGAAGATCGGAGGTTTCGAAACCGACGAGTTGCTGCAACCGTTCGATCGGTTCACTGATCGGAATGCGGTGTGTAATCTGCAGTTGGGTCAGTTCATAGGCCACAACCGGGCTGACCACGATTGCGTTCGCAGGATCACCCAGAGCCGTGCGTTGCGCCTCGGAAAGCCGCCCATCATTCAGCACGATCCAGACCAGGATGTGCGTATCGATCAGTAGCCGCATCAGCCAAATTTGCGCGTAAACCGCTCTTCCAGCTCCGCTTCGGTCATTGAGGGCGGGATATCGAAAGCCTCTGGGGGAAAGTTCTTGTACTTGTCGGCGAGGCAGCCGAACGCCGCCTTGCGCTTGGCCGCGCGGGCATCGCGTTCAAGTGCGAGCGCTTCAGGCCGGGGCACGATCGTGGCAAATGGCACCCCTGCCTTGTCCACCACAACCTCCTCGCCGCGCGCGGCCGCTGCGAGTAGTTCAGACAGCCGGGTCTTGGCTTCGCCGATATTGACATGAATGGTCATGGGTGGAGAATACGCTTGACCAAGGGGGTTGGTCAAGTTGGATGTTCGCTCACCGAATCCGCCCGCGTGCAGATAAAGCTCATCTTGTTACCGTCGGGATCGCGGACATAGGCACCGTAGAATTCCGGGCCGTACATCGGACGCGGACCGGGATCCCCCTCGCTGGTGCCACCGTGGGCCAGTGCAGCACCGTGCGCCGCAATGACCTCCGCTTCCGAACCACAGCGGAATCCCGGCATGTTGCCGTTACCCGATACGGCCGGCTGTTTGTTGTTCGGCCCCGCCACCCACGCGCGCGTGCCGTTGCGGAAGCGATAGCAAAAGGTGAAGCCGGGATACTCGACATCGAGCTCGCCCCCGATTTGCGCGAACACCGCATCGTAGAACGGGCGCGCGCGGGTCAGATCGTTGGTTCCGATCATAATATAGTCGACGGACATCAGCTTCGCCCTCCTCTTGCCAAGCCAAGAACATTATAAGAACGTTTTGCTCTGTCAATGGTCGACTTGGCTTACTCCCACTCGATCGTCCCGGGCGGCTTGCTGGTGTAATCGTACACCACCCGGTTGATGCCCTTGACCTCGTTGATGATCCGCGTCGCGACGCGGCTGAGAAACGCGGCGTCGAACGGGTAGATATCTGCGGTCATGCCGTCGGTGCTGGTCACCGCGCGCAGCGCGCAGACGTTGTCGTACGTGCGGCTATCGCCCATCACGCCGACGGTCTTGACCGGGAGCAGCACCGCGAAGGCCTGCCAGATTGCGTCATACAGCCCGGCGTTGCGGATTTCCTCGAGGTACACCGCGTCGGCCTTGCGCAGAATATCGCAGCGCTCGCGAGTCACCTCGCCGGGGATGCGGATCGCGAGGCCCGGGCCGGGGAACGGGTGACGGCCGACGAAGATCTCGGGCAGGCCGAGCTCGCGTCCGAGCTCGCGCACTTCGTCCTTGAACAGTTCGCGCAGCGGTTCGACCAGCTGCATGTTCATCCGCTCGGGCAAGCCGCCGACGTTGTGGTGGCTCTTGATCGTCACGCTCGGCCCGCCGGTGAACGAGACGCTCTCGATCACGTCGGGATAAAGCGTGCCCTGCGCAAGGAACTGCGCCCCACCGATTTCCTTGGCCTCGGCTTCGAACACGTCGATGAAGGTCTTGCCGATGAATTTGCGCTTGGCTTCGGGATCGGTGATGCCGGCCAGGCCATTCATGAACAGCGCCGACACATCCTTGTGGATCAGCGGGATGTTGTAGTGACCGCGGAACAGGCTGACGACCTGCTCGCTTTCGCCCAGCCGCATCAACCCATGATCGACATAGACACAGGTCAGCTGCGCGCCGATGGCTTCGTGGATCAGCACCGCGGCGACGGCTGAATCGACGCCGCCCGACAGGCCGCAGATGACCTTTCCCGTGCCGACTTGTGCGCGGATTTCCGCGATCTTGGTCTTGCGAAACTCGGCCATGGTCCAGTCCCCGGCGAGGCCGCAGACGTGGCGCACGAAGTTGCGGTAAAGCCGCCCGCCGTCGGGGGTGTGGACCACCTCGGGGTGGAATTGCATCGCGTAGATGCGCTTGTCCTCGTTGGCGATCACCGCGAACGGCGCGCCGGGGCTGGCGGCGACCGGCTTGAACCCGGGTGCCAATTGGGTGACCTTGTCGCCGTGGCTCATCCACACCTGATGCTTCTCGCCCTCGGCCCACAGCCCGTCGAACAGCGCGCAGCTGCCGGAAATCTCGATGAAGGCGCGGCCGAATTCGCCGCTGTCCCCGGGCAGCACTTCGCCGCCCAATTGGTGCATCAAGGCCTGCTGGCCATAGCAGATCGCCATGATCGGCAGGCCCGAGTTCAGGATCTCATCGGGGATGCGCGGGCCGTCCTCGTCGAGCACCGAGGCGGGCGAGCCCGACAGGATGATGCCTTTGGGGGCCATCCGCGCGAAAGCTTCGCTCGCCGCGTTGAACGGGGCAATTTCGGAATAGACCCCCGCCTCACGCACCCGCCGCGCAATGAGCTGGGTAACCTGGCTGCCGAAATCGACAATCAGGATCGAATCTGATGGCTGGATGGTCATGCAGGCGCGGATAGGCCCGGCGTTCAGCCGAGACAAGCCGCGCGCGCGAATTCGCTGCGCAGCGGCGCGGGCTTGCCGCGATCCCTGCAACCTGTCACGCCGTACCGATGATTACCGCCCGCGACGTTGTGACAAGCCTGGGTGTGACGGTGCTGGCGGTGCTGGCGACGACGCTGGTGCTGACCGGGCTGGGGCCTGACTGGTCAGCCTATGCCCCCGCCACTTGCACTGCGACGCGATGTTTCTGCGAATTTCCGCGGATCGGATCGCTGATCCTGCAACCGGCCGACAGCTTTTCAAGCTATGGCTATGTCTTTGCCGGGACCTTGATGATCGTGCTGGCGCGCGGCGACCATTGGCGTTCCGGGTTTGATCGCAATGCTGCCGCGTTCTTCGGGATCACCGCGATAATCGTTGGGCTGGGTTCGGTCCTGCTCCACGCGACGCTATCGCTGTGGGGGCAGTTCTTCGATGTGACGGGGATGTATTTCACCGGCGGGTTCATGCTGGTCTGCGCGCTCACCCGCTGGCGGCGCTTGTCGGATAAGCAGGCGATCACGCTTTATGCGGCGCTGCTGGCGGTGTTGCTGGCGCTGCTGTACCTGGTTCCCGAAGTGCGCCGCTGGCTGTTTGCGGCCGTATTGATTGCGGCCATCATCGCCGAGATGGGGTTTGCCCGGCGCTTGCGGGCGGGGGTTAAAACGCGCTTTTATGTGACCGGGATCGCCACCAAGGCGCTGGCGTTCACGATCTGGAACCTCGATCAGCGGGGCATCGTCTGCGCGCCGCACAGCCTGCTCCAGGGTCATGCCGCGTGGCATTTGCTGGGTGCCACCGCGTTGTTCCTGACCTTCCTCTATTATCGCAGCGAGCGGCCGGCTTCAGCACCGGGCTGAGCGTCATTTGGCCACGGCGACGTCGCGCAATTCCGTTTTAAGCAATTTGCCGATGTGGCTGCGCGGCATTTCTTCGATCGCGTGGAGCGCGCTGACCCGCTGGGTTTTGCCCAGGCGGCTGTTGGCGGTGCTGCGGATATCTTCCAGCGCGGTTTCCTCCACGCCGGGTTTGAGCACCACGAACCCCACCGGGGTCTCGCCCCACTGGTCGCTGGGCACGCCGACGACGGCGGCTTCGACCACGCGTTCGTCCTTGACCAATTCGTGCTCGAGGTCGATCGGGAAGATGTTGAAGCCGCCCGAGATGATCACATCCTTGGTCCGCCCGACCAGTTCGACGAAGCCCTCGGCATCGACCCGGCCGACATCGCCCATGCGCTGCCAGGTGGTGCCATCGGCGGGATCGGTCCAATAGCCCTCGCGGGTCTTTTCGGGCTGGTTCTTGTAGCCCGACATCATCGTTGGTGACTTGCCGACCAGTTCGCCCGCCTCGCCCGGCGGCAGTTCATTACCCGCCTCGTCGATCACTTTCAGCGAATGGCCCGGAGCCGGGAAGCCCACGGTGTGAAGCTTGTCGGGAAATTCGTGGACCGGGAAAATGCACGCGACCCCGCCTTCGGTCATCCCGTAGATTTCGATCAGGCCGCCGGGCATCCGGGCGAGGACTTCGGCCTTGAGATCGGCGGGGAAGGGCGCACTGGTGCAGTATTTCATCTTCATCGATGACAAGTCGTAATCATCGAAATGCTCGAACTGCATCAGTCGGCGGTACTGCACCGGGACCAGCATGGTGTGGGTAATTCGCTCGTTCTGCGCGCGTTCCAACCATTTCTGCGTGTCGAACTTGCCCATCAAGGAGACGCGCCCGCCCGAGTACAGCGTCGGGAGGAACACGGCCATGGTGGTGTTCGAATAGAGCGGGGTCGCGGTCAGCGTGCGGCTGTCCTGACCGTAATTGAGCGCGGCGCGGAAGGTCATCTGCCGCCAGCGCATCCCGTGCGAATGGATGATCCCCTTGGGCACGCCGGTGGTGCCCGACGAATAAATGATGTTGAGCGGATCGCGCTCGGCCGGATCGAACGGCGCGGCCTTGGTCCCGGCGGGGGCCATGAAGGTATCGAGGTCTTCGTCCAGCACGATCTGGTTGGCGGTGGGCAGGATGAAGTCGCCGAGTTCGGTCAGCTTGGCGCGGTCGATGAACAAGTGAATCGCGCCCGAATCCGCCGCCATTCCGGCAAGCTGGTCGGCGCTGGCGCTGGTGGTCAGCGGCGCGGCGCAGCCCCCGGCCCGGATCGCCGCGAGATAGATCAGCGCATAGTTGACGCTGGTGGTGCCCAGGATGGCCACCGCCTGGCCGCGTTCGAGCCCGTCGGCCTGCAACCGCGCGGCGATCCGCTCGACGCGGGCGGCGGTCTCAGCCCATGATAGCGTGGTGGTGCCGTCGTACAGTGCGTCGGCGTCACCGCGATAGGCACCCCAGGCGGCGATCAGGCCTGGGAAGGAGCCGAATTCGGCATCGAGCATCGTGGTAGGATTTTCAGTCATACCGCCCGATCTGCCAGCAATCGGCAGCAATGACAATTTGGAAGCGATGAACGCCTTCTCAATGCGCTGGTTGCAAAATATGCAACACCCGTCCCGGCCTTTGCACTGGCAATCTCTACCTATGCGATTATGTTGCATCTGCGAACTGAGTTCGCGAACGCAACAGGAGAAGTATCATGCGCAGCATCCTTTCGATCGTGCTGCCGGCCATCGCCGCGATTTCGATCAGCGGACTGATGTTCACCGCCACGCTTGTCTAAGCACAGCGGTTCGGCACCACCTCCAAACTACAGCCAAGGGCCGTCACGCGTAACTGCGCGGCGGCCCTTCGTTGGTTAAATCCTCCCCAGCCGGGGGAGTTGGGCCGCCGAAGGCGGGCCGGTGGGGGCCAGAGCACCGGCAGGCTTGCACCGGCGGGCCCCCACCGTCAGCCGCTTCGCGTCTGCCACCTCCCCCAAAGGGGGAGGATCGATCATTTGCTGCTCAGCAGTTTCACCAAAGCATAGAGATAATCGCGCCCGTCCATAAGCGACCGCACTTCCATGTGCTCGTTGAGGCCGTGGATATTGTTCATCTTGCTGTCGGCCCAGATCCCCGGAACCCCGTAAGTCGGGATGCCGACCGCGGCGGTGTAGACCCCGTCGCTCGCCCCGGTCGAAATGGTCGGAACCACCGGCACGCCGGGGAAGAACTTGGCCGAAAGCTGTTCCATCGGGCCGATGATCGCCGGATCGAGCGGCGGCACCTTGGCGATCGGCTTGTCCTTGACCCGCTGTTCGATGGTGATTGCCGGATTGCCGATCACCCGGGTCAGCTCGGCCTGGGTTTCGTCCGAGGTGCGCCCCGGGAACATCCGGCAGTTGACGTTGACCGTCACCCGCTGCGGCAAGGCATTCAGCGCGTGGCCGCCCTTGACCAGCGTCGCGACGCAAGTGGTGCGCAGCATCGAATGGAGGCTGCGGTCCTGGTTGACGATCGCCTCGGAGGCCTTGTCCTGCGGATTGGCGGCCAGCGCGGCCATCGCCTTGCCCATCGCCCCGGGATAAAGCAGCCCGGCCTTGGCGAAGAAGGTCCGCGTGGTGTCGTTGAATTCGAGCGCGAATTCATGGTCGCGGATCTTGAGCACCGCATCGGACATTGCGTAAATCGCATTGTCGCGCACCGGGGAAGAGGCATGGCCGCCTTCGTTGGTCGCGGTCAGGGTAAAGTCCTGATAGGCCTTCTCGCCGACCTGGATGGTCTGGACGATCAGTTTGCCGTCGGCGTCGGAACGCCCGCCGCCGCCTTCGTTCAGCGCATAGGCGGCATCGATCAGGTCGCGCTTGTTCTTGGTCAGCCACTCGGCGCCGTTGAACGCGCCCGAGGTTTCCTCGCCGCAGGTCAGCGCCAGCTTGACCGTGCGCCTCGGCTTGTACTTCTCCTTGGCGAAGCGGACCATCGTGTCGGTCCACACGGCGGCCTGCGCCTTGTCGTCGCTCGCGCCGCGGGCATAGAACTGGCCGTTTTCCTCGATCAGGGTGAACGGATCGCGGGTCCAGTCCGCCCGGTTGGCCTCAACCACGTCGATATGCGCGAGCAGCAGCATCGGCTTCAATTTTTTGTCGGTGCCGGGATAGACCACCACCACGCCGCCGTCCTTGGGGTGTTCCGGCGTGGAAAACAGCGTGATCTGGCTGTCGGGGATGCCTGCGCTGCGCATCCGCGCCGCCATCCGCTCTGCCGCGAGCGTGCAGCTGCCCGCTGACAGCGTGGTGTTGGTTTCAACCAGCTCTTTGTAAAGCCCGCGAAATTCGACCTGGTCGGGGCGGTGCTGGGCGTCCATCGCCCCGGCTTCAGCGGCCAGCGTGGTGGTGCCCAGCAGGGCAAGTGCAAAAAGCTTCTTCATCTGGAGACTCCCTGATTATGCCGCCACTTGAGCAGGAATTCCCTGTGGATGGAAGGGGCCGCAAAGACTTCCGTTTTGAGCCCCGAATACCTATATGCTGGCTATGTCCGACACCCCTGAAAACACTCTCAGTTCTGGGCCTAACCAGAACGAATACGGCGCCGATCAGATCAAGGTCCTCAAGGGCCTCGACGCGGTGCGCAAACGCCCCGGCATGTACATCGGCGATACCGACGATGGCTCGGGCTTGCACCACATGGTGTTCGAGGTTTCGGACAACGCGATCGATGAAGCTTTGGCGGGTCATTGCGACCTCGTCCTGATCGAACTCAACCCCGATGGCTCGGTCTCGGTCGAGGATAACGGGCGCGGTATTCCGACCGGGATTCACACCGAAGAAGGCGTCTCGGCGGCCGAGGTGATCATGACCCAGCTGCACGCCGGCGGGAAGTTCGAGAACACTTCGGATGACAATGCCTACAAGGTTTCGGGCGGGCTCCACGGCGTCGGCGTGTCGGTGGTCAATGCGCTCAGCGAATGGCTTGAGCTGACGATCTGGCGCGACGGTGAAGAGCACTGGATGAAGTTCGCCCACGGCGATGCGGTTGCGCCGCTGGTGGTCAAGGGGCCGGCTCCCGCCAATGAAACAGGGGGCGTCAAGAAGGGCACCCGCGTGACTTTCATGGCCAGTACCGACACCTTCAAGAACGTGCTCGAATTCGATTTCGAAAAGCTCGAGCACCGCTACCGCGAACTGGCCTTTCTGAACTCGGGCGTGCGCGTCCTGCTGCGCGACAAGCGGCACGAGGAAATCAAGGAGCACGATCTCTATTACGAAGGCGGGATCGGCGCGTTCGTTGGCTATCTGGATCGCAACAAGATTGCCCTGCTGCCCGATCCGATCGCGATTTCATCCGAGCGTGAGGGGATCGCGATCGAAGTCGCGCTCGAATGGAACGATTCCTATTACGAAAACGTCCTGTGCTTCACCAACAACATTCCGCAGCGCGATGGCGGCACGCACCTGGCCGCATTCCGCGCCGCACTGACCCGCACCATCAACAACTATGCCGAACGCTCGGGCATGTTGAAGAAGGAAAAGGTCTCGCTCTCGGGCGAAGACATGCGCGAAGGCTTGACCGCGATCGTCTCGGTCAAGCTGCCCGATCCCAAGTTCGGCTCGCAGACCAAGGACAAGCTGGTCAGCAGCGAAGTGCGCCAGCCATTGGAAAGCCTGATGGCCGACAAGATGGGCGAATGGCTCGAGGAAAATCCCGCCAACGCACGGCTGGTCATCCAGAAGGTGATCGACGCCGCCGCCGCGCGCGAAGCCGCCAAGCGCGCGCGCGAACTCACCCGGCGCAAGGGCGCGATGGACATCGCCAGCCTGCCCGGCAAGCTTGCCGATTGCCAGGAACGCGATCCCGCCAAGTGCGAACTGTTCCTGGTCGAAGGCGATTCAGCCGGTGGCTCGGCCAAGCAAGGGCGCAATCGCCACATCCAGGCGATCCTGCCGCTCAAGGGCAAGATCCTCAACGTCGAACGGGCGCGGTTCGACCGGATCATCGGCTCGAAGGAAGTCGGCACGCTGATCCAGGCAATGGGCACCGGCATTCGCGACGAGTTCAACCTCGACAAGCTGCGCTACCACAAGATCGTGATCATGACCGACGCCGATGTCGACGGCGCGCATATCCGCACCCTGCTGCTTACCTTTTTCCACCGCCAGATGCCCGACATCATCCGCGCCGGGCACTTGTTCATCGCGCAGCCGCCGCTTTACAAAGTGGCCAAG
>JANYGC010000012.1 GCA_025359425.1 Sphingomonadaceae bacterium
AATGGAGCGGGTGAAGGGAATCGAACCCTCGTATTCAGCTTGGGAAGCTGCTGCTCTACCATTGAGCTACACCCGCAAACCCGCAGAAAACATAGGTTTTCAAATCAGGCGGTCCAACAGGATTGCAGCGCGGTTACCAGGCTGCCCCGAAGGCGTCGGCCCATTGCCACATTAACAAGGCGTTGGTCAACGTAGCTTCGCCCAATCCCGGCGTGATCACCGATCACAAGCCCGATCAAGAGCCAGGCGCAGCCGGATTGCGCTACTCCTGCGACATCATCAAGAGCGGCGGCAAGCCTTGCGGAGTCGGGGGCGATGCCGTGGCTGGCCAGGTCCTCGAGAACGCTGCGCACGGCCCGCACCCCGATTGACCATTTGTGCTGCGGACTGGTTGCGCTAGATAGTCTTGCGCGGCGCGGGGACAAGCAAACATGAAGCAGGCCGATCCGGTTGATAGCTCAGGCCGGTTGCAGGATTCTGCCTTCGCATCGGTGTTCGGCCGATTTCAGCTGTGGGCCGCAGATGGCTCCGAAATTGTTATTTCGAACCGCCGGGCGCGAGCATTGCTGGCGATGCTGTGTCTCGCCGAAAATGAAGCGATGGACCGCGATTTTCTGAGCAAGCTGTTGTGGCCCGGCAGGTTCGAAGCACACGCCAAGGCTAGTCTGCGTCAGTGTTTGCTTGAGCTCGGCAAGCTGCTCGCACCGTGCGGACCGGACATTCTGCTCGCCACCCGGTCGAACGTGGCTTTGCGCCCTCGTTCGATCTCGACCGATCTCGATGCGCTCGAACAGGCCTTTGCGCGCGCGGACTATGCGGCTGCGACGGCCCAGCTCGCCACGATCGGGACCAAGCCGATCCTCGATCAAATGGACTTTGGCGACGCGTTCAACCACTGGCTTGCGCGGCGCAGCAGCGATGCCGAGAAACGGCTGTCCAATGCAGTCGAGCATGGACTGGGCGCGCTTGAACGGACCGACCTCGCCGCTGAGCTGCATCAGCTGCGCGGCCTCTGGGCGCAACGCAAACCGGCGGTCGCGCCAGCACGCGCTCCGACCAGGCCGTCCGTCAAGACGCGGATCGCGGTGCTGCCGTTTCAGTCAGTCGGGGCGCAAGAAGAACACGACTATTTTGCCGACGGGATTGTCGACGAGCTGATCACGGCGATTGGCCAGGTCCCGCAGTTGCTGGTTGCTGGCCGCACGTCTTCGTTCCATTTTCGCGGCAGCAGCTTGCCTTCAGCGCAGATAGCGGCGGAACTGGGCGTGCTGCATCTGATCGAAGGATCGGTGCAGCGCCAGGGCGAGCGGGTTCGCGTTCATGCGCATCTGGTCTCGGGCGAAACAGGCTTCGAGCTGTGGGGCGCGCGCTTTGACGGCACGCTTGACGATCTGTTTGCCTTTCAGGAACAGGTCGCGCAAGCGATCACGGCAGCGATCGGTTCAGCCTTGGGCGTTGCAATGCGGCCTCCGCTGGTCCCGGGCATGACTCACAGCGCCGAGGCCTATGACTTGTATCTGCAGGGCCGCGCGCTGAGCTTCAAGCTTTTCGGCAATGGTGTGCTGGACACTGCGGTGGCCTTGCTCGAACAGGCGGTTGCAATCGACCCCGAATTTGCCGAAGCTTGGCTGCTGCTGGGCGAAGTGCATCAGTTGATCGGCATCTATACTGCGTGCCTCGATCGGCCGGCCGAGTCGGCGCGGATGGCGGCGAGCGTCGCCCGCGCCCTGTCGCTCAAGCCCGGCCTGGGCCAGGCTTACGCTTTGCTTGGCCTGCACGAGCTGACGCTGGGCAATTTCGTCGGGGCGATCGATCTGGCGTTCAAGGGTTATCACCTGGAGCCCGGCAATCCGGCAGTTGCGATGCGGCTCGGCTCGTACCTGTTGTTCTGCGGCCGCACCACCGAGGGCATGCGGTATATCGAAGAAGCGATTGCGCAGGATCCGATCGACGGACGCAAATTCATGTTGCGGTGCTCGGGGCATCTCAATCTAGGCAATCTGCCAGCGGCGATTGCCGATGGTCAGCGCGCCGTGGACCTGGGCTTCCCTTCCGTATGGCTGGCGGTGGCGAACGCGGCGGCGAGGCAGCACGAGCTGGCGGTCGAGCAATATCAGCTTACCCGGCTACTGTTGAATAGAACCATCTTTCCGCCCGCCGGCACTGCGCCGATGCCGCCAGCGATGATGGACGCATATTGGTTGGTCGCGGCCAAGGGCGTGTGCAGCGGCGAGGCCGAGGACCGCGAGGCCTATTGCCGCACGCTCGACTATCTCCACCTGACGATGCACGACAACGCCGATATGTCGATTGCCTTGCCCGCGGTGTTCATGGGCTACTCCGAAATGTTCTTCAAAACGATCGGCCAGACCGTTTCGCTCGGCAACATGGGCTGCCTGATTTCGCTGTGGGCTGACATCGAACCGATCCGGCAAATCTGGCAGCATGGCGAATTTATCGCCTTTGCCGAACGCGTCGGCATGGCTGCGGCGTGGGACAAGTATGGCTGGCCTGATCTGCTCCCGCCACCGAGCAACCGCGCTCCAGCCTGATCGGGTTCAGGTTCCTTCGGGGAAAAGCCAAGGGTCGCTCGATCCTGAAGCCGGATTGACGCACTATTGACGCTTTATTGACGATCAGCCGGATTGACGCCTGACGCTACGGCACCGCACTATCCGGGCCGGGGTTCGCAAACATTTTTGTCGCTAGTAGGCAAGCCGGAAAACTCCGGGTCAGCCAGCGGGAGAGCTGTGTCTGCGGACCCGCACTTCCTCTGGCCCGTTCCTGCAAGCAGCGAATTTAGCAACTGTCTCAGGTGAGGCGACAACGAGGAGTGAAGACCATGATGAATTTCAAATCGATTCTGGCCACGACAGTCATCGCGGTAACCATCGCGATGGCGGGCCCGGCCATGACCCAGGAGCGAAGCTACAAGCCCGGCTCGGTCTGGACTGCCTCGCGGATCAAGGTGATGCCGGGCCAGTTCGACAACTACATGGACTTCCTCGGCGGCCAGTGGAAGCGGGTGCAGGAATTCGGCAAGAAGGAAGGCGTGGTGCTCAGCTATCATGTCCTTTCGGTCAACAACGCCCGCAAGGATGAGCCTGACCTGATCCTGCTGATCGAAACCAAGGACTATATGACCACCGCCCAGCAAGACGCGTTCAACGACAAGATGAATGCCTTCCTCGCCTCCGACGATCGCAAGCAAGCTGCCGCCAGCGCGGCGCGCGGTCCGATGCGCGAACAGCAGGGCTCGGTCGAATATCAGGAATTGATTCTGAAGTAAGCGACCCACTTCAGGATCATGGCAGGCGGCGCACAATGCTGCGCCGCCTGCCTAACTTCCAATGCCCGCATGAGATGAGAACCCGCCATGCAGACCATCGCAGAAGTCGCGCGCGATTTCACCGCACTGCTGCGGTCGGGCAGGTTCGCCGCGGCCGGCGATCGTTATTGGGCCGCGGATGTAATCAGCACCGAACCGGCGGACTTACCGGGCGGAGTGCACACCACGGCTTGCGGCATCGCGGCGGTGCGCAGAAAATGCGCCGTCCGCTTTGGCGCCGCCCGGATCGAAGCGATCGGCATCGACGGCCCGTTCGTGACCAGTGACCAGTTCGCCCTGTTTCTCGATCTGATGATCACCGACCCGGCCGGCGGCGACGGCCAGCCCTTCACCGAAATAGCCCTCTACACCGTGCGCGGCGGCCAGATCGCCGAGGAGCGATACTTCTATGCTTGAAGCCACCTTTGCGCCCCCTGCACCGCCCGCATTGGCGCTCAGCGAGCACCGGAACCTCCGCTTTGCGACGCTGTTCCTGCTCTACTTCGCGCAAGGGCTGCCGTTTGGGCTAATCGACTTCGCGCTACCTGCCTGGCTGGCGCAAAACGGGGCATCGGCGGCGGCGATCGGCAGCGTCCAAGCATTGGTCATCCTGCCGTGGACATTCAAGCTGGCCTACGGCCTCTTGATGGATCGCTATGCATTCCTCGCCATGGGGCGCAGGCGGCCTTGGATAATCATCGGTCAGTTCGGCCTGGCGGCTGCTTTTCTGGCGATGGCTTTGGTCAATCCCGGAGTACAGCAGATCGGCCTGATCGCTGCCATCGCTTTCGCCCTCGGACTGTCATCGGCGGTGCAGGATGTGGCGGTCGACGGGCTGGCAGTCGACATCTTGCCAGCCGGCGAAATCGAGCGGGTCAACGGCTACATGTTCGGTGCGCAAGCCATTGGCATCGCCGTCAGCGCAGCGGCCAGCGGATATCTGATCGCCTATTTCGGTCTTCCTGCAGCAGTCTTGACGCTGGCCGCGATCATCCTGGTCATCCTGATCCTGGTACTCATCGTGCGCGAACGCCCGGGAGAACGCCTGTTGCCATGGACCAGCGGGGCAGCATCACAGCGCAACCTAGATCTTCATCTGGGTGGGTTTGGCCCGATCATCCGCAATCTCTGCACGGCGATGTTCACGCGGCAGACGTTGATTCTGGTTCCGGCGCTGGTCGCAACCGTGGCGGCCTGGGGAATATTTCTTGGAATGGCCCCCCTCTTCGCAGCCAATGTGCTTGGTTGGGAGAAAAACATTTACAGTAGCTGGTCGGGCCAGGCCAGTCTGGTGGCAGGCTTTGCCAGTGTCCTGCTGTTTGGCTTGATGGCCGAGCGCTGGGGCGCGCGCCGCCTGTTCGTTGTGAGCGCAGTGTTGTCCGCAGCATCCGCCGGAGCGATGCTCATTGTGCAGGGCCATTGGACCAATCCGGTCTTTTTCATCGCCGCAATATTCATGTTGAACGCGCTGAACGTGCTCAGGGGCGTCGCCGCGGGCTCACTCGCCATGCGGCTGTGCACCCCGGCGATTGCCGCCACGCAATTCGCGGTGTTCATGGCGCTGTTGAATTTGGGGCGGTCACTGGCGTCCGCCTCGCTCGGCTGGATCGACAGCCTGGGCGGGATCCCCGCCATGTTTATCGCGATGATCGTCTGCAGCCTGACCGCCGCCGTGTTTGCGCTCGCCGCCAAGGTGGGGCGCTGAGATGGCGTCTGGTTCAACCCAGGAGACCGAAAATGCCGATCGCCCC
>JANYGC010000037.1 GCA_025359425.1 Sphingomonadaceae bacterium
TGCCTTCCGCTGCAAAGTTAATGTTGGTTCCGCCTGGTCGCCGATGGTCGGTCCAACCTTGCTTCATTTCGGCTTCGGGAAAGAGGAATCCGATCCTGCCGTTCGGCGTGTCGACAAAACATCGCCTCGCTTCGATCCAACGGAAGAGTAATTCGAGAGACGGCGGCAGCGCCATCCCCGCACACAGAGTCGGGCCAATCTGTTGGCCCAGCACGGAGTGTTCGCGAGGTTTGCGCACCCCAAAGATGTTGGCGATCAAGTGCAGCACGTTATTCCCCCAACAAAACCCCGCGCCCCACATCCCGCGCATTCACCGCCCCGGTCAGCCCCAGTGCGGTGCGCATGTCCTGCTTGTACAGCCCGAGCATCCGCGTCAGCGCGGCCCCTCCGCCCGCCGCCAGCGCCATCACCCACGGCCGCCCGATGAGCGCCGCCTTCGCGCCGAGCGCCAGCGCCTTGACCAAGTCCTGACCGCTGCGAATGCCGCCATCGACCAGCAGTGTGGTCTCGCTCCCCACCGCGTCGGCGATGCGCGGCAGCATCGTCGCGGTCGAGGCTGCGCCGTCCAGCTGCCGCCCGCCGTGGTTGGAGACGATCATCCCGTCCGCGCCGATTGCTACCGCTTGCTTCGCATCCTCAACGTCGAGAATGCCCTTGAGCACGAGGTTGCCCTGCCACACCGTGCGCAGCCACTCGATGTCTTTCCACGTCACCGAGGGATCGAACTGGCTGCCGGTCCAGTGCAGGTAATCGCGCGGGTTTTTGCTTTGCTTGACGTAGCGCGAGAGGTTGCCGAAGCCGTGCGGGCCGCCCTTCAGGCCGACGTCGATGGCCCAGCCGGGATGCAGCGCATAGTCGAGCGCGCCCGAGCGGAAGTTGCCCCAGCGGCCGAGCCCCCCGGCCATGCCGTTGCGGATGTCGCGATAACGCGTGCCGAGCACCGCCAGGTCGATGGTGAAGGCCAGCGTGCGCACGCCCGCCGCCCAGGCACGCTCGAGAATCTCCTGCACGATCCCGCGGTCTTTCAGCATGTAAAGCTGGAACCAGAACGGCTTGTCGCCGGTTGCGCCCAATTCTTCCATCGTGCAGATCCCGACGGTCGAGAGGCAGAACGGGATGCCCGCCTTGTCCGCCGCGCGCTTGGCCTGAACCTCGCCGCGCCGCGCGCTCATCCCGCCCATCCCGATCGGTGCGAGCACCAGCGGCATGGCCAGTTTTTCGCCGAACAGTTCGGTCCCGCAATCCATGTTCGAGACGTCGACCAGCACCTTCTGGCCCAGCCGCACGGCTTCCCAGTCAGCGGTGTTGCTGCGCAGGGTCACTTCCGCGCCCGCGCCGCCGTCGTAATAATCGAACAGGAAGCGCGGCAGGCGGCGCTCGGCCCCGCGGCGGAAATCGGCGAAGCTGGCGGGGAGCGGGTTGAGGGATTCGCCCATTTCTTAGCCCTTCCCCGTTGGGGAAGGGTTGGGATGGAGGTTCGACGCCGGCGTGGGACCCCCCACCCCAACCCCTCCCCAGGGGGAGGGGCTCTTGAGGATTTGCAGCATTCTCACAACAGCGCCTCGATCAACCGTGGCCCCTTGTGCGCCAGCGCATCCTGCAGCGCAGCGTGGAACCCCTCAGCCGTATCCACCCGCACCGCCGGCACGCCCATCCCCTCGGACAGCTGCGACCAGTTGATCGCCGGGTTGGTGAGATCGAGCATCGACAGCGCTTTGGGCCCGGGGTTCTGCACGCCGACCCGCATCAGCTCGATATTGAGGATCGCGTAGCTGCCGTTGTTGAGGATCACCGTGGTCACGTCGAGCTTTTCGCGCGCCATCGTCCACAGCGCCTGCAGCGTGTACATCCCGCCGCCATCGGCCTGCAGCGCGATCACCTTGCGCGCCGGACAAGCCACCGCTGCACCGACCGCGAGCGGCAGGCCCTGGCCGATCGCGCCGCCGGCCAGCTGGAGCCAATCGTGCTGCGCCGCGCCCGCGCACATGGCAAAGGAGGCCGCGCCCGAGGTTGCGCTTTCGTCCGAGACGATTGCATTGGCGGGGAGCAGCTGCGCCAGCACCGCGCCGAGATTGGCCGAATTGAGCTTGCCCGGCTCCCACGGGAACTGGGTCGCGACTTGGACCAGCGCGGGCTCAGCGGGGGCCGCCAGCGCATCGGCCAGGGCCCCCAGCGCCGCCGCCGCGTCCTCGCGCATCGAGGCGAGCCGGACCAGCGTTGCGCCCGGCGGGGAGAGCCAGCTTGGCTTGCCCGGATAAGCGAAGAACGACACCGGCGGTTCGCTGCCGCAGAACACGATGGTCTTGAATTCAGCGAGGTACGCCTCGGCCTGTTCGCCGAAGTAGGGCAGCTTTTCGGTGGCCACCCGCCCCGCGCCGCGTTGGTGGCGGGCGGCAAAGGTTTCGGTGATCAGCCGCGCGCCGGTTGCGGCGGCGATCCGCCCAGCCTGAACCAGCACATCGGCGCGCAAGGCCCGCCCGCCGAGGAACAGCGCCTTGGGGCCATCGCCTTGCAGCGCGGCGGCAGCAGCGGCGACAGCTTCGGCGGGGGCCTGGGCGGGCGCGGGCATCACCGGCACCGCAACCTTGGCCGCGCCTTCGCTCCACGCATGGTCGGCGGGCACCACCACCGTGGCGATCTTGCCGGGATAGCTCTGCGCCATCGCAAACGCCTCGGCCCCGGCATGGGCCAGATCCTGCGGCGATTTAGACACCCGCACCCAGTCCGACATCGGCCGCGCGACGCCCAGCGCGTCCGAAGTCAGCGGGGCATCGTAATGCAGGTGATAGGTCGCATGATCGCCGACCATGTTGATCACGGGGGACCCCGCGCGGCGCGCGTTGTGCAGGTTGGCAAGGCCATTGCCGAGCCCTGGGCCAAGGTGCAGCAGCGTCACCGCCGGTTTGTCCGCCATCCGCCCATAACCGTCCGCCGCGCCGGTCACCACGCCTTCGAACAGGCCCAGAATAGCGCGCATCCCGTGCTGGCGATCGACCGCCGCGACCAGCTGCATCTCCGAGGTGCCGGGGTTGGCGAAGCACACTTCGACCCCGCACTCGCTCAATGTCCCGATAAAGGCTTCGGCCCCGTTCATGTGTTCGTTCTCCCTGTTGCAAGACGGTAACGCCGGGGCGGCGCGGCGCAAGGCTCTAGAAAAATTTGCCCCTACTCTGAATCGTCATCCCGGCGCAGGCCGGGACCCAGTCCAAACAAACAAACAGCGACTCTTCCCGGGTTCCGTTTCAGAAGTGCTGGGTCCCGGCCTTCGCCGGGATGACGGGTGGTTCAGATATTGCGCACGCTGCTTTAATCCTCGGCGCGGCGGTAAGCGGGCAGGCTCAATCCGCGCGCAATCGCGGTGCCGCGCAGGGCGAACCCGGCGAGTGCGGCGAGCGGCCAGACCAGCTCGCGCGCGAGCCCCAGCGTCTGACCCAGCGCGCACAGCCCCGCCGAGAGCGCCGCCGCCGTCACGTAAATTTCGGGCCGCATCAGGATCGACGGGCGCCCGGCCAGCACATCGCGGATAATCCCGCCGACGCAGCCGGTGATCACTCCCATCAGCATTGCGGGAACCAGCGGCAGGCCGAACGCCAGCGCCTTGGCGGTGCCGAGCACGGTGTAGGCGGCGAGCCCCGCCGCATCGGCCCATTCGAGCAGCTTGGATTGCTCGTTTTTGGCCAACCATTTGCGCGGCATAAACCACGCGAGCAGCGCCACGCCGAGACACACCGGCGCAACCCACGGATCGCGCACCCAGAACACCGGCGCGCCGATCAGCAGATCGCGCACCGAGCCGCCGCCGACCCCGGTGACCAGCGCGAAAAAGCTCATCGTCACGAAGGTCTGCTGCAGCCGCGCGGCGAGCAGCGCGCCGGTCAGCGCGAAGACGGCGGTCCCGGCCAGATCGAGCACTTCGGGGATCTGCGGGACCGCGGCGGGCAGGCTCATCGCCGCGCCTTGCGCCGCCGGAACAGCAGCACGCTGCCGAGCACGCCCGATGCGAGCGCGATCCCGCCGAACAGCCACAGCAAGACATTGCTGGTGTCCTCACGCGTGCGCGGGTCCATGATGTGCAGCCCCCACATGAAATCGTAGGCGCGCCAGAACCGCGTGCGCAGCGCGAGCACTTCGCCGGTATCGGCATCGATGTAGAGATGGGTGCCATCGGCAAAGTTGGCCTGCCATGACGGGCGGGGCCGGCGCAAGTCGAGCGGGGCGGCCTCGGCGGCAAAATGGCGCACCGACGACAGCGCGCTGGTCCCGGCAAAGGTAGCGCGGGCCAGTTGCCCGGCCTCACTGGCTGTGACCGGGCCGAGCCGCAGGCCCGTGCGGGCATTGAACCGGGCCTGGACTTTGTCCGCGCCGGTGACCAGCCAGACCGGCTGACCCAGCTGTTCGGCCAGTGCGAGGCGGGAGACGGCCCCGGCCACTTGCGGCGTAACCAGTCCGGCGGCGGCGATCGCCGCAACCGGGCGGCGCAGCGCTTCGCCGCGCACGGCATCAATCGGCCGCGCGGCCATGAACAGGCCCGAGATCAGCCACAGCAGCACCGGCAGCGCGGCGATCCAGCCAAGCCAGATATGCCAGCGGGCAAAGCGTTGCATCAGCCGGCGGCGCGGCCGCACCGGCTGGTCTGTTGCAGTGCTGCCCCCCGCCATCGCCCGCCTACTCCTCGATCAGTTCTTCGAACCGGGTCTTGAGCGCGAGGATGCGCTGGGCGGCTTCGGTATAAGTCGCCACTTCATCGCGGCGGGTGTTGCCGCGGGCTTCTTTGGCGGCTTCGACATAGCCTTCCATATCGGCATCGAGCGCGTCGACGATCATCTCGAGTTCGTCCTGGTTCAGCTTGATTGAGACGGTGTCAGCCACGAATGAAGTCCTTTGTGCACGGGTTATGCCCCCGCCATAGCCGCGCGGAGCCGCCGGGCAAATGGCATTTGCGCCCAATTACCGCTTAACGGATCAACTGGATGCTCGCCCGCCCGGTGCCCCACACCGGCAGATACAGCCCGTTGCCCGCCGCCTTGAGCGAGCCGGTGCGCACGTTCTGGATATCGGCGCGGATCAGCATGTTACCGGCGCGCTGGTCCGAGATGGCGCGGTCGATCTTGCCGAGCAACTTGTCGTAATCCTTAGTGAAATTCTGCGCCAAAGCCTCGGCAATCGTCTCCGAAATGGCGGGCGTGTTGGCCAGTTTGAGCAGGAGGTTGGTCCCGGTGCTGTCGGTCGCGCCGTCAACCGTGACTTCGGTAAAGCGCACTTCGCGGGTGTTGGGCGGGTTGATCGGCAGCCCGGTCAGCCAGATCGTGCCGTGCGAGCTGGTGGTGCGCCGGTCGGTGTCGAGCGCGGTAAATTCCAGCCCGACCGCGATCCGGCCATTGTCGGTGCCATAGGCGGTCACTTTGCCGAACCGGACGAACACGTCGCCATAACCCGGCACCGCGAAGGGCCGGGCGGATCGCTTGACCAGCGCCTTGGCGATGACCGGCTCGAGCTCGGCATAGTCGGCGGTGACCGGAATGTAGAACTGGAGCTGCCCGGCATCGGCTGCCAGTGGCCGCACCCCGGGCAGCGGGGTCCGGGCTGGATCGGCTGGGCGGTCACCCACGAAAGTTTCGGTCAGCGCCTTCATCCCCAGCCGCAGCACCAGCTGGCGGCCCTGCACAGAATAGCCGCCGTACTGCAATTCCTGCGGGGTCACGCGCATCCACACCGGCGGATTGTCGCGGTTGAGCAACAGCGAGGTGAAGGCCGAATTCCACGATTGCTCGATCTGCTGGCGGAACTGGAGCTTGGCAATTTCGCGCGGCAGGGTCTGCTCCAGCTTGGTGACCACGCCTTGCAGCTTGGCGTCGGCCTTGCTGGTCAGCCCAATGTGCTTGCCCATGAAATCGATCGCGGGTTCCTGCGTCCAGTCGTAGGCAATATCGACCGTTGCGCGCAGCGTCCAATCGGCGGCGAGCGCGAGGTGGACGATGGCGCGGACTTGCGCGCGCGCCGTGGCGGTCTCCTGCTTGACCAGCCCGCCGACATCGCGCGCGTGGATCACCGCGCTGATCGGCATCGTCACCACGATATCGCGGCCGCTGTCCGAGATTGCCATCGGCCCGCGCACGACCTCGCCGACCAGCCGGCAGTGCAGCGTCGGGGTCTTGATCTTGACGAACACGACCTTGACCTTGCGGCTCGGCACGCAGACCTGGCCGGGCTGGTCGATGGTCCAGAGTTGGCGCGGAATTTCGCGTTCGAGCGCGGCGGAGAGCGCGGCAAGATCGGCGGCGATCGGCACCGCGATGATCGAGCTTTGCGGCTCGCTCTTGACCGCGTCATGAGACCGCGGCGGGGCGCCGCCGTGGTTTTTGCAGGCCGCCAGCCCGAGCGCGAGCAGCGCCGCGATTGCCCAATTCCGCATGATCGATCCGCCCCGTTGCGCCCCTGTTGGCACAAACGCGCGACAACGACCGCGCGTTCCCGGGCAGACCGGGCCTAGATGTGGATCGCTTTGCCCATCACGCCCATCGCGGCTTCCTTGATCGCCTCGCTGTGGGTGGGGTGCGCGTGGCTGGTGTAGGCGATGTCTTCCGAGGTCGCGCCGAATTCCATCGCCACGCAGGCTTCAGCGATCATCGTGCCCGCCACGCTGGCGATGGCCCAGACGCCGAGCACTTTGTCGGTCCTGGCATCGGCGATGATCTTCACGAAGCCGTCGGGCTCATGATTGGTCTTGGCGCGGCTGTTGGCGAGCATCGGGAACTTGCCGACCTTGATCTCGCCGAGCTCCTTGGCTTGGTCTTCAGTCAGACCGACCCCGGCGATCTCGGGCCAGGTATAGACCACGCCCGGGATCACCGCGTGATTGACGATCCCGGTCAGCCCGGCGATGTTTTCGGCGACCGCAATGCCCTCGTCCTCGGCCTTGTGCGCGAGCATCGGACCGGGGACGACATCGCCGATCGCCCAGACGCCGGGTACCGACGTGCGGAAATCGTGATCGATTTCGATCTGCCCGCGTGCGTTGGGAGCAAGCCCGATCGCGTCGAGGCCGAGGCCTTCGGTGTTCGGACGGCGCCCGATCGAAACCAGCACGCAATCGGCTTCAAGCGTTTCCATCGCGCCGCCAGCGGAAGGCTCCAGCGTCAGCGTGGCCTTGCTGCCCTTGACGCTCACCCCGGTCACCTTGGTCCCGAGCCGCAGCGTCATGCCCTGCTTCTTGAAGATCTTCGCGGCTTCCTTGCGGATGTCCATGTCCATGCCGGGGAGCAGCTGGTCGAGAAATTCGACCACGATCACTTCCGCGCCAAGCCGCCGCCAGACCGAACCCAGTTCGAGCCCGATCACCCCGCCGCCGATCACGACCATCCGCTTGGGGACCTTGGGCAGTTCGAGCGCGCCGGTGCTGTCGACCACGACCTTTTGGTCGACGGTAACGCCGGGCAGCGGGGTGACGCTGGAGCCGGTGGCAATCACGATGTTCTTGGCACGGAATGACTTACCGACCACTTCTACTGTGTCGGCCGAAGTGAATTTGGCATAGCCCTTGAGCCAATCGACCTTGTTCTTCTTGAACAGGAACGCGATTCCCCCGGTCAGCTGCGCCACCGCATCGAGCCGCTGCGCGTGCATCGCGGGCAGGTTAAGCTTGGGCGTCACCTCGACCCCCATCTTCGCCATCGTGCCATTGGCCGCCGCGTCGAAATACTCCGAGGCATGGAGCAGCGCTTTCGAGGGAATGCACCCGACGTTGAGGCAAGTCCCGCCCAGCGTCTCCCGGCCTTCGACGCAAGCGGTCTTCAGCCCCAACTGCGCCGCACGGATCGCCGCGACATAGCCGCCGGGACCGGAACCGATGATCAGGACGTCGTAATCGTAGTCAGCCATTTTTCTAACTCCTCGTCACCCCGGCGAAGGCCGGGGTCCAGTCCCACACAAGAAAGTCGCTTCGCGGCATCTTTTCTGTGCTGGGTCCCGGCCTTCGCCGGGATGACGTTCAGGTTTCAAATTCACAAATCGATCAGCAGCCGCGTCGGATCTTCGATCGCTTCCTTGATGGTCTTGAGCGCCGTAACCGCCTCGCGTCCGTCGATCAGGCGGTGGTCGTAGCTGAGCGCGAGGTACATCATCGGGCGGATCACGATCTGGCCGTCGCGGACCACCGGGCGGTCTTCGATCCGGTGCAGGCCGAGCACGGCGCTCTGCGGCGGATTGATGATCGGGGTGGACATGAGGCCGCCAAACACGCCGCCGTTGGAGATGGTGAAAGTCCCACCAGCCATGTCGGCGAGCGTCAGGCTGCCGTCCTTGGCGCGGCGGCCAAGGTCGCCGATCGCTTTTTCGATCTCGGCAAAGCCCAGCGTATCGACGTTTCGGACCACCGGCACGACCAGGCCGTTTGGCGCCGAGACCGCGACCGACAGATCGACGTAGGGGAAGTACACGATCTCATCACCCTGGATCTGGGCGTTGACCGAGGGGAAGTCCTTGAGCGCGAGGCAGGCCGCCTTGGCGAAGAAGCTCATGAAGCCCAATTTGACCCCGTGCTTCTTCTCGAACGCGTCCTTGAACTTGTCGCGCGCGGCGATCACCGCGCTCATGTCGCAATCGTTGAAAGTGGTAAGCAGCGCGGCGGTGTCCTGCGCTTCCTTCAAGCGCTTGGCGATGGTCTGGCGCAGGCGGGTCATCTTGACACGCTCTTCGCCGCGCTCGCCGGTCGGAGCCGAAGCGGGTGCCGGTGCCGCAGCAGCCGCCGCAACGGGAGCTGACTTGGCGCTCTTGGCCTGTGCGGCGGCGACCACGTCTTCCTTGGTCAGGCGGCCGTCCTTGCCGGTGCCCTTGATGGTGGCGGGGTCGATCCCGGCTTCGAGCACCGCCCGGCGCACTGCGGGGGAGAGCGAGGTGGCAGCATCGCTGGCGGCGGTCTTGGCCAGAACGGCTTCGGGCGCTGGCTTGGTGTCGGCGGGCAGCGCAGGCTCAGCGTCCTTGCGCTCGGCCACCGGCTCGGCCCCGGCGGCTGGCGAGCCGTCCTCGATCGTCGCGATCACCGCGCCGACCGCGACATTGTCGCCGACCTTGGCGAGCTGCTGGCCCATCACCCCGGCGACCGTGGCGGTCACCTCGATCGCGACCTTATCGGTCTCAAGGCTGGCAATCGGCTCATCGAGCGCGACCGCTTGCCCGGGCTGCTTGAGCCATTCGCCGATGGTCGCTTCGGCGACCGATTCCCCGAGCACCGGGACTTTGACTTCAGTGGACATGATACTGTTTCCCAATTCTCGAACCCGTCTGTGCTGAGCTTGTCGAAGCACTGCTCTTCACTTTTAGGCCCGAGTAGAAAAGTGCAACCCTTCGACAAGCTCAGGGCAGACGGAGGTTAAGCTACGCTTTCTTTCTCCGTCTGATTTCGGAGCGGACCGACAGCCCGAGCGCGTGGCTGAGCAAGGCGGCCTGTTCGCTCTGGTGACGAGTGACAAGCCCGGTGGCGGGCGAGGCGCTGGCCACGCGGCCGGCATAGCGCGGGCGGGTGACCGGGGCCTTGGCGGCGATCAGCGCTTCCTCGATCATCGGATCGACGAAGAACCACGAACCGTTGTTGCGCGGCTCTTCCTGGCACCAGACGACATCTTCGAGCCCTGGCATCCGCGCCAGCCGTGCCGCCAGCGGCTCGCCCGGGAAGGGATAGAGCTGCTCGAGCAGCACGATCTGGGTGTCGGTAATCTCGGCCGCGTCGCGCGCTTCCATCAGGTCATAGGCGACCTTGCCCGAGCACAGGATGACCCGCTTGGTCTTGGCATCCTCTGCGCCGCCCCGGTCCGACAGGATCCGCTTGAAATGCGCCTGGCCGATGAACTCCTTGGCCTCGCTCTTGGCCATCGGGTGGCGCAGCAGCGATTTCGGCGACATGATCACCAGCGGCTTGCGGAACGGGCGGTGCATCTGGCGGCGCAGCACGTGGAAATAGTTGGCCGGGCTGGTGATGTTGCAGACCTGGATATTGTCCTGCGCGCACAGTTGCAGGAACCGTTCGAGCCGGGCCGAACTGTGTTCCGGCCCCTGGCCTTCGTAGCCGTGCGGCAGCAGCAGCACGAGGCCATTGGCCCGCAGCCACTTCGATTCCGAGCTGGCGATGTACTGGTCGATCACGATCTGCGCGCCGTTGGCAAAATCGCCGAACTGCGCTTCCCACAGCACCAGCGATTTGGGATCGGCGCTGGCGTAGCCGTATTCGAACCCGAGCACGCCGTATTCGCTAAGCGTGGAATCGTGCACCTCAAAGCGCCCGTGCGGCACGGCCATCAGCGGCACATATTTGTGCTCGTCGGTCTGGTCGACCCACACCGCGTGGCGCTGGCTGAAGGTGCCGCGGCCCGAATCCTGGCCCGACAGCCGCACGTTGAAGCCTTCGGAGCACAGGCTGCCGAACGCCAGCGCCTCGGCGGTGGCCCAGTCGAACCCGGCACCGCTGGCAAACATCTCGCGCTTGGCGTCGAGCACCCGGCCGAGCGTCTTGTGGATGGTCAGGCCGGCAGGGACCGTGGTCAGCGTGCGGCCAAGGCTGTCGAACAGCTTGGTTTCGATTCCGGTGGGCACATTGCGCCGCGCGGTTTCGGGGTCGGCGGGCTTGTTAAGGCCGGTCCAGCGCCCGGCGAACCAGTCCGCCTCGTTGGCCTTGTAGCCCTTCGAGGCTTCAAACTCCGCCTCAAGCACCGCAACGAAGCGCATCGCCTCTTCGCCGGCCCAATCCTTGTCGATCACGCCTTGCTGCACCAGCCGCGCCGCATAAAGCGCGCTGACCGGCGGATGCGCGCGGATTTTCTGGTACATCAGCGGCTGGGTGAAGCCGGGCTCGTCGCCCTCGTTGTGGCCAAAGCGGCGGTAGCACCACATATCGACGACGATATCGCGGCCGAAGGTCTGGCGGTAATCGATCGCCAGCTTGCAGGCGAAAGTCACCGCCTCGGGATCATCGCCATTGATATGGATGATCGGTGCCTGGATGCCCTTGGCGACGTCCGACGGGTAGGGCGAGCCGCGCGAGAATTGCGGGCTGGTGGTGAAGCCGATCTGGTTGTTGATGATGAAGTGGATGCAGCCGCCGGTGTTGTATCCCTTGACGCCGGAGAAGCCGAAGCACTCCCACACGATGCCTTGCCCGGCAAAGGCGGCGTCGCCGTGGATCAGCACGGGGAGCACCTTCTGGTGCTTGCCCTTGCCGATGTCGTCGTGGAACACCTGCTGCGCGCGGGCCTTGCCGAGCACAATGGGATCCACGGTTTCGAGGTGGCTGGGGTTGGGGACCAGGCTCATGTGCACCTTGATCCCGTCGAATTCGCGGTCGGTGCTGGTGCCGAGGTGGTACTTGACGTCGCCCGAGCCGCCGACGTCTTCGGGATTGGCGGTGCCGCCCGAAAATTCGTGGAAGATCACGCGGTATGGCTTGGCCAGCACGTTGGCGAGGACGTTGAGCCGGCCGCGGTGGGCCATCCCGTAAACGATCTCCTTGACCCCGCGCGAGCCGCCATACTTGATCACCGCTTCGAGCGCCGGGATCATCGATTCGCCGCCGTCGAGCCCGAACCGCTTGGTCCCGACGTACTTCTTGCCGAGGAACTTCTCGTACTGCTCGCCGCGGATGACCGCGCCGAGGATCGCCTTCTTGCCCTCGGGGGTGAAATCGATCGACTTGTCGCCGCCCTCGATTCGGTCTTGCAGGAAGCGGCGCTCCTCCACATCCGAGATGTGCATGTATTCGAGGCCGACCTTGCCGCAGTAATTGCGTTTCAGGATGTCGACCAGCTCGCGCACGCTTGCCCACTGGAGGCCCAGCGTGCCGCCCAGATAGACCTTGCGGTCGAGCGCCGCACCGGAAAAGCCGTGATATTCGGGCGACAGATCGACCGGCAGCTCCTGCTTGGCCAGCCCGAGCGGATCGAGATCGGCGGCGAGGTGCCCGCGCACGCGATAGGTGCGCACCAGCATCATCGCGCGGATCGAATCCCCGGCGGCTTCCTCGATTGCCTTGGCGTCGGTCGGTGCCCCTGCTTTTGCCGCCGCAGCCTTGATTGCCACCTGCATCGCGGTTGGATCCATCGCCTGGGTGAAGTCGTCTTCGGCCGTGCGCCACGCGGCACGCGCCCATGACGGACCCGGCTGCGGGTCGTCGGGAAGGAAATCGCTTGTCTCGTAGCCCATAATATCGGCCTTATTCTGTCTTTCACCCTCCCCGTCGGGGAGGGGCAACGAGACTTGGCAGCTCGCTGCCTAGTCGCAGTGGGGTGGGTTCCCGCCCTAGCGTAGAACCCCCGCCCCAACCCCTCCACACCGGGGCGGGGCTTTACTTAGCTTACGCGAGTTCCTTGAGCAGCGCGTCGAGTGACACGCCAAGCTCGCTGGGGGAGGGCGAAACGCGGATGCCGGCGGCTTCCATCGCCGCGATCTTGTCTTCGGCGCCGCCCTGGCCGCCCGAGACGATCGCCCCGGCATGCCCCATCCGGCGGCCCGGAGGCGCGGTCAGCCCGGCGATGAACCCGACCATCGGCTTCCTGCGCCCGCGCGCGGCTTCGTCGCGGATGAACTGCGCGGCTTCTTCCTCGGCCGAGCCGCCGATCTCGCCGATCATGATGATCGACTTGGTCGCATCGTCGGCCATGAACAGCTCGAGCAGGTCGATGAAATTGGTCCCGTTGACCGGATCGCCGCCGATGCCCACCGCGGTGGTCTGGCCAAGCCCGATCTGGGTGGTCTGGAATACCGCTTCATAAGTCAGCGTGCCCGAGCGTGAGACCACGCCGACCGAACCGGCCTTGAAGATCGACCCGGGCATGATCCCGATCTTGCATTCATTCGGGGTCAGCACGCCGGGGCAGTTTGGCCCGATCAGGCGCGACTTTGTGCCGCTGAGCGCGCGCTTGACCCGCACCATGTCAAGCACCGGAATGCCCTCGGTGATGCACACGATCAGCTCGATCCCGGCGTCAATCGCCTCAAGGATCGCATCCGCCGCGCCCGGCGGCGGAACGTAGATGCAACTCGCGGTCGCACCGGTGACCGCCTTGGCCTCGGCTACCGAGTCAAATTGCGGCAGCCCCAGATGCACCTGCCCGCCCTTGCCGGGGGTGACGCCCGCGACCATCGCCGTGCCGTAATCGAGCGCCGCCTGGGTGTGAAAGCTGCCGGTCGCGCCGGTCATGCCTTGCGTGATGACCTTGGTGGCCTTGTTGACGAGGATGCTCATACTTCACTTACTCCGTCCACCGGTTCACGGTGCAATTTGGCTACGCTCTTCGCAGATCCATCGATTATTTCTTGGCTTCAATACCTTGGGCAAAAGTAGCCAGAGTGATGTCGGCCTCACTCGCCTGCATGTACGCCCAAATCCTGTTCTCATTTCCAGAAGGATCGGTCCACATCGTGAAAACCGTTCCTTGGGTTGTCTTGACTGAGGTGAATGGCACAAAGGGCCTCAGCTTCTCAGCGGCTCTTACGGGATCGTTGCCTTTGGCAACTCGACCAATCACCGCACAATAGCGCTTTCCATCGGTATCATTCACACTCAAAAACAGCCGATCAGAGTGGTAACGCCGAAGGCCAGCGACATCGACGTCGTCTTTTTTCAAGTTGAACGGCGCAGCAGTTGCGGTCGCAATTTGGGCATCGGGTTGATCAATGTTGGCCAAGCAGATCGTCTGATAGGCAGCAAGCAGTTCATCGATCGAGATTTCAGGTGATGGACCCGCTTGAGCAGGTGCCGCTGCTAGCAGCGTAGCAGCGCCAAAGAATGAGGCGAATGCTAGGCGCATTACAGGTTTAACCCAACGAGCCATCAATCGCCCGGCACGCCACCAGCAGTTCCTTGACCGCATCGACGCTGACTTGCAGCCCGGCCTTGTCCTCGGCGTCGAGTTCGATCTCGATGATCTTCTCCACCCCGCCCGCGCCGATCTGCACCGGCACGCCGACATAAAGCCCGTCGAGCCCATATTGCCCGCTGACATGCGCGGCGCAGGGGAGGATGCGCTTCTGGTCGTTGAGGAACGCCTCGGCCATCGCGATGCCGCTGGCGGCGGGGGCGTAGAACGCCGAGCCGGTGCCGAGCAGCGCGACGATCTCGCCGCCGCCGCCCCGCGTGCGCTTGACGATCGCGTCGATCTTGTCCTGCGAGGACAGCCCCATCTTGATTAGATCGGGCACCGGGATGCCGTTGACGGTCGAGTAGCGCACCACCGGGACCATCGTATCGCCATGACCGCCGAGCACGAAAGTGTTCACATCGCGCACCGAAACGGCAAATTCGTCGGCGATGAAGTGGCTGAACCGCGCCGAATCGAGCACGCCCGCCATGCCGACCACCATGTGATGCGGCAGGCCTGAAAATTCGCGCAGCGCCCAGACCATCGCGTCGAGCGGATTGGTGATGCAGATCACGAAAGCGCCCGGCGCGTTGGCCTTGATGCCTTCGCCGACCGCCTTCATCACCTTGAGGTTGATCCCGAGCAGATCGTCGCGGCTCATCCCCGGCTTGCGCGCGACGCCGGCGGTGACGATGATCACGTCGGCCCCGGCGATATCGGCGTAGTCGTTCGAGCCGGTGATCCTGGCGTCGAACCCTTCGACCGGGCCGCACTGCGACAGATCGAGCGCTTTGCCCTGCGGCACGCCTTCGACCACGTCGAACAGGACGATATCGCCCAGTTCCTTCTGCGCGGCGAGGTGCGCCAGGGTGCCGCCGATGTTGCCGGCGCCGATGAGGGCGATTTTCTTGCGAGCCATGATTGGGGCGATGTCCTTCCACGAACGCGGGATCGGCAAACAGCGTCAGGTAAGGCCCATGAATCCCGCGAGGAGCAAGGGCCGCCCGATGAACAGCCTTGCCCCTAAGCCGGGGAAAGCCCGATTGCAAGGCGGTAAAGCCCCGTAGTCAGGCAATATTTTTGCGAATAGTTCTCAATTGCAATAATGCCAGACTTCGTTTTCATTCTAACCAAATCCGTTCGTGTCGAGCGAAGTCGAGACACCAGCGCGCGGCATCTCGACTTCGCTCGATGCGAACGGGTGGTGAGGTAAGGAAGCGGAAGAGGTCTCAGCGCCCCAGGCGAACCAGCCTATTGCTCAACCCCCGCGCCCGCCGCGCATCGAGCGCATGGCAGATCTCAAGCCAGTGCGCAGCATCGGCACTATCACCCGCCGCAGCCGCAGCCGCCGCGCGTTCGCCCGCATCCTCGGCCGCGCGCAGGCCGTGCTCGGCGAAATGCATCAGCGCATTGCGCAGCACCTGGTCGCGCTGCACTCCCTCGCCGTTGTCATTGGCCGGGGCGCGGCTGATCCGGGCGAGGCCCGCGCGGGTCAAGGTTACCGGGGCTGCGGCGGGGCGGGCAGCGGCATAGCGGATTGTCATCTGGGGGACCTGCGACTTGTTGTTGTTGCCGCCGGTATAGCGCAGCGGCGCTAAGGCTTGGTTCCGTGCTATGGTTGCTGTCTGTTTACCAAAGCTCGATTGGCCGCACTAACCGCCCGGTTGGGCGATCCAATTGCCCGAGTTTTCGTATTCCGGCTTCACCCCGTGTTCACCCGCGCCGGGCAGCTTGCCGCCGCTGTACTGCTTGTCGCCGCCGCGGCTTTGCACTTCGGCGGAGTAACGCGGCGCGGGGCCGGGTTGCGCGGGGCTTTCGCCGCCTGCCGCCGGGGTGGCGCCCGTCGCCGTCTTGAACCCGCCGTCATAAGCGCGCTGCAAGGCGAGCGGATCGAGCGTGGGATCGGGCACCTTGTCCGCCGCTGCATTACGCGGATGCGGCGCGGCGAGCGGCTCGCCGCCGCCATAGGCGAAGCGGAAGGTGCTGGCGTCGCCGGCGCGTCCCATCAGGCTGTAAAACCGGTGCGCGCCGATGCTGGTGATGAAGTGCAGGCTGGGTGCCCAGTACGGATGGACCGCGTTGGTGTGGTAATGCGTGGCGAGCCCGACGCTGCTTTCGACATAGCCCGACAGCGCCTGCGCCGCGACCCCGCGCGCGCGTTCCCAGAAAAACTTGCTCGGCACCCGCAGCAGCGATCCATCGCAAGTGAAGCTGAACTGGCACCCGGTGCTGCGCTCGCTGCCTTGATAGACCACGCCGCAGACGGTGTTGGGGAAGCTGGGATGCGCCACCCGGTTAAGCACGACTTGCGCCACCGCGTGCTGGCCCTGGTCGGGCTCGCTGGCGGCTTCGTAATAGATCGCGGCGGTCAGGCATTCGAGCGCGCGGCTGCGATCGACGCCCGAATTATCGATCCGCATCGCGCGGGCAATCGGGCCGGTGTTGAAATCGAACAGCTGCGCGCCCGATGCGTCGGTTGTTGCGGTTCCATTGGGCAGCTGCTCGGTGGGCGCGATGTAATAGAAGGCTGAGCCGGGGAAGCTGCTGCCGGGCTGCTCGAACGGCATTGGATCCACCGCGAGCTGGGCATCGCCGGCATCGCCGATCCCGAACGCCTGCCACGGTGAGGGCGCGGCCAGCGCGGGCACCGCAATCGCCGCCAGCAAGACCAGCAACCGCCGCCCGCGATGCCGCCGTGCGCGCCGCGTCCCCAGCGTCGGCACGCTCGCACGCCGCAGCCGCAGCGCGCAATCGCGCGGGCGGGGTTCATAGGGCAAGGCGGTCGGTAGGTTCATGCGGTCTTTCGTTGCTACGCGCGTTCGCGCGTAAGCCCGGATTGCAGGTCTGCGCCACCGGCCAGAACGCGCCGTGCCGCAGCGGGACAGACCTCGCGCATAGTGTGTAGCGGTTAAGATTGGGTCATTTCGGCGATCCGCCGCTGCCTAAAGCCCCTCCCCGGCGGGGAGGGGTTGGGGTGGGGGCTCAGCATTGGCGTGGAACCCCCACCCCCGGCCCCTCCCCACCGGGGAGGGGGGAAGGAGGATTGCTTCCGGCTGTTTGCGCAGCTAGAGGCGCTGGGGTGTCATAGGTTGTCCGGCCAATTCTCCGCGCAAGCGGAAAAGAACGCCGGACCTAAGAGGGAAGGAGGTCAATGCCTCCGCTGCCCCCGCAACTGTGACCGGGGAGTTTGTTTCCATCATGCCACTGGCCATTCTGGCTGGGAAGGCGGGAACCAGTGCTGATCCGGGAGCCAGGAGACCTGCCGATGACCGTCGTTCCGCAGCCGGGCGGGGTGTACCGGGTGCAAGCAGGGCCGCGCGATTTGGTGCGCGTCCTCCGCCTTGAACGGCATTCGTTCAAGATGGAGAATGCTGCGTGAAATATTTGTTATTGTTAAGTTGTTCGCTGTTTGTCGCTGCGCCTACGTGGGCGCAGGGGCCCAAGCCCATGACCTCTGCAAGCGGGGTTATCTGCGATGAAGACGGCAACAATTGCGGCAACGTCGATGGGATGCGGACCCTGCCGGATGACGAAATAACGGTAACCGCCACCGGGCTGTGGGAACGCCGGGTCAATAGCGGCCAATCGATCTCGGTAATTAGCGCCGAGCAATTGCAGGCCGTCCAAGGCCCCGACTTGACCCGCGTGCTTGAACGTCTGCCCGGCGTGTCGCTGGCGCGCAGCGGCGGGCTTGGCAGCCAGACCAGCCTGTTCGTGCGCGGGGCCAATTCGGAACAATTGCTCGTCCTGATCGACGGCGTGCGGGTGGCAGATACCGCTGCGCCCTCCGGGGGCTTCGATCTCGGCACGCTGCTGTCGGGCGGGATCACCCGGATTGAATTGCTGCGCGGTTCCAACAGCCTCGCCTGGGGCTCGGACGCGATTGGCGGGGTGCTGGCGGCCACCACTGACACCAGCACCGGCGCGCGCGGTTCGCTCGAATATGGCGCGCACGATACGCTCGGCGCCAACGCCAGCCTGGGCCTGAACGGCGCGCGCTATGACCTGGGCCTGTCGGGCGGTTACACCCGCAGCGACGGGATTTCGGCCTTCGCCGGGGGCAGCGAGGCCGATCCGTTCCGCCAGTGGCACGTCAATGCGCGCGCGTCAGCCAACCTAAACGATGCGCTGAAACTGGTCGCCGCCGGGCGCTATGCCGACAGCAAGATCGATTTTGATGGCTATCCGGCCCCGACCTACAGTGTGTTCAGCGACACGCCAGAATACCAGACCACCAGGCAGGGTTCGGGCCGGGTGGGCTTTGAATATGCTGGCAACGCCTTGAACCTGGCGGGCGGGGTCGCGCTATCCGACACGCGCCGGGCTTACTACGATCCAACCTACGGCACCGCGCCGAACTTCAATACGGTCGGGCGCAGCGTCCATGCCAACCTGACCGGGCGGGCCGACCTTGCCGAGCACTGGAGCCTCGACTTCGGCGGCGATGCCGACTGGTCGCGGTTTTCGACCACCTTCGATCCGCGCCAGACCGCGCGGATCATCGGCGCACATGCCTTGCTCGGCTATCACGGCGAGCGGCTCGATCTGACCGCCGGCGCGCGGATCGATGACCATGACCGGTTCGGCAGCCACACCACGCTGGGGGCCAATGGCAGCTTCGGTCTGGGCAATGGCTGGCGGCTGCGCGCTTCGTGGGGGCAGGGGTTCAAGGCCCCGACGCTGAGCCAGCTCTATGGCTTTGGCGGCAATGCCAGCCTCAAGCCCGAAACCAGCGAGGCGTTCGATGCCGGGATCGAGCTGGGGAGCCGCAACGCCCGGTTCCATCTGGCCGCCACCGCGTTCCGCCGCGATAGCCGCGACCTGATCGATTACGTCTATCCGGCGGGCTATTTCAACATCAGCCGCGCCCGCGCGCAGGGGTTCGAACTGGAAGGCTCGGCCCGCCTTGATGGCAATTTCACGGTCTCCGCTGCGTACACCTACCTTGAGGCGACCAACCGCAGCACCGGCACGGACCTTGCCCGCCGTCCGCGCAACATGGTGAGTGTTTCGGCCGACTGGACCACCCCGGTGGAGGGCCTGAAGCTCGGCGCCGATCTGCGGATGGTCAGCGACAGCTTCGACGATCGCGGGAATTTCACGCGGCTCGACGGTTATGGCCTGCTGACGCTGCGCGCGAGCGTGCCGCTGGGCGAGCATCTCGAGCTCTATGGCCGGGTCGAGAACGTCACCGACGCGGCGTATCAGACCGTCGCGGGTTACGGCACTTATGGGCGCTCGGGCTATGGCGGGGTTAAGGTGACGTGGTGATCCGCTGGGCGCCGCTGATCGTACTGGCGCTGACGGCTTGCGCCGCCACGCCAGCGCGTGTGGCGGCGCCCACCGGCATCGTCAGCCTCAATCCCTGCACCGACGCGATCCTCGCCGAGGTCGCCGATCCGCAGCAGATCCTTGGCTTGTCGAGCTACAGCAGCGATCCCGCGGCAAGCTCGATGGACCTAGCCAAGGCGCGGCGGTTTCGCAGCGTCAGCGGATCGGTCGAGGAAGTGGCGGCGCTGCACCCGGCGCTGGTGATCGGGAGCAGCTTCACGGCCCCGGCAGCACGCTCGGCCTTTGCGCGGATGGGGCTGCGGTTCGCCGCATTTGGGGTTGCCTCCACGGTCGCGGAGAGCAAGGCGCAAGTCCGCGAGATCGCGGCGCTGGCCGGACATCCAGAACGGGGTGAGCTGCTCAATGCACAGATCGACGCCGCGCTGGCGCAGGCCGCGCCCCCGCCGGGGCCGGTGGTGCCCGCGATCGTCTGGCAATCGGGCGGGATGGTGCCGGGGCAAGGAACCTTGATCGCCGACCTGCTGGGCCGCACCGGCTTCACCAATGCCGCAGCAATGCGCGGGTTGAAGCAGGCCGACCTGCTGCCGCTCGAACAGCTGCTCGCCGCGCCGCCGCGGGTGATTTTCACCGCGGGCAATCCGCTGGCGAACGAGGACCGCTTGCTGGCGCACCCGGCGTTGCGCGCATTGACCGGAACTTTGCGCGCACCGCTAAATCCGGCGCTGCTGTGGTGCGGCGGGCCGAGTATTCCGCGCACGGTCGCACGACTGGCGCAGGTGCGGCGCGCGCTGTGACCCGGCCGGTCGCCTGGCTGCTGGTCGCGCTGGCCATCGCCTTCCCGCTGTCGCTGCTCGCCGGCCGGGTGTGGATCGACCCGTTCGCCAGCCCGGTGCCCAACGCCCTCATCATCCTGACCGAACTGCGCCTGCCGCGCGCCGTGCTGGCGCTGGTGCTGGGGGCTGGGCTGGGCGCCGCGGGCGCGGCGATGCAGGGCTACCTGCGCAATCCGCTGGCCGATCCGGGACTGTTCGGGATTGCTCCGGGCGCAGCCTTGGGCGCGGTGCTGAGCTTCTGGACGGGCCTCGCGGGCACGCAGTGGCTGCTGCCGCTGTTCGCGCTGCTCGGCGCGGGGAGCGCGATGGCCTTGCTCAGCCTGATCGCCGGGCGCAGCGGTTCGGCGCTGCTGTTCACGCTCGCCGGGATGATGATCGCCAGTCTGGCGGGGGCGATGATGAGCCTGGCGATCAGCCTCTCACCCACGCCCTTCGCCATGTCCGAGATCGTCACCTGGCTGATGGGCGCGCTGAGTGATCGCAGCTGGAACGACGTGGTGATCGCCGCGCCGCTGACGCTCGCGGGGATCGCGGTGCTGCTGCGCGCTGGGCCCTCGCTCGATGCACTGACTTTGGGCGAACAGGCCGCGCGTTCGCTCGGGGTCGATCCGCGAGCGCTGCAATGGTTGATGATCGGCGGGATCGGGCTGACCGTCGGCGCGAGCGTGGCGGCGGCGGGGATTATCGGCTTTGTCGGGCTGATCGTGCCGCACCTGCTGCGCCGCTTCACCGATGCGCGGCCATCGCAGTTGATCGTGCCGAGCGCGCTCGCCGGGGCGCTGCTGGTGCTGGTCGCCGACGCGCTGTGCCGGGTGCTGCCGCTGCAAAGCGAGTTGCGGCTGGGGATCGCGCTCTCGCTGCTCGGCGCGCCGTTCTTCCTCGCGCTGCTGCTCCGCTTGCGGCGGGAGTTGGTGTGATGCTGCGGGCTGAACACTTATGTTTGAGCGGACGCCTGGACGATGTCAGCGCCGCACTCCAACCCGGCCAGATCACTGCGATTGTCGGCCCCAATGGAGCGGGCAAATCGTCGTTGCTGGCCTGCCTTGCCGGGTTGCTGGACCCATACTCCGGTTCCGTGTTGATCGGCGAAATTCCGCTTGCCAGCCTTGCCCCACAAGCCCGCGCGCAGGCCATCGGTTACCTCCCGCAGTCACCCGAAGTGGCGTGGGACGTTTCGGTCGAGACGCTGGTCGCGCTGGGCCGGCTGCCATGGCGCGCTGGGGCGGAGGCGGACCGCGCGGCGATCGATGCTGCGCTGGCGACCATGGAGCTGTCAGACTTGCGCCAGCGTCCGGTCTCGCGCCTGTCGGGCGGGGAGCGCGCGCGAGCGTTGATGGCGCGGGTGCTGGCCGGGCAGCCGCGCTGGACCCTCGCGGACGAACCGCTCGCCAACCTCGATCTGGCGCACCAGCAAACGCTGCTCGGTGTGCTGCGGGATCAGGCGCGGGCCGGGACCGGGGTGGTCATGGTGATGCACGGTCTGGCCGAGGCGATGAACCACGCCGACCGGGTGCTGGTGCTGTTCGAAGGGCACCTGCTGGCCGATGGCCCGCCCGAAGCAGTGCTGGATTGCGCGACGATCCGCCGCGCGTGGGGGATCGACGCGCGCTGGCTGGGCGAGGCTGGAAGGCGGGCGCTGATCCTCAATCCCCCTCCCGCAGGCGGGAGGGGTTAGGGGTGGGCGCGAGAAGCGGAGCGACGAGCTCTGACGCCCGCGTCACAGGCCCACCCCGCTGCGACTAGGCAGCAAGCTGCCAAGTCTCGCAAACCCCTCCCGCCTGCGGGAGGGGACAGCAATCTACTTCAGCCCGCGCGCCTTGAGCATCGGTTCGATGCTCGGATCGCGCCCGGCGAAGTTGCGGTACATCACCGCGTAGTCCTGGCTGTGGCCCTTCGAGAGGATCATGTCGCGGTAGCGTTGGCCGTTGGCGCGGGTCATCCCGCCGTGATCGGTGAACCACGCGAAGGCATCGTGATCGAGCATCTCGGTCCAGGTGTAGGCGTAGTACCCGGCGGCATAGCCATTGGCCCAGATGTGGCGGAAGTAGCTTGAGCGGTAGCGGGTCGGGACGTCGCTCACGTCGAGGCCATCGGCGGCGAGTTCCTTCATCGACTTGGTCTCGAACGCATTGACATCCTGCGGCCCGGCAGCGGCGGGGAGCGCGTGCCATTTGAGGTCGAGCAGTGCCGCAGTGACAACCTCACCCAGCGCATAACCCTGATTGAACTTGCTCGCCTTCTCGATCTTGGCGATCAATGCGGCGGGCATCGGCGCGCCGGTCTTGTAGTGCTTGGCATAGTTCGCCAGCACCTTGGGTTCGGTCATCCAGTTTTCGTTGAACTGGCTGGGAAACTCCACGAAATCGCGCGCAGTGTTGGTCCCCGCGATCGACGGGTAGCGCTGGTTGGACAGCATCCCGTGCAGCGCGTGGCCAAATTCGTGGAACATCGTGTTGGCGTCGTCCCAGCTGATCAGCGCGGGCTGGCCGGCGGCGGGCTTGGTGAAGTTCTCGACGTTGAACACCACCGGCTTGGTGCCCATCAGGCCTGACTGGTCGACGAAGGTCGACATCCACGCCCCGCCCGATTTGTTGTCGCGCTTCCACGGATCGAAGTAGAACAGCGCCAGCTCGCTGCCGTCGGCGTCATAGACCGTGTAGACGGTGACATCGGCCTGATAGACCGGGATGTCGGTGCGCTTCTTGAAGGTCAGCCCGTAAAGCTGGTTGGCAGCATAGAACACCCCGTTTTCCAGCACGTTATTGATCTCGAGGTAAGGCTTCACCTCGCTCTCGTCGATGTTGTAGCGCTGCTTCTTGAGCTTGCCGGAATAGAAATCCCAGTCGGCCGGGGTGACGGCGAACTTGCCGCCCTGCGCTTTGATCAGCTTATTGAGATCGGCCGCATCGCGGCGCTGGGCAGTGCCGATCGCGGGCAGCATCTGGCTGATCAACCCGATCGCGTTGGCCGGGGTCTTGGCCATCTGATCGTACAGCGTGAAGCTGGCATAGTCGGGGAAGCCGAGCAGCTTGGCTTTCTGTGCGCGCAGCTGCGCCACCCGCTGGACCAGCGCGCGGGTATCATTGGCGTCGCCGCGTTCCGAACGGTTCCAGCTGTGCTCGAACAAGGCCTGACGGGTCGTGCGGTCGGCCAACTGGGCGAGCATCGGCTGCTGCGTGGTGTTCTGCAGCGCCAGGACATAGCTGCCCGCCGGCAGCTTGCGATCTGCGGCGTTCTTGGCCGCGGCGGCAATGTCGGCATCGCTGAGGCCGGCGAGCTTCTTCTTGTCGGTGACCACCAGCGCGCCATCCTTGGTGCCCTTGGTCAACCGCTGCGAGAAGTCGGTCGAGAGCTTCGACAGCTCGCCGTTGATCGCGGTCAGCGTGGCCTTGTCGGCATCGTTCAGGTTGGCGCCGTTGTGGACCATGTTGTCATAGGTCAGCGTCAGGACCTGGAGCTGGTCGGGATCGAGGTTCAGGCTGGCGCGGCCATCATACAGCGTCTTGACCCGGGCAAACAGCCTGGGATCGAGCGTGATCGCATCGCGCAGCGCCGCCAGTTTGGGCGCGGTGGCGGTGTCGATCGCGTCGAGCGTGTCATTGGTGTTGGCCGAAGTCAGCGCGCTGAACAACGAATAAGTGCGGCCCAGCATCTGCCCCGACTTTTCGAGTCCGACGATGGTGTTGTCAAACGTCGGCGCATCGGGGTTATTGGCGATGGCGGCCACTTCGGCGAGCTGGATCGCGATGCCTTGTTCGATTGCCGGCTGGTAATCGCTGTCCTTGATCCTGGTGAAGTCGGGGGCGTGGAACGGCAGGGTCGAAGCTGCGGCGAAAATGCCGGTGCCCTGCGGAATTTCGGGGGCGTAGGCGACCGGGGTCGCGGTCGGGATCGGGGTCGCCATGGTCTGGCTGTCGGCAGCGGCGCAGCCGGCGAGCGCCAGCGCGGCGAACGAAACGAGAGGAAGCTTGCGCATCGAAGGTCTCCTGTAAATGCAATTTGGGGGCAGCGTTGCCGCTGCCCCCATGAGTATTGGCTGAATGGGTTAGCGCACGGCGCGCGCTTACCAGATCTTCGCGCGCTTATCGGGCGCGATGTAGAGCTTGTCGTTCGGCGTCACGCCCCAGGCGTCGTACCAGGCCTGGACGTTGCGCAGCGGACCGTACGAGCGGAACTGGCCCGGGCTGTGCGGGTCGGTTGCGACCTGATTGCGCAGCGCAGCTTCGCGTGCCTTCGAACGCCACACCTGCGCATAGGCGAGGAAGAACCGCTGGTCGCCGGTCAGCCCGTCGATCACCGGGGCAGCCTTGCCGCCGAGCGATGCGTGGTACGCATCGAGCGCCACCTGGACGCCGGCAAAGTCGGCGATGTTTTCACCCATCGTCAGGCTGGGATTGATGAACGCGCCGGGGGCCACTTCGTACTTGGCGTATTGGTCGCCGAAGATCTTGGCCTGTTCGTCGAAGCGCTTGGCGTCGCTTGCGGTCCACCAGTCACGGACCTTGCCGGTGGCGTCGATCTTGCGGCCCTGATCGTCGAACCCGTGGCTGATTTCGTGGCCGATTACCGCGCCGATCGCGCCGTAGTTGACCGCATCGTCAGCGTTGGGATCGAAGAACGGCGCTTGCAGGATGCCGGCCGGGAACACGATCTTGTTTTCGAGCCCGCCGTTATAGGCGTTCACCGTCTGCGGGTTCATCCCCCACAGCTTGCGATCGACCGGTTTGCCAAGGAAGCTCATCCGGTAGGCGTTGTTGAACACCCCGGTGCGCTGGACGTTGCCGTAAAGATCGCCCGCGACCACCGCCAGCTTCGCATAGCTGCGCCATTTGTCCGGATAGCCGACCATCACGTCCATGCGGGCAAGCTTTTCGAGCGCGGCGGCCTTGGTGCTTTCGCCCATCCAGTCATTGGCCCTGATCCGCCCGGCCATCGCGACCTTGAGGTTGCTGACCAGCACATCCATCTTGGCCTTGGACGAGGCGGGGAAGTAATCGGCGACATAGGTCTGCCCGATCAGTTCGCCCAGCGATCCGCCCACCACATCGACCGCGCGCTTCCAGCGCGGGCGGTTTTCCGAAACACCCGACAGCGTCTTGGTGAAATCGAAGCGGCTGTCGACCATCGCCTTGGTCAGATACGGCGCGGCCTGATCGGCGATGTGGAACGCCTGCCACAGCTTGAGCGTGGCCAGCGGGGTCTTGGCATAGACCTGCGCGATATCCTTCACCGCGGTGTTTTCGCCCACGATCAGGCGCTTTTGCGCCGGTACCGCAGCTCCGGCGAAATACTGCGCCCAGTCCATCCCCGGGGCATAGGCCATCAACTGCGCCGTGCTCATCGGGTTGTTGACCTTTTCGATCTGGCGGCGATCTTCGATCTTCCAGCTCTTTGCGGCGATCTGCGTCTCGAACGCCATGATCGTATCGGCCGCGCCGGTGGGATTGGCATAGCCCAGCATGGTCATGGTGCGCACGATATAGGCACGGTAAGCGTCGCGCTGCTTCTTGAACTGGTCGGCAAAGTAGTATTCGCGCTCGGGCAGGCCCAGCCCGCCCTGACCCAGTTGCAGCACATTGAGGTTGGGATTGGCGGTATCGGCATCGATCCCCATATCGACCACGCTGGTGCCGAAGCGGCCGTTGGTGGTGCCCATGAAGCGCGCGAATTGCGCCTTGGTCTTGATCGCAGTCACCGCCAGCAGGTCACGCTTGAGCGGGGCGAGGCCGACCGCTTCAAGCTTTTTCTCGTTCATGAAGCTGGAATAGAAGCTGGCGACCTTGGTGCCGGGCTGGGCCTTGGTGATCAGCGCCTTGAGCTGGTCCTGGGTCTGCTCGCGCAGATCGTAGAAAGTGCCGGTCGAGGCGCGGTCCGAGGGGATGACAGTGGCATCGACCCATTTGCCCGCGGTGAAGCGGAAAAAGTCGTCGCCCGGCTTGACCGCCGGATCGCCGCCCGACAGATCGACCCCCCAGGCACCGATGGCGGCCTTGCCGGTGGTGGCCGTGGCGGCGGCAACCTGCCCGATCAAGGCACTGGTCGCGAACGGCGCAGCGAGCACCGCGAGCGCGGCGCTGGCGATCAGAAAACGTGATTTCATCATTGAAAACTCCCAATTTATGACGAGCGCCGTCGCGAAACAAACCGCGCGCGCAAAGCTGAATCATGCCTTGCGCGCGCGGGGTTGGGAGTCAATGTCGTCTGCCGATGGGGGTGGGGCGTTGGTGGATGGGGTTATTGCGTCGGCGCGGTCAGCTTATCCTGCTCTTCCTTGAGCTTGCGCCGCGCCTCGAGCAGAGCCCGCTGCCGGTCGAGCGCGTCGATCTCTTTCTGCGCCCGATCTATGTCCGGTTGTTCGACCGCATCGCGTTTGGCTTGCTCTGCATCCGCGATGTCCTGATCGAGCGTCAAGGCGTCGAGCTTTTCCTGCTTCGCATCTGCTGCGGCGGTGCGCTTGCGTTCGTCACGGTCGCGGATGGCCTTGACCGGCCCTTCGGCTGCATCGACCACCCCGCCCAGCACATCGACGATTTTCTCGCCCGCCGCTCCCTCGACGCTCGTGCCCGCTTTCGTCAGCGAACCCGCTTTGTCGAAATTGAGCGAGCAACCGGTTTTGACCAGGGGACGGCCCGTGCAAGGCAGGATCATAACCCGGCCCAGCTGGCGCGCGACCACCGGTTGCTCGAGAAGCGGGGGGGAACTCGTATTGCCGGTCTGCGTCACGGTGAGCTGACCGCGTCCGGACAAGCGATACGGCAGCCCGGTGCGGCTCACGTTGACCGGAATATTGCTTCGCGCGGGATAGGCGGAGTAGGGCGACGAACCGGTAGGGGCCAGCTCGAACGCGAATTGGAAGGTCAGTTGTGCCTCGTCTTCTTTTGACAGCAAAGCGAGCGGTTTGATGAAGGCCTCGCGGGCTTTCTGGCCCAGCGCCTTGCCGGACACGTCGGGGGTTTTGCCGACAATGCCGCTTTCCGGCCAGAGATGGGTTTCGCTGACGGTCAATGCCTTTTCAGCTTTGTCCAGCTTGGCTTGCGCGGTTTCTAGTCGCGCAACCGCGCCGCGCAACCGGATATACGAATCGCTGAACTTTCGGCGCAATGCGGGCGGTGGGTTGTCCCCGGCATCGTCCATCTGTTCATTCCAAGTGTCAAAGTCTACCTGCGCTTTGTCGAGCGCTGTCTTGCCTTTGTCCACGGCAGCAGATTTATCGGCAAAATCGTTCAGCGCCGCCAGCGCCGCCTCAGTACAAATTGGCACCGGAGTTTTGGACCACTCGGTGGAGTCAGTTCCACCCGTAGAGAGGGCCTTGAAAGGGCCGCTCGCCCCCAGTGTAACTAAGCCTGCCGCTGCCTTGGCAAGCCCGAGTACAACGGCCGGAGTGTGGTCTTCGACCTCGGCATTGACCGAGGCAATGCTGCCGTCGGGATTGTAATCGATGTCGAACTTGCTCGAATGGAGCAACCCGGCCATGCTGTTGGGATCGATCATGTAGCTGAGCGCCGGATCGGGCAAAGCCGTCGGATCGCTGGTCGAGGCGGTTATCTCGAGCGTGAACGTCTTGCAATCGACCAGTTTCGCCGACGTGACGATCTTGAATTGATCGAAATAAAGCGAGTAGGGCACCCCCTTGAGGGGCGCGCCCTGCACGCTGGTTTGGGACTGCACCGTTTCGATGCGCAAATATTTGGTGCAGCCACTTGTGCTGATGGCTGCAAGCGCGATGCCTAAGGTAAATGCCGGTTTCATGAGTCGCCCCCTGCGGAAAGATGTTTTTGTATCGCAGCATTCGACTTCGACAATCCGTGATCCCCGTCACGCCTCCCGCGCGAACGAAAAAGCCGCCCGCCCATCGCTGGGCAGGCGGCTCATGCAGCGTTGGGCTTCGGGCTACTTCGGCACGGGCGGCGAACACTTGGTCATGTCGCCCGCCAGGCACGCCGCGTTGTCGGACTTCCACTTGGCCATGGCGGCATCGTACGCGGCCTTGTTCGCCGCGATCTCGGCCTCGCGCGCGGCGACGGCGGCTTCGTAGGCGGCTTTGTTCGCGGCGTTGCGGTCGTTCTGGGCCTTGGCGGTGGCGGCTTGTTCGGCGTTGAGCCGGACGCGGGCCTGTTCGGGGGTTTCGGTAGGGGCTACGACCGGCACAACCGGCATTGCGGCGGCGGGTTTGGGCTTGCGCTTGGCGTGCGCGTCAACCGGCGCCGCCGCGAACGACAGCGCCAGCGCGGCGGCGGTCAGACTGCCCAGCGCGATACGAAACCTGATCATGATCCATCTCCTCTGCGTGACCCGGGCGCAGCATAGCCGGGCACTGCCCGGTGCGAAAGCCCCGGCCGGCTGAGGCGATCAGGGCCGGTCGGTGCCGCTCGGCGGACTCTCGCTCTGGATCTGCTCGCGCGGTGGTGGCGGCGGTGGCGGCGGCGGCGGTGGAGGTGGAGGTGGAACGGGTGCCGGCTCAACACGCCACTGCGGCAGCGGGGCTGGCGCGGGCGCGGGCGGCGCATAAACCGGTTCGGGTGCCGAAATCGGCGCAGGCGCAGGCGCAGGTGGCGGGGCTGGCATCGGCCTCGGCTCCGGTAGAGCCTGCACTTGCGTCACCGGTTGCTCGGGCGGAGGGCCGTTGCGCCGCTGCGGCACTGGCGGCATGCCCGGCTCGTCTTCGATCTCGCGGCGCGGACGTTCGCGGCGCGGGGTCGGGGCATCGCTCGGCACTGGCGGCGGATCGGTTACGGGCGGCGGTGGTTCGGTCAGCGGCGGTTGCGGTTGCGGCTGGGGCCGGGGCGCGGGACGCGGCGGGCGCGGCGGCGGTTGAGCAGCGCCGGCACCGTCGCCCGGCGTCATCACCGGGTTGCCGGTCGGCGGCGGCGCGCCCTGGTCGCCGCGGCGGTGCCAGTGGTCATAGCGGCGGCGCGCCTCGTCCCGGTCGCGGTGCTCGTCATCGAGGTGCCGCGGCGGATGCTGGCGGCGGCGACCCTGGTCATAGCCGTCCCACCCGGGCAGTTCGCGCCACGCGGCGTTCCAGCCCGAATTCCACCCGTCGTAATAGCCCATGCTGCTGTAGCCGCCGATCCACGCGGTCGCGGCGGAGCGGTCCCAGCGGCGCTGGCGCAGCGAGGCGGCGTAAAGCGCGCGGCCGCGCTGTTGCAGTGCCTCGCCGTCATAACGCGCCTGACTGGTCAGCCCGGTATAAAGCCGCCCCTGGCTGTCATAAACCTGCACCAGATCGCGTCCGTCGAAGGCAAAGCTCGAATAGGAATCGCGCACGAGGTAAGGTGCGGTCTGGTGCGGGGCGAAGAAGTATTGCCGCACCCCGTCGCGGCCCGGCTCGACGATCAGGACTTCGCCAGCGCGGCTGAGCCACGCCCAGCAATCGATCCCATCGCAGTCGAACGTGAAATCGGGCGGGCTGTTGCCGAAGGCCTGCGCCAGACTGTCGGCTTGGTCGATCCAGTAATAGGCCAGCACCCCGCTGACCGGCGGCGCGGCATATTGCGGGGCGATCGGCATCGGCGGCGGCGGTGCGAGCGGCGCAATCGACGTCACCGCAACCGGCTGCACCGGCACGATCTTGACCGTCCTGCACCTGGTGACCTTGCGGCCCTTGAGCTTGGTGACGGTGCAGACCTTCCGGCTGGTCGCGGACTTTCTTGCTGCGACCTTGCGTGTGGTCTTCTTGAGCGTCGCCGCATCAGCCTGACCCAGCGCACTGGTCAGCCCGATCTGCGCCGCACCGAATGGCACCGCAACCGGCACCAGCGCCGCCAGCGGAAACGCCAGCGCGATCAATGCCCGGTTCGAGCTACTTTTGAAAAATCTCGCCGCCATTCTGCAAATCCCCAACCCGCGCGCGCTGCCCCAGCGGGCAGGCTATGCCAGTCGGGCGCTTGCGGAGAAATGAACGGGGTTGGCGCGGTGCTAGTCGCCGCGCCCGTGCGCGCGCTGGTAGTCGCGCCACTCCGCCCACTGCTTGGCCAGCTTGGCATCGCGCGCCTGCACCTTGCGCAGTTCGGCGAGGTTCAGCTGCCGGATGGTTTCGCGATCCTTGGCCCGCGCGGCGGCGGTGCGCATGGTTGGATCGTTGGGATCGTCAGCCAGCGCGGCGGACGAGAGCAGAACAATGCCCAGCGCAAATGCGCCGGACAACAATACGGATTTCATCGGTGCGACCCTCCAGTCCCTTGGACCGCCTTGATGCTTGAAGGATTTAGCCGCGGCAACGCCGATGCGACGAACCGCGCGCGGCTTGTCGCAAATGGCGAGCGGTTGGGCGATGGGGTGAAAGGGTTGGTTAGGGTTTTGCGCGGGCGGCGCGGGCGGCGGCGCGGTTGACCCGGGCGTTCTGGCGCGCGCCATCGCCGGTCAGCGGATCGACCAGCCGCTCGTAAAGCCGGAACAGATGCTCGACCCGCGCACGCTCGTCGGCAAACCCGCGCGGGTTGTACAGCTTGTCCACCGCCGCATCGAGCTCGCGGTGCGCCTTGCGCAGTTCGGGCGGCATGAAATCGGGATCGTAGAGGTCGGCGAGCGTGGCGCTGTTGTTCTTGTTCAGCGCCCGCGCGTCGAGCACGGCCTGCACCAGTTCAATCGGGTGAATATGGCCCCAAAAACCGCAGCCCGTTGAAGTGGATCAAATGAGACGGCGCGTCGGCAACCCATACCTCCGACTCCCATGCAATCGCGGCTAAGTATCGCGCCATGATGGCGCGGGTCGGGAAGGCGGTCACATAGACCAGTCCGGCGGTTGATCCGGCGAACAACTCCATCAGCTCGTGATGGCGTTTCCCATCGACCGGGCCGTGGCTGGTGACCGATTCAATCAGCAACAGCCAGTTCCGTTTGACGTCGTGGATCACCACGTCGGGCATCTTGCCGTGATTATCGACCGAAACGCGCAGCGCTGCCAAGCGTTCACGGTCGAAATAACCCAACTTCTCGCCAGTATCGCCTGCATAAATCAATGCGCTGCCCGGCGCAAAACGGGGCGCGAACTCGGCGATGATGTCGCGGATTAGGGCGCTATGCTCGCCCGGACTCAGCCGAATTTCGGTGCCATCGGCAAGCTGAACGGGGATGCGCTCCATCTCGCGGTGGCGGGCATATTTGGCGGTCAGCGTCTTTACGTCGCCCTGATAGGCGACAAGCCGCTTCGCCCATCCGGCTTTGCCATAGGTTTTGAACAGCGCGAGCGCATTGGGCGAAATCTGATAGACCGCGCGCGGACTGTTCACCGGGCGCGCAGGATCGTCGGGATTGTAGAGCGAAATGCCCGCCAGCACGAACTGGTGTATTGTCTGGCGGCGGACGGTTTCGCGCGTGTTGGGCTTATATTCCTTGCCGTAATACGCCCGAATCCAATGCATGATCGGCGTAATGCCGATAAGCGGCGCGGTGGCTCGCTTCCAATCCATATTGGACTGTAAATCGAGCAAGGCCAACAGAGTGAGAGCCGAACGGTCATTCTGCTGCGCGCGAGGCAACCCAAGATCGACCAGAATTTGCAAAGCTGCTGCAATTTTGGGATGGTCGATCAAAGGCAATTCACTCTTTCGTCGATCTCGTCCTGCGACACACTGGCGCGGGTCTTCGTCCATTGGCCAAGCGCAATCAGCGCGTCCCGGCTTGGGTAGCGCATCGCGCGAAGATCGGTGGCGTTAACTTGCGTATGGCCGTTGAAGCGCCGGAAATAGGTATCGACGGCGGTAGCGTTCAAATAGGCTGATAGCCCGTGCGCCAGGTCTTCGGATATGGGCTGGCGCTTGGCGTGGAAGACGTTGAGATGGTTTTCGATCCCGATCAGCGACGCTGGCAGTCGCGCGGGGTCGATCACGTTGGCGACGATCCTCCGCCGCTCTTCCTTCGATGAAAAACGCCGCACCACCGCATAGAAGCCATTGGGATAAAGCCATTTGCGCGTTGCCACCGTGTCACGGATGGCGTTGGATTTCTTGAAACCGGCCTTGGGCCACTGCAGGCCAGATGCGTTGAAATGGCCGGGGTAGAGCAACGGCACCGTTCCGGCCTCTGGATCGGCGCGCAAATCCTCGCGCATCCTGAAATCGACTACGGGGCCGGTCGATACCGCCAGTCCCAAATCGGCAAGGCTATGGCCGAAGCTGGCGCGCTCCAAAAGCTGCTCATCGTCGCCGGTCGGAATATGGATGAACTGGTCTTTGTCGTCGGGAAAGACGATGCGCGCAAAGGCGTGATGCTTTTCCTCATAGTCCGCAAAGCTGTCATCGCGCGATGTCGAAACGGTGACGCTCCCCTGCTGACCACCGCTCACCATTTTGAGGATTATATTTTCCTGCAAGACGCCATCGTCCTTGAACGCCTTGTTGCGGGAATCGAACAAATGGATGTGCCGGAGAGCCGCGCGCCGCAGGATGAAACGGCGGAAGGGCTGATAATAAGGGCCGTTGCAAAAACTGCGCGGGATGATGGCGACCAGTTCACCGCCTGGTTCGAGCAATTCGAGCGCCAGTCCGACAAATCCGGTATAGAGATTGACCGTTTCCAGCCCCACCGCGCGGAGCAGCGCCCGATGCTTTGAGTCATTGCTGATCTTCTTGTAGGGCGGATTGAGGATGGCGTGGGTATACCGCGCGCCTTTGCCGAGGCAGATACGGTTGGTCGCCTCCTCAATGAAATCACCCTCAACCATTTCGCAATTTGCATTGGTGCGCTTGCGGAGCGCGGTAAGCTTGGCACGCAATTCTGGTAGGATCTGATCGTCGAACTCGAAGGCCGTGGCTGCGATCTGTGCCTTGTCTTGTGCCCGCTCGATGAATGCGGCGGTGAGCGCGCCTTGACCGGCCCCGGCGTCGAGCAAGCGAATGCTCGCCTTCGTTGGAAGTTCGAACAGCGAGGCCATGAACACGGCAACACTTGGCGGAGTCATAAACTGCCCAAGTTGCGACTTCCTTTGGCGTGGCGTTGAGGGCGCAGAATGCGGGTCCTTTGGCCGCTCCAAGACCGCAATATTGCCATCAGCTAAATTCTTTCGGCTCGAAAAATCCGCCATGATCGAAAGCGACCGCAACACTCGTTCGGGTGGCAACACTTTGCCATTTTCCCATTGAGAAACCGCGTATAGAGGCGCGTCGAATTCCGCAGCGACATCTGCAAGCTCAAGCCCACATCGATTTCGCAATTGGCAAAAATTCAACATCATTTCGAGGCCTTTGTTGGAGATGTATGCTCCACCGTGCAAACTACCACTGGATCATAAAGGGAACAAGAAGCAACTTGCCCACTGTTAGGGTCAACCTCATGGCTTGGTGTCTCGTGTTGACTGTCACCCCCTCATCCAACACATCGGGCCGCTTGCCAAGTTGCATCCGGCGCGCGGGCACCCCACTTGTGACAAACCCGGCCCGGGCACCTTGCTCAACCCGAACAGATGTGGAACATACGCGCGCATGTCGCAATCGAATATCGTTGTCCGGGGTGCCCGGGAACACAACCTCAAGGGCTTTGACGTCACGCTGCCGCGGGACAGTCTGATCGTGATCACGGGCCTCTCGGGCTCGGGCAAATCGAGCCTGGCGTTCGATACGATCTATGCCGAGGGCCAGCGCCGGTACGTGGAGAGCCTGAGCGCCTATGCGCGCCAGTTCCTCGAAATGATGCAGAAGCCCGATGTCGAGCATATCGACGGGCTCAGCCCCGCGATCAGCATCGAGCAGAAGACCACCAGCCGCAACCCGCGTTCGACCGTGGCGACGGTGACCGAGATCTACGACTACATGCGGCTGCTGTGGGCGCGGGTGGGCATTCCCTATTCGCCCGCCACCGGCCTGCCGATCACCGCGCAGACCGTCACCACCATGGTCGACCGGGTGATGGACCTGCCCGAAGGCACCCGCGCCTTCCTGCTCGCCCCGGCGGTGCGCGGGCGCAAGGGCGAATACCGCAAGGAGCTGCTCGAATGGCAGCGCGCGGGCTACACCCGGGTGCGGATCGACGGCGAGTTCTATCCGATCGAGGACGCCCCCGCGCTCGACAAGAAGTTCAAGCACGACATCGAGGTGGTGGTTGACCGGATCGCGGTGAAAGACGGGATCCAGACCCGGCTGGCGGATTCGTTCGAGCAGGCGCTCAAGCTCAGCGACGGGCTGGTTTACCTCGATCTGGCGGATGCGACTGTGGCGGAAGTGCTCGCCAAGGCCCCCTCCGACCGCTTCGCGGCCACCTCCCCCAGCGGGGGAGGATCGGAGAACACAGATCCTCCCCCGCTGGGGGAGGTGGCAGCGCGCAGCGCTGACGGTGGGGGCTCGTCGCTCGGCACCATGAAGGGCACCGGCCTCCCGCCCAATCGCATCGTCTTCTCCGAGAAGTTCGCCTGCCCGGTGTCCGGCTTCACGATCGAAAGCCTCGAGCCGCGGCTGTTCAGCTTCAACGCGCCGATGGGGGCCTGCCCGGCCTGCGACGGGCTGGGCGAAAAGCTGCTGTTCGATCCGCAGCTGGTGGTCCCGAACGAGAACCTCAGCCTCAAGCAGGGTGCGGTGGTGCCGTGGGCCAAGTCGAACCCGCCGAGCCCCTATTACATGCAGGTGCTCGCCAGTCTGGGGGCGGAATTCGGGTTCAGCCTTGAGACCAGGTGGCACGATCTGCCGTTCGAGGCCAAGGTGGTGATCCTCCACGGCACCGCCGGCAAGGCCGTGCCGCTGACCTTCATCGACGGCAAGAAGAGCTACACCGTCAAGAAGGCGTTCGAAGGCGTCATCGGCAATCTCAACCGCCGGATGCTGCAAACCGAGAGCGCGTGGATGCGCGAGGAGCTCAGCAAGTTCCAGACCGCGCAGCCGTGCGAGACCTGCGAAGGCAAGCGGCTCAAGCCCGAGGCCTTGGCGGTCAAGGTTGCGGGTGAGGACATCTCGACGATCACCCAATTGTCGGTCGCCGCCGCGGTCGAATGGTACCTCGCGCTCGATGCCAAGCTGACCGCGCAGCAAAGCCAGATCGCCAGGTCGATTCTGAAGGAAATCAACGAACGGCTTGGTTTCCTTAACAATGTCGGGCTCGATTACCTGAACCTCAACCGCACTTCAGGTACGCTGAGCGGCGGCGAAAGCCAGCGCATCCGGCTCGCCAGCCAGATCGGCTCGGGCCTGTCGGGCGTGCTCTACGTGCTCGACGAACCGAGCATCGGGCTGCACCAGCGCGACAACGACCGGCTCCTGGAAACGCTCAAGCGGCTGCGCGATCTGGGCAACACGGTGATCGTGGTCGAGCATGACGAGGACGCGATCCGCCACGCCGATCACATCGTCGATCTGGGCCCCGGCGCGGGGGTCCACGGCGGCGAAATCGTCGCGCAAGGCAGCCTCGCCGATATCCTCGCCGCGCCCGAAAGCCTGACCGGGCAGTACCTCTCGGGCAAGCGCCGGATCGAGGTTCCGGCCAAACGCCGCACGGGCAACGGCCACGCCATCGTGGTCCACAATGCCCGCGCCAACAACCTGCGCGGGGTCACCGCATCGATCCCGCTCGGAACCTTCACCTGCGTCACCGGGCTCTCGGGCTCGGGCAAGAGCAGCCTGGTGATCGATACGCTGCAGGCCGGCGCGGCGCGGGTGCTCAACGGCGCGCGGGTGATCGCCGGGCCGCATGACAAGATCGACGGGCTCGAATTCTGCGACAAGGTGATCGAGATCGACCAGTCGCCGATCGGCCGCACCCCGCGCAGCAACCCCGCCACTTATACGGGCGCCTTCACCCAGATCCGCGACTGGTTCGCCGGCCTGCCCGAAAGCGGCGCGCGCGGGTACAAGCCCGGGCGGTTCAGCTTCAACGTCAAGGGCGGCCGCTGCGAGACCTGCCACGGCGACGGGCTGATCAAGATCGAGATGCACTTCCTCCCCGACGTCTACGTCACTTGCGAGGAATGCAGCGGCAAACGCTACAACCGCGAAACGCTCGAGGTGAAGTTCAAGGGGCACAGCATCGCCGACGTGCTCGACATGACGATCGAGGACGCGGAAGAATTCTTCAAGGCCGTCCCCCCGATCCGCGACAAGATGCACATGCTGAACGAGGTCGGGCTCGGCTACGTCAAGGTCGGCCAGCAGGCGACCACGCTGTCAGGCGGCGAGGCGCAGCGGGTCAAGCTCGCCAAGGAACTCAGCCGCCGCAGCACCGGGCAGACGCTCTACATCCTCGATGAACCGACCACCGGGCTGCACTTCGAAGACGTGCGCAAGCTGCTCGAGGTGCTCCAGCGGCTGGTCGATCAGGGCAATTCGGTGGTGGTGATCGAACACAACCTCGACGTGATCAAGACGGCCGACTGGATCCTCGACCTCGGGCCGGAAGGCGGCGTGAGGGGTGGGGAGATTGTCGCGGAGGGGACGCCCGAACAAGTCGCTGCCAACCCCAAGAGCTTCACCGGCGGCTATCTCAAGGCCCTGCTGGCGCGTTGATCCTAATCCCCCTCCCCGGCGGGGAGGGGTTAGGGGTGGGGGAGCGAGGCGAAAGGCCGAGCGTCAACGCCCGCGCAGAACCCCCACCCCCAGCCCCTCCCCACCGGGGAGGGGAGCAGGTACTTTCCTACTGCGGGCTCGCCGTCGGCTCAGGCTTAGCAGTCTCGGTCACCGTCGGACCGGGAACGGGAACGCCGACAACCTGGGTATTGGTCGGGCCGGGAACCGGGACGATCGTGGTCGAACTCTCGGCAGGCACTGCGATCACAGTCGTGGCGGTGTCGGCGGCAGGATAATTGGTTTCCTGCTTGCACCCGGCGAGCGCGAGCAGCGAGCAGCCAAGAGCAGCGATTGTTACAGTGGTACGCATGGGATTCCCCTTAAAGGCGGCGCAAGAGTGGTCACCTGCAAAACGCTGGGCTGGGCGATGCGTTCCCGCTGGGGCAATTCCTCCCCGGACCGGGGGACTCGTAGAGGGCGCGTCAGCGCCAGCGGGACCATGCTCTTGCATGGTGGAGGGGCACCCTCGTCTGGGCGCGGCGGCCGGGCCGTGCGAAAAACCGCCCCCAGCAGGAAGCGCCCCCCCATGCCCCCGCATCGCATCTTCCCGACCAGCCTGGCCAGCGGCTATCCGCTCACCCTCGCCTAGCTGGAGCGCAAGGGCCGCACCCGCGCCGAGCTTGATCAGGTGATCGGCTGGCTCACCGGCTACGACGCGGCGGCGCTGCAAGCCCAGCTAAGCGCGCGCACGACCTTCGAACAGTTCTTTGCTGAGGCTCCGGCACTGAACCCGGCCCGCGCGGGCATAACCGGCACGATCTGCGGCGTAAGGATCGAGGCGATCGAGGAGCCGCTGATGCGGGAGATCCGGTATCTCGACAAGCTGGTGGATGAGCTGGCCAAGGGGAAAGCGATGGGGAAGGTGTTGCGGGAAGGGTGAAGGCAAAAAGGCTGCTAGCGACTAGGATGGATTACCCACGTCTTTTTCCAAGTCACTAATTTCACGTGAGATATACCGACTGAATTCGGACTCTATCGCCAAGATGTCCATAGCAAGGACCGCCGAGAGATCCTTTCCGGACATCGCCGAAACAACGTCGGCCTTTTGATCAATATCGAAATTATCAAAGTTTGGTATGTAAGTACTTTGCGCCAGATTATAACGGATTTCGTGATAGCTTTTCACGAATCTCTTAATGAGATGCGCATTTTCGGCAGGTAGACCAACTCGCTTAACTTGGTTCGTTAAGAACTGATCCAACTGGGCGAGTTGATTAACGTCTTCGGTGTGAGAAAAGAACATCATCCACCCGCGCCGCTTTCCGTCAACAATGCAACCCGTAATCTTCAGGTTTAGCCGAAATATCATCCTCTTTACATCGCGACGATATCTGAAGTCAGTTATGACCTTGAGCACGTTTTTGTACATTCTACGAAACGAACTGGCTCTGATTGATACTTTATCGACGCAGATTCTATATCCCAGAAAATCTACTCCGTGCGCTACCGGGGAAATTTCCGTCTTTCCTGCCACGCCTTTTGCATGAGCAATGAGGCCACGGCTTGCAAGCGTGCGAGATATCGACTTCAACAGATCGTCAGCTTGACTCGATTTGCAGACCAGCAAAATATCGTCAACGTAGCGGAAATAAATTCGACCCTCTGAGAGCCGTCGATTGTCAAACCGAAGCATGTATAATGCTGACAACGCGCCCGATATACTGAGGCCTTGAGGAACGCCCCTAAGAGGGATCGCGTCGGTGTCCCCCGTGGCAGTCGAAAATGCCTTCGCTAGCAACTCTATTGTTTGCTTCGAGAATTTGAAATGAAGAAGCTCACGCTTCAGAATTGAATGGGAAATACTCGGAAAAAAGTTCTTGACATCAATGCGAACGAAAGAGTTCTGAGATTGGTCGCCAGCACGGATAGATTTCACGACTCCACTTACCAGAGCATGCGGCGGCGAACCGATTGTCTTTGGTTCGAATGTATGCAGAATCTGGCAAAGCGCTCTAAGAGTAAGTCTATCACGCACAGTTGGAATTGAAATCTGACGTGGCACGCGTTCAGACCCGCGCAGGATAAGGCGCTCTTTGTAGTTCGTAAAGGCGTACGTTCCCGCTTTCACCTTTCGTTCAATTAATTTCGCTTCTTCCTCTAGGTTTGCGAGAAAACGGTCAATTCGGACGCCATCTTTTCCAGTAGCTTGTGATTTGGCGATCTTTGTCCGAAATATGTCCTCCAGATTAGAAGCTTTGAAATAATCCTCTTCGCCCAAAGGCTTAAGAAATTCCAGCAAATCTAGAAAGTTAGCTTGCATTTCGACCTACCCCGCGGGCTTAATCCACAACACACCAAAGCCTACTGGGATTAGAAATATGGTCGACAGAATTCCGATTCGGCCGATCCGCTTTGCTGTCACCAAAAAGATGGTTGGCCAAGAGATTGTCAGTACGCCCTTGGAATCCTTTAGTTCTTTGCGACGAAGCCACGAGCTAAATTGCATTTCGTTAAAATCGTGGTCTGACTGATTCTCGTAAAGCGAAAGTATATCGGAATATTTATTCATTTTAGCCGCTATGTTCATTTTACTTTGGTACAATCTTTGCAGTTTCAGATAGCATTCCCGGAATTGGTCAGCGCGCTCCGAGTAGCGTTGTCCATAAATGAACAGCGTCATTGCAAATATGGCCATTGAAACTACGGCCGATATCATGCTAAAATTGCTAATTAAAAATTGTCTGGACAGATCCATTAGTGAAAAAACAATCATGCAGAAAGAGTACCAAGCAAGCATGACATTGGAAAAAAACGCACGTCGTCTAAGGAGTGACTCGGTAGTCATTCGTGTCTTGTACGTAAGATAAATCTTCGCGGCTGGATCAGCGTCTGTCATTTGGCGGGCGCAAACATTGGATCACTATTTCCTCGTAGGAAGAAAGTCGAAACTCAGAATAAACTCAGCTGTAAGGACAACCCCTTTCGGAGCTAATGGCATAGCCATTCCGCCCGCCGTTGATTGTTATAAGTTGCTGAAAGCCAATCGCAAGCGTTTCCCGTTGTAAGTAGGTGGCATGGTTTAGAAAGCCGTGCCGGATGTTTCTGACTCCAAGCAAATTGGCCTCTTCCAAATGTACCGGGCTTCCCGATCCACCATTTTCCTACACCCAAAAAATCTGCAACATGGCCAGTTTGCCTTTCGCCAAAGGAACCAGTGCCCATGTCTTCGCTTCCCGATAGTGCCCACCCCGTCCTTCGACAGGCTCAGGATCAGCCGGATTCTGCAGACTACGGCTCGCCAAGTCTCGCTCCCCTCCCGCAGGCGGGAGGGGTTGGGGGTGGGCCTGCCGACCCCTCGCTGTTCACCCGCGAGCGGCAGGCCGCCTTCCTCGCCGGGCTCGCTGCCACCGGCATTGTGCGTTCAGCTGCGGCGGCGTTCACGGCGCTGGCCGACGGCGGCGGCGGGGTTGAATTTGGCGGGGAAGCGCTAGGCGGGCCCCCTCCGTCAGCCGGTCCGGCTGCCACCTCCCCCAGAAGGGGAGGATCCTGGGCCCGCCCCGTTTCGAGGATGATTTTCCTACATCGCTGGCGCCTGTCAAAGTACCGCCGCGTTCGATTCGCCGAGGGCTTGCGCCTGCTGGCGCGAGCGGTTTGCGCGACATGGTTTACGTGTGACGTTCGTGTGACCTTTGACAGGTTACGCCATGCCGGGGGTGCCCCTCCACCAGGCAGCAGCATGGTCCCGCTGGCGCTGACGCGCCCTCTATGAGTGCCCCGTTGCGGGGAGGACCCAAACGAAAAAGCGCGGCGGCATTGCTGCCACCGCGCTTCGCCGGGCTGGCGACGCTGGGAGGGGGATCGGCGCGTCGCCATCCGGCAACGCTTACATATGGTGGCGCTTCATCATCTTGCAGCTGCGCATCTTTTTGCCGTTCTTCCACCAGGTCTTGCAGTGACGCTTCGATTTCATCGCCATGTGGCGGGGCATGGTGTCGTTCATCGTGTGGGTTTTGACGGTGGTGCGTTCCATCGTGCCCATCGGGTGCTGCATCGTCTGGGTGGTGGTGGTGGTGCGGGTCTGGTCCATCTGCGCGGTGGCAGCGGTGCCGGTCAGCGCCAGGGCGGCGGCTGCGGCGGCGAGTGCGAATTTGTGCATGGGGTCTCTCCGGGGCGGGCACCGATGCGGCGCCGCGATACCGGATAAACCCGCAGGGCTGGGCTTGGTTCCCGGCGCTCTGCTAGGGCGCAGCGCCGTCCGCGGCGGGCAGATCGGGGGCGGGGGTGATCATCCGGTAATGGACGCCGCCGGGGGTGTAATCGACCTCCACCGTGCGGCTTCGGCAACGCTGTTCCAGCCCGCGATGCGGCTATCGGTGTCGAGGATGATCACCGCATCGATCAGGCTGTCGAGGATCGGACTCAATTCCTCGGGCAGCGGGGAAAATTCGGTCTCAGCCATGCGTCAGCCTGACCCCGAATCGGCGCGCAAGTCTATTTGCGGCCAGCGCGGCCATGCTGCGCCTCAGCCGCGGGCCGAGCTTTGCCGCGCGACCAGTCGCACGGGCACGCGGCGGGTGCCGTGCGGTTCGCCGGCAATCCCGGCGAGCAGCTTGTCGACCAGCATCGCCCCGGCGGCGCAGAAATCGGGTTCGATCGTGCTGAGCGGGGGCATCGCCTGTGCGCTGGCCCGGATCCCGTCAAAGCCGATCAGCGCGGCGTCCTGCGGCACGCGCAGTCCGGTCTCGGCGAGCGCCCGCAAGGCACCCAGTGCAAGCTCGTCGCAGACGGCGAAGACCGCGTCGAACTTTCGCCCGCTGGCAATCAACGCGGTGATCGCGCGGCGGCCCTGTTCGTCGCGGCTCAGACCGTCTGCGATCTCGACCAGCCAGGGTTGCTGCCCGGCCGCGGCGACCGTCTCGGCATAGCCGTCGTAGCGCTCCTTGAACTGACGCTGGAGCGAATCGAGCGAGGCGATGCAGGCGATATCCTGGCAACCCGCATCGAGCAGGTGCCGGGTCGCCAAGGCCGCGCCCTGGTGGTTGTCGCTGCGGATCCATTCGAGCTCGTCGTAAGGCGAGCCCCAGCAAACCCAGTGCATGCCGCTCTGGCCGAGGTCGCGGTAATAGTCCCAGGCCGCCTCGTTCTGGGTGGTGCCGATCACGATCAGCCCATCGGCCTTGCGCTGTTCCTCATAGCGCCCCGCCAGGTTGGCGGGGCCGTCCTGGAAGCTGACCAGCGTTTCGAACCCGCGCGCCGAGGCGGCCGCGCAGATCGTGCCGAGCAGCGCATAGGTGAACGGGTTGAGGTCCTTGCGGTCTTCGTCCGGGCGGCAGATCACCACCACTGCGATGGTGCCGGTGCGCCCGGTGCGCAGCCGCGCGGCATTCTCGTCGACGGAGTAGTTGAGCTTGAGCGCCGCCGCCGCGACCCGCGCGCGCGTGCCCTCACTGACCACCGGATCGCCCGCCAACGCGCGGCTGACGGTCGACTGGCTGACCCCCGCTTCGGCCGCCACGTCGAACGAGGTGACCCGCAGCAGGCGCGGCTTTGGTTTATCCGTGATCTCTCCCATTGCGGGAGGGCTTACATCGCCGAGATGCCGCCGTCGAGTTTCAGTTCGGCCCCGGTCATGAAGCGGCTCTCGTCGCTGGCGAGATAGAGCACGCCATTGGCAATATCGTCGGGATGGCCGACGCGCTTGAGCGGGATCTGGCGCGCCAGCTTTTCCATGATCACCTCCTTGGACTTGCCGGTGGAGGTGACCATGCCGTCGAGGATCGGAGTGTCGATGAAGGTCGGGTGGACCGAGTTCGAGCGGATATCCCAGCCCATCTTGGCGCAATACAGCGCGACCGACTTCGACAGCATCCACACCGCCGCCTTGCTGGCGTTGTAGCCGGGCATGGTGTCGCTGGCGATCAGTCCGGCGATCGAGGAGATGTTGACGATCGAGCCGGGCTGGCTGTCCTTCATCAAGGGCAGCGCCTTCTGGCAGCCGAGGAACACCGAATCGACGTTGACCGCAAAGCCGCGGTGCCAATCGGCGAGCGTGCAGGTCTCGATATTGCCGCGCACCCCGATCCCGGCGTTGTTGACCAGCACCGAAAGGCCCTGCATCGCTTCAGATGCGTAGTCGACCGCAGCGATCCACTGGTCTTCGGATGTCACGTCGAGCGCGACCGAGAAGGCGGTGCCGGCGCCAAGCTCGGCGTTGATCTTGGCGGCCTGATCGGCGGCACCGCTCGCGTTGACGTCGGCGAGCAGCACTTGTGCACCCTCGCGCGCCAGCATCATCGCCTGCGCCGCACCCAACCCCTGTGCCGCGCCGGTAATCAGCGCCTTCTTGCCCGTAACCCGTCCACTCATACTGTCTCTCCTGTTATGCCCGGAGCCAGCAACATCAGGAGCCGAACGTCAATCCCCAATCCGCGCGCGCGGGCCATTTCGACGAATTGCGGCAGGTGCGCGCGCGCGACGCGGTGGACGGTGATGTCCTCGCTCTCGGTTCCGCCGCCGGGGCCGACCCGGGTGAGGCCATGCGCGCGGACCAGCGTGAAGCTCTCGCTGACCATGCCGGGCGAGGAGTAGAATTCGCCGATCACTTCGATCCGGGTCGCGCGGTAGCCGGTTTCCTCCTCGAGCTCGCGCGCGGCGGCCTGGGCGGGGTGCTCATCGGGTGCGCTGTCATCGTCGCCGATCAGTCCGGCGGGGAGTTCGAGGCACGCCTTGCCGAGCGGGACCCGGTACTGCTCGACCAGCAGGACATGGTCATCGGCATCGATCGCGAGGATTACAGCGGCGCGAATGCCGCGCGCGCGGGTGACATATTCCCACTTGCCGCGGGTCCGCGCGGTGATGAATTTGCCTTGCCATTCGATGCGTTCGGGTTCGTCGAGGTGATTGGTCATTGGACCTCGTTAACGTGATGAAGCGGGCTTGGGAAATGGGTTCACCCGAAGGACCGAAGCGGTTGCGCATGCGGCGCAGCCGCACCCATCAATCAGCAATCGTGCCGGTGCAACTGTCCGATAGATTGGATACGCCTGCGCCGCGCGCGACAGCTTTGGTCCTTCGGGTGAACCAAATCGCAGCTAGACCTCGATCAGCCGGTCCGGCAGCTCGTTCACATCATCCTCGGCGCGGGGGAAATGTTCGGCGAGGACGGCGCCGACTTGCGTTACCGCGCCGACAAGCCCTTCAGCCGGGCGCCCCGCGCGGATCTCGCCGATCAGCGTCGCCATCGCCGCTCCCCAGACTTCGGGCGAAACCTTGGCGGCGATCGCATCGTCGGCGACAATTTCGGCGCGGTGTTCGGCGAGGCTGAGGTAAATCAGCACGCCAGTGCGGCCATGGGTGCGGCGCTCGGTGCCGATCTTGAAGTTGGTGACGGCACGGGCGCGGACGCGGGCGTGCTTGAGCGGTCCCGGCACCAGCCAGAGCCGCAGCGGCTGCCACAATTGCAGCAGCCACATGCCGAGGAACTTGGCGCTGGCGGCGAACAGCGCGAGGGCGAAGACCTTGCCCGGGTGCCACTCGTTCTGCCACGCACCGGTCACCCGGTCGATCAGGCCGAGGTAGAACTGCGGGGCAATCGCCAGCGCGGCGAGCGCGAGCAGGGCGACCAAAGCCGACCACAGCAGCGCGACATCGTGATAGCTGTCCGAGCGTTCGGCCAGGATCGTCACGATCTCGCCCGCCGAATGGCCCTCGGCGTCGGCTACGGCAGCGCTCACCGCGGCGCGGTCGCTTTCGGTCAAGGCCAGATGCTGTGCCACCCTGCGTCTCCTACCAGCTACCCGACGCGCCGCCGCCGCCGAAGCCGCCGCCGCCACCGCCGCCCCAACTCGACCCGCCGCCACCGCCACCGCCACCGCCGCCGCCCCAACTCGATCCGCCGCCGCCACCGCCGCGGGTCATGCCGTCAAGCACGCTCCACATGACAATTTGGCCCAAGCCGCTCGAGCGGTAATTCTTGCCGCCGCGCATTCGCCGCAGCATCGGCAGGATGAAGAACAGCAAGACGAAGCCGATCCAGATCAACGATGCCGGATCAAACTGATTTCTGGCGGCCTTCTGAGCCGCAGCCTGCCGCGCATTGGCCTGCGCTGCGACCTGTGCCGCCTGATCGGGAGGCAGTTGCAGCTGCGCGATCAGCGCGTCAGTGCCTGCCTCGATCCCGCCGGGCAGATCGCCGGCCTTGAATCTGGGGGTGATGACGTTGCCGATGATCAACGAGGACAGGCCATCGGTCAGCGTGCCTTCGAGCTCGTAGCCGATCTCGATCCGCATCCGCCGCTCGGTCGGCGCGACGATCAGTATTGCGGCGTTACCTCTGGCCTTGGTACCGAGGCCCCAGGCGCGCCCCAGTTGATAGCCGTAGTCCGCGATGTCGTTGCCATCCAGACTCGCCAATGTGACCACCTGCAGTTCGCGATTAGTCTGCTGCTTGAGCGCAAGCAGCTTCTGCGCCAGCCGCGCTTCTTCGTCGTCGGGAATGACGTTCGCCTGATCGACAATCGGCCCGGTCAGTGCGGGGAACTTGAGCGAGGAGTTTGGCAGCGAAGTCGCGGCGGTGCTCGGCACAATGACCGAAGGCCCGGCTGGCTGCACTACCTGTCCGACCTGCCCCATCGCCGGACGCGGCGCGGTTTGCGCCAAAGTCTGATGCGGAGCGGACGCTCCCTTCTGGCCCATGAACACTGCCACCACGAGCAGGACCGAAGCCAGCGCGAGCGGGATAACGCATCCCGCAAAGCGCCGGGCCGGACGCCCGGCGGTGCCCGGCTGGTCGCTCATGATTGTGTCCTAGAGCTTGCCTTCGAGGGTGGGCGCGACATTGGCACCCGGCGTAACGGCTTCGTAGGGCACCATCGGCTTGGCACCATAGATCACCTTGGCGCCGATTACGTCGGGGAAGGTGCGGATCGTGGTGTTATAGACCCGCACCGCCTCGTTGTAATCGCGCAGCGACACGCGGATGCGGTTTTCCTGCCCTTCGAGCTGGCTTTGCAGCATCTGGTAATTGGTGATGCTCTTGAGGTCGGGATAGGCTTCGGTGTTGGCCAGCAGGCGGCCAAAGCCCATCAGCGAACCGGACAACTGGTTCTGCGCCTCCTGGAATGCCTTCATCTTGGCCGGATCCTTGAGATCGTCGGTTGACAGCTGGATGCTGGTGGCCTTGGCGCGGGCTTCGGTCACGCCGACCAGGATACCCTTTTCCTGCTCGGCCGCGCCCTTGGCGACGGCGGCGAGGTTGGGAACGAGATTGGCGCGTTCCTGGAACGCAGCCTGGACGTCGGCCCATTTGGCCTTGGCCACTTCCTCGGCCTTGGGCACCGAGTTGACCCCGCAGCCAGCCAAGCTGGTCGCAGCCAGCGCCACTACGGCGATACGCGGCAAAATGCTCGAATAACTGTAGGTCATCAATCCGATCCCTCTAACCCGGCGGCGGTGCCACCACTGCTCAGCGCGAATGTAGCGTGTGTGTTATCCGGTTCAAGCACCTCGACGTAAATAAGGCGGCAACAATCGGTTGTTGTGACGTCATGCCGGCTATGGCAGACCGCGCCACCGGGAACGCAATCGGGGAAACGGGTCATGTCGATGGTATCGGAATTCAAGGAATTCGTGAACAAGGGCAATGTGATGGACCTCGCGGTCGGGGTGATTATCGGCGCGGCGTTCGGCAAGATCGTCACCGCGCTGACCGACGATATCATCATGCCGCTGATCGGCGCGATATTCGGCGGGCTCGATTTCTCGAACAAGTACGTGGTGCTTGGCGGGGCTGACACGGTCACCGCGGGCATGCCGCTGGCGGGCGCGCGGGCAGCCGGGGCCAATGTGCTCGCCTGGGGCGACATGGTCAGCGTCATCCTCAACTTCCTGATCCTGGCCTTCGTGATCTTCCAGCTGGTCAAGTTCGCCAACCGGATGAACCCGCCAGCCGCTGCGGCGCCGGCCGGGCCGAGCGAAGTCGAATTGCTGACGGAAATCCGCGATGCGCTGAAGAAGTAGGCCAATACCCCTGCCGCAAGCGGGAGGGGACACAGTCACTTCACATTAAGCTTGGAGCGCCTATATAGGTCCTGCCGGGTTCGCCCGGATATGGTGATAAAATGTTACGTGCAATAGGCACAGCGGACCCGGGGGCGGTACCCGGCGGCTCCACCACCTCCCCTGTTGTCGCAGGGGTAATGACGGGGCCGAACTAGGATCGACGTGTGTTGAAAGACGTAGTTTTTACCCGGGCTGAGTAACCCGTTCAAGGCTCAAAACCCATAAGTGCCAACGACAACGAAGCACTCGCTCTCGCGGCGTAATGTGACGGGCTAACGCCCTGAATTTACAAAGCTAAAGCGCGGTTGGACCGACCGGGCAACAGAACGGATTCCAGCGG
>JANYGC010000052.1 GCA_025359425.1 Sphingomonadaceae bacterium
CCATGAGCGAAGCGGCCAGCAGGCCGGTCAGATAGTATTTACGCATCGGTTGTCCTTTCAAAGATCGAACTCAAAAGGCTGACAATCCTGTTCGGGTCATGCTGGGGAATGCGCCTGGTTCCAGTTATCGCACTTTTCCAGACCCTCGGCGACTTTGCCCATCACTTTGGTCCAGCCCGAGAAAACGCGGTTACCGCCAGTAAAAACGTCGACGTCGACGTCGTCTTGCATGAGCCAGACGTATTCCAGATCGTACGGAATGACATAGGCATTCGCGCCATCCATTGGCTCAACGCGTGCCGGGAAGCTAACCGGTTTGCCGGAATTGAATGTTATCTGGACTGTCTGTGGCTGGGGGTTTTCGATGCTTCCAAAAAACATCTCCACGTCCAGACCGTTTTTAATAATAAACCCCCAAAATTGAGGTTTCTCGAAGTTGATTTCCTGATCCATCGCCAGGCAAACGTGGTTGGGCATCGCCCAGATGGTCCATTTGCCGATCGACCATTTGTGCAGCGCATCTATCTTGAATTTGGAATACATCTCCCCCGCGCTGGCAGGCGCCGCGGCCAGCACAACGACAAGCATCGCCAATGCGCTGCACCAGCGCCGGGCCGACCTCGCGATCACTTGGTCAAAGTCTTGGTGCATCCGACGAAGGCTGCGAAGGCATCTTTCGAGCCGTGCATGTCCTTGTCGAACACCGGCTTGTCATTCATTTTGACCCGCATCGCAAAGCCATCAGCTTCGCCAGCGGCAATCCCGGCAACTTTGATCTCGACAAGCAACACGGTCGCGCCGCCGAATTTGATGGCAGAGGAAGTCAAAGCCGAATCCGCCGATCCATTGATGCTGATCTTGACCGGGTAATCGTGGCCGGGGGAGAGCGAAGACTGGTCATCGGGGACCACCAGCATGCCGCTGGCACCGCTGGCAGTGTACAGCATGATCATTTTGCCCGTGTTCCCCTTGGTCCCGATCGAGCAAAGCGTGGGCGTCGAATCATAATTCCACGCGCCAATCATATTGGCACTTGCGGGCGTGATGGCGACGAACGCCGCACTGGCTGCCAAGACGGCAATGGTGCAATGTACAATGCTGGAATTTTTCATCGGTTTGGTCCCCAAAGCCAGTCAGCGCGAGCAGCTTGGCGCTCAGTGCAGGGTCGGACCGATTGCGTCTTGTAAATAAGCGCCATAAACCTGTTTTTTCTGCGAAACTTCGGGCGGCATTTTGCAGCCTCGATAAAGCGGTTGCTCGCGGTGCGCGGCTGCGGGTATTCACCCGGAATGACCAACACACCCGAACCCCCGATGCGCGTCGGCATCATTCCCGTCACGCCGCTGCAGCAGAACTGCTCGCTGATCTGGTGCACCAAGACGATGCGCGGCGCAGTGATCGATGCGGGCGGTGAGCTCGACAAGATCAAGAGCGCGGTCGAGAAAGTCGGTGTTACGCTCGAGAAGCTGCTCGTCACGCACGGCCATCTCGATCACTGCGGACAGGCTGGGATCCTCGCCAAGGAGCTGGGCCTGGCCATCGAAGGCCCGCACGAGGATGACCGGTTCTGGATCGACAAGCTGGCCGAGGATGGCGGTAAATACGGGATGCATGCCGAAAGTTTCGAGCCTGACCGGTGGCTCAAGGATGGCGACAAGGTCACGGTCGGCGAGCTTGAGCTCGACGTGATCCATTGCCCCGGACATACTCCGGGCCACGTCGTGTTCTATCACGCCCCGTCGCATTTTGCGGTTGTCGGCGATGTGATCTTTTCAGGTTCGATCGGGCGGACCGATTTCCCGCGCGGCAATCACCAGGATCTGATCGACGCAATCACCCAGAAGCTGTGGCCCCTGGGCAATGACGTGACCTTCCTTCCCGGCCATGGGCCAACCAGCACATTCGGCCGGGAAAGACAGGTCAACGCCTTTGTCAGCGATTACGCGCTGAGCTGATTGCTTATATGTAGCCGGTTGCGACGAGCACACCGACGATTGCCAGACCGAGCTGAGTCAGCATGGTCGTTACCGTGCCAATCGTGCGGCCGACGCCAAAGTTGGTGCCGTCCATGCCCAGGCCATGCGCAACGCGGCCCAGCATATAGACCGCGCCGACGATCGCGAGCCAGCCGCTGCCTTTGCCCGCAAGTTCGATTCCGGCGATCAGCGCCAGGATCCACGGCGTATTCTCCACGAAGTTCAGCTGGGCGCGCATGCGCCGTTCCATTAGGTCGCTGCCGCCGGTGCCGATGCTGATTTTTTCCTTGGTGCGAACCTGGCCGCAGCGCATCGCCAGCCAGAAGTTGATGATGGCCGCTGCGGCCGCCATGCAGAGTGTAGTGGGTAACAACATTGTCTTCTCCCCTGTGTCGTTGCCAGTACGGCGGTCGGTGCTTGCAAGCGTCGCCAAATTCGCTATA
>JANYGC010000095.1 GCA_025359425.1 Sphingomonadaceae bacterium
TGAAAGTCGCCGGGTTCGAAGTCATTGACCATGCTGCTCTGCTTGCCGCAGCGCCCGAAATTTCCACTTGGACCAGTATGCCGAACGGATTCCAGGGCCGCTTCGGTACCTATCTGGCCCCCACGGGGATGGCTGTTTACCCCATGTCCGGCGACACCAAGAAGCGCCAAAGCGGTGGCATGTTTCACCAACTAAATCTGCTGGCGAATATGGCCGCGACATCGCAGGCCTACAAACGCTCGGCCTATGTTGCCCGTGATGCCAATACTTATGTGCTCGCGGTTTCAATAGTTGTTGATTACGCAGTCTACAGCACTTCCGGCGATCGCCGGGGATTTGGAAAGCGGGTATCAGCCGGGTTTGAAAAAGGTGCCGCCGTCGCAGCAGGAACCCTGATCGATCCGGCGACGACGGTGCGCGTCTGGAATACCCATTCAGGCGGGTTTCCGACATTGCTCACGCTTCAGCAACCGGTGATATCAGACGCCGATATCGGTCCCGACACGGGTGCTCCCGGCGACTGGACGATCACGACGACGCCTGCGCTCTTCACGCGGCCAGCGCTTGACGTCATCAAGCGCGCCAATGGCGCGATCGTTTCGACGCTGGTCGCGGGTCGATAAAGGGCGTTCGTAAAACGAGCTGTTGCTGAATGCGGGCGTTCCGTCCGCGCGCTGAAAGGATAGTTACATGAACTCGCGGAGAACCTTATTGATCGCCTGCGCTGTCACTGGCCTCGCGGCGCTCGCCCCGTCAGCAGCGATGGCACAGCCCGGCTACATGACCTGCCAGCTCCACAAAGACGGAAATTCGAGGAACTACTATGCCGAAGCTTTTCCCGCCGACAGCGCCGACGAAGACTCAATGACAAGGCGTTTCCGGAATGTCTCCGAAGAATCGGGTATGCTTCAAGCCACCGACCAGACAGTCGGTGGTTGCCACTGGGAAGCAAGCAAAGCGCAGGCGGCAAGTGTCCTCAAGGGATTCCTCGCCCAATATCATGGCAACCTTTTTGATTTCAGCCGGGCCTTGGAAGTGGCACTCCAGAGCAGACGTTGAGCAACGTATTTCGCAGACAATCGTAACCGGGAGGTATCAATGCCCTATAGCGTTCGTTCGTTCCGATTGTCGGCGTTCGCCGTAGTTGTTTTGGCAGGCGTATGTGTCGTCGCACCAGCCTGGGCCGACCCTGCCAGCGACGAAGCCAATCGCCAAAATATGATGGCCGATATGCGGGCGAGTGCAGCTGCGAATGATCGGGCCAATTTCGATAGTCAGCAGCGTCAGCAAGCCGATTCCGGGCGTTATAGCGGCAGCGGCGGGAATTCGGCATCGGGCAGTGGCGACACAGGATCGTCGGCAGCAAGCGGCGGAACTGGCTCAGGCAGCTATCGATCAGACGGCCCGCGCAGCATTGTCGCAACCTACAGCTTTACGATTCACAGGCAGGAAAGCCCCGCCGCGCTTGCGACTCGACTGGAGGCCGAAGCGACGGCGGGACACGCGCTTTCGGCGTTTAATCTCGGGCGCATACTCTACACTGGTTTCGACGGCATACCGCGCAACGATGCCAGTGCGCGGCGCTGGTTTGGCCAGGCAGCAAAGCTCGGTCATCCGGGTGGACAGTCGCAATATGGGTATATGCTGCATGACGGGTTGGGTGGCCCCGTCGATCGCGCAGCAGCGCTTGATTGGGTCAAGAAAGCGGCGGCCCAAGGTGATAGCTATGGTGAGGCGCTCTTCGGCTTCTATTCGATCATGGCGATCACCGACGATACCCAAGCGCCCGAAGCCATCGGATATTTGAAAAGCGCCGCCGATAAGGGCGCGCCAGGCTCGCTCCTCGCGCAAGCGACGCTCGGCACAGTCGTCTATGCACTCGGCGTCGGCGCGCCTGCCGACAAAGCGGAGTCCGCCCGCTACAGTGCACTTGCAGCGGCGCAAGGCGATGCGGGGTCGCAAGTGCAGTTGGCAAGGCTGCTGCTGACCGGCCATGGTGTCGCCGAGGACGATGCCGCAGCTGTGGTCTGGCTTCGTAAGGCAGCCGACCACAA